>JAJHRE010000032.1 GCA_020832985.1 Desulfurococcaceae archaeon | reverse complement strand
GACTTCAACATTATATGGTGTGAAGAATCTTGAGTCACTCGCACCAGCACCCTCACCTACAGAGTACTTAACACCTAAGTTATTCAGTACTTCAGTAAATACCTTAACTAACCTCGAATTCTTAGGGGTGTTTACGAAGCCGCCGACATCAGTCCTAACATCTACCTTAGCCTCAGGTATTAACTCATTAACTACCTCATTAAATGCCTGGTAGAGTAACTCCTTAGTCGTCATAGCCCTAACATCAAGTACTAAAGTGTGTTTGTAGTTATCACTAACATACATGTTAGGTGTTATAGATATACCGAACTCACTGAATGCCTTAACAGGTATTGGAGTCCTAACTAATGTTGAGACTGCCTTAATAAGCTTAGTTAAGCCTAAATCAACTCTAACCTCATCACCTAAGGCTTCAGGAACTACATACTCTACAGTAACTGTTGAAGGTATTACATTACTCTTTAAGAACTTACCCTCAATTAATGCTACATAAGCACCTAACTCCTTAATAAGTATTGAAGCACATACTAACGGGTGTGAATCAACACTAGGTATGAAGTAAGCTGCATGTGCGTGCTGACTTACTGGGTAGTAAGCACTGAAGGTCTTAATACCCTTCCTACCCCTAACAACTTCAAACTCCTTAGGTACCTCAATAATGACCTCAAAGATCTTCCTCCTCCTACATATAACTACGTGGTTAGCTCCATCACCGTTGATTAAGTACTTAGGTAGTGAACCCTCACTAACTAACTTATTAAGTATGTATAACGCACCGTACTCACCACCAACCTCCTCATCACCTGTAAATGCGAATAACACTTTACGATTAAGCCTCAACCTACTCAACTCAACTAATGAAACCATCATAGCAGCAACGTTTGACTTATCATCTAGAGCACCCCTGCCGTATAACCTACCGTTAACTAAGGTAGGTTTGAATGGGTCGTAACTCCACCTACTAGCATCGACAGGAACTACGTCGTAGTGAGCTAATAACATTACATACGGCTCATCACTACCTACTGAGCCGAAGATACTGTAGTAACCATTAGATTCTAAGACGTTAACCTCAATACCGTAGCTACTTAAGAATTCGTAGATATACTTGACAATATCGTATGACGGTTTAACACCTCTTACAGGGTCGTTAACACTTGGAAACGATATTAAATCACTTAATACCTTAACCACATCCAACATTAAATCACCGTGACATAGTTTAGACTAGGTATTTAAGGTTTAAGAGGTTAGTTAATTATTAACTTATGATGATGAGCTTTCGGTCGTGATGAATTAATGATTGGTCTTCCTCTCTCTGACTATTATTAATCAGAATGTACTTTAAATTAATTACTTACTCATTAGTTCATGAGTTTTAAACCCAGGATTAATTCTCAGCCGGTTTGCTACTAATCACTAACTCATAAAGCTCGTGCCTCATCATCAGTAAAAACCTAAGTAAAACATAATTTAAGTTTTAACTTACGGGTATAATCTAACCTCACTAAGAGTAGCTATCATAACTATTAGTAATGCGTATATAGTACCTAAGACCTCTACTAAGTCTTTAACGACCTTATACCTCCATAAGTATCTGTTAACTAGTACTATAATACCTGCATATCCGTGGAGAGCTATTAGTAGAGACGTTACATACCTAAGTAATGGTAATGTATGTATCTTAACTGATGTAGGGTATGTAAACCCTATTAATGACGGTATCGGTGATATCATACCATAACCACTTAACACATATAAGAACATTGCTAGGGATAGTGGGATTGAGGTATACTCAACAATCCTTAAACAAATATGTACCTTCTTACTCATCTCCTTAACCTAGCATAGATTTTATGGAGTTCTTCGAAGGTCATCTTATGAGGTGTTAACGGTACACCTACTGGGAATATATAGAGTGGTTTCTCATTCCTCGCAGCCTTAATGACGTTAGCTACTTCATCATCGTAGAAAGCACCTATAGCTACAGTACCTAGACCTAACGCTGTAGCCATTAAGTATATGTTCTGACCTACATGACCAACCTCAAGTATGACGTACCTAATACCTCTATCACCATACCTACTAGTAGTCCTCTCATAGACTGCACATATCACTATATTTACAGGTGCTTCCCTAACCCAGTCCTGCATAAGTGATGCTCTCCAAAGCCCCTCCCTCACATCACCACTAACAACTAGTCTTAATGAATGCCTCCTAAAGTCATACTTATAAACACCTGCTGGTAAGTACTTACCCTCACCTAAGTAAACACCTCCCTCACCAACCACTACGTAGATCTCTAGAGGGTATGTAGCACCTGCACTAGGTGCTGCCCTCCTAAGCCATCCATGAACATCCTCAACAACTCCTTGAGTAACCCATAAAATCATAGATAGTTGTGTTATGTTTAAAGGCTTATCACTCCACTCCCTAATACTCTTCCTAAGAAGTATTGCTTCCTCAACACTTACTGTAGTTACCTTAGTCGGTAGCGGTAGTAAGAACTCACCACCCAAATCAACTACACCGACATCTACATTAGTTACTGGGGTATATAAAGACATTACTACATATAGAATTATACCTAAAGTCAAGACCGACGATAACAGTAACCCTAACCTCAGGTCAAACCCCTAATAATTATTAATTCACAACTATTAACCTTCTAGGTTTTGATCTACATATTTAAGTTATGTATGTAGTACTCCACCGTAGGTGGTAGTAAATTCATGATTAATTTTCTGAAGATGTTTAAGAGGGAGACCCCTAAGGAGAGGGGGTATATAAGGGATTATATTACTGGAGCTCCTCACGAGATCACTGAGGGTGAGTTAAGGAGGCAGTATATTGAGAGGAGGTTAGTTCTAGAGTTAGGGTATCCTAAAGAATTAATAGGTGTTGATGTGGATGTCTTAAGGGATGGTAAGTCCTTAGGTAGGGTTGACCTAATAGTCTTTAAAGACCTAACATCTAAAGACCCGATAAACAACTCATACATCTTAATACTGGTTAAGAGAGGTGATCTGAAGGACTTAAGTGAATTACTACTTCAGACTAGTGCTGAGTACGGATTACTATACGATGGTGTTAGATACGTAGTTTTGAGGAAGTTTGAAGGTGATGTGGTAGAGGAGGTTAGTAGGTTACCTAGATATGGTGAGGGGTTTAACGAGTTTGACACCCCGTTAAGTAAGAACTTACTAAGACCTACTTATGAGTTAAGTAGTTGTATTAATGACTTATGTAGGTATTTAAGGGATGTTGAAGGTCTTAAAGGTCGTGAGTTGTTTAAGGAGGTAGTTAAGTTAGTATCTATTAAGTTAAGTGATGAGTTGTTAGAGGGTGGTGAGGTATTAGCATGGGTTTCTAATAAGGAATTCAACGATTTACGTAGAGGTGTTGATGTTGTCGGGTTTAGGGATAGGGTATCGTTATTAATGAGGAGAGCTAGGGATAAGTTCTTAGATATTGATGAAGACTTAAGGATAAACCTTAAATCTGTAGCTGAGTTCTTTAGGAGACTACACGGAATATCAATACTTAAATCAAGTAGCTACGTAAAATTCGAATCTCTAAACAATATGGCTAGGGATGTGATGAGTGTTGATAGGGGTGAGGTACTAACACCTTACCCTGTAGCTGAGTTAATCGTTAAGGTCGTAAACCCAAGTACTAACGAGTTAATAATAGACCCTGCATGTGGTACTGGAACGTTAATCAACTTAGCAGTAGATTACGTTAGGGGTAAGTATAAGTTAGGTTTTGATGAAATCTCAAAATACTTAAGGAATAATATACTATGTGTTGATGTAAACCCGGAGATTGCTAAGTTAGCTAAGGTCTACATGGCCTTATACTTAGGTCAGGTAGGTAATGTATTAGTAGCTAATAGTTTAGCACCGTTTGATGAGTTAGAAAGTATATCTCGGAAGTACTCAATACCTAAGGACTTAATACCTAAGGAGGGTAGGTTCGATATAGTTATCACACACCCACCCTTCAATATCAAGCAGAGGGTTACAGACCCTAAGATATTGAGTCAGTATGAGTTAGGACGTAAGTGGAGTTATGATAGACCTACCTCGAGATGGGTTAAGAAGTCCGACCTACTTAAAGAACAGTTCATTGAGGTTTTATTCCTTGAGAGATGCTTCCAACTCCTAAGGAATTACGGTAGGATGGCTATAATACTACCTGAGGAAATACTTGCTTCAGGACCTCTAGGTTATGTTAGGCAGTGGATTGTTGAGAATTTAAGGGTGTTAGCTGTAATCTCACTACCACACCCGACATTCATAGCTTACGGATTTAAGGCTAGGGCGTTCGTACTAGTAGGTCAGAAAGTCCCTAAGGAGGAGTTAGAAGCTCTAGTTAAGAAGAGTTATAACATACTCGCAGTCTCTATGACTAAGATAGGTTACGACGCTTTCGGAAAGGTAGCTTATAAGGTAGATAAAGAAGGTAATTTAATCACTGATGAGTTAGGTAACCCCATATTAGATACTGACATTCCTCTAATTATTGAGAAGTTTGAGGAGTATAAGAAGAGTGAAGGGATAAACTTTTAAACCATTTAAAACTAGATAAGTCGATCAATTAGTGCTGAGTAGGAAGACTGCAGGTTATGTAGAAGGTATAGTCTCAATAATAGTCAACACAGTCTTATTCATGATTAAGTACTTAGTTGGGGTTATGTATAACTCAATAGCAGTAATTACTGAGTCGATACATACGTTATCTGATTCACTAACATCAGCTGTAGTAGTGGTTGCTTTCTGGATAGCTTATAAACCACCTGATGAAGAACATCCATTCGGTCACGGTAGGGCTGAGAGTGTAGGGAGTGTGATTATCGGGACGTTACTAGCGGTTACTGCCTACGAACTATTTAATGAGAGTGTTAGGAGGTACTTAAGTGGTGAGTCAATGATATTTAACTGGGTGTTAGTAGTAGTTCTATCTGTATCAGTAATAATTAAGGAATTACTTGCTCGTTGGTCTTTAAGGCTTGGAGTTAAGTACGATTCTAAAGCATTAGTAGGTGATGCATGGCATCATAGGTCTGACGCTATATTATCAGCACTCGTATGCATAGGTATTCTATTTGGTAATTACTACTGGTGGGTAGATAGTGTGTTAGGTATGGTAGTATCAGTAATTATAATGTTCGTAGCTATTAAACTAATAATCACTACTTCGAAGGACATTATGGGTTCTAAACTACCGTCTAAGCTAGAGAGTGAGGTTAAGGAGATAATCTCATCTATATCTAAGGATATATCAGATATCCACCACATACACATGCATAAGTATGGAGAGCATACAGAGATAACACTACATATAAGACTACCTCCTAACATGAAATTAAGTGAAGCTCATGAGATAGCGTCTAAGGTAGAAGGAGAACTTAAGAAGAGGTACGGATGGGAAGTTACAGTCCATATAGAACCTATTAAGGAGTAAGTTAATTTAACATCTGAAGATATTGACTACATACTTAATTTACAACTAAAAGTTTATTATTAATCACATCTTAACTAATTAGGTGTTTTGAAGTGCCTAGGGAATCTTACTAAATGGCAGGAACGCCCAATTACGTTCATCACATTCCTTATGGGTTTATACAACGTATACACACTTACCTTCGCCGTCTACAATATATTCACTCATAGCAGTTAATTTAGCATTCGTACTACCATTAGTATTTCTAACCTTCTCTACATACGAGAAAAGATAAGATACTACAAAGCAGACATGAATATCATAGAGAGGTTTACGTTAGTAGGTGGTGGGTTGTTGTTATTGCATCTACGTCATTAGAAGTGGATGTGTTAAGTCCAGCAACGATATTATCAGTGATTATAATTCGTCGTAGGAGGTTTAAAGATTCCTTAGATAGAAAATCCTTAAACCCTACAGGGTTAACCATGAAAACCTAGTGAGAGTTTATTGAGGGGTTTTTATCAATTACTTAGTTAATCTAATTCAAGGTTTATCAGAGGTCCGTGTTGTTGTGCTCCATAAACATCTGAACATCTTAAATCATCTGATGGTATATCCTTAATCATTGTTATCTTAACACCTAAGACTGAATCGACGAAGTATATATCCTCTATTAATTCCTCCCTTATGTTATAGAGTTTAGCTATGAGTTTCTTACTCAACTTACTCCTCAACTTCATGTAAGTGTTTACGTCATTTAGGAATATATCGATGGTCAGCTTGAATGGTCCTGCATTCTTAGTCCTGATCACCCTAGCTACCTCATATAACCTAACCATAGACTCACCTCAGGAACTTAACTATTTTTATATTAAATGGTTCTGTAGGGTCTTCAAGTTCTAAGGTATGCCATATGTTGAACTCATATACAGGACCTACTGGGAAGTCAGATGGTGAGAACGGGAATGCTATATTACCTGCTGTTGTCTTCCTACCTTCAAATCCGTGGTGTAGTAATGTAGTTCTAGTTAAGGCACATACAGAATTAGCTATTTCCTGGGTTTTAGCAACCACATCAATTATTATCCCAACCTCATGAGGTTGTGGATTCTTTACAGGTTCGTGAATACCCATAACACCATTGATACCGTATATCCTGAAGTTTATCACGTGGTAATCCTCAGGTATGTGTTTCAACCTATCCTTAACTACCTCAGTAACCTCTTCTAAAATCTTAGGTAGGTTACTTATGAAGTTAGGGTCTCTAGACCCTGCAATACTTATAGTTCTAAACCCAACTAACCTAACACCTTCTAATTTAATAGTGTATGGTTGGATACAAACCTACTACCTCTAACCATGACCGTCCTCTCATCATATTGAGTGTATATAGCTGTAGTTATGTCTAGATAATCATCAGATAACTTCTCCATGTAGGGATTATCCCTTTCATAGAATGAATGAGCAGCGATGCTAGTCACCGTACACCTCCTCCTAGGGTTTGGAGGCCTTACTAAGGAGTAATCCTTAGTTATAATACCGAAAATCCCATCACTACTACTACCGGGTTCAGCCGCTAGAGCACCACACTCAATTATCTTAGACATGTGATAGACTAAGTTCTTAGGGAATCCAAACTTAAGCGGGTATGCAGCAACTACACCTACATCTAAAGCCCTACCAGTAATTACACCATCTACCCCCCTTTAAAGTAAAGATCTAAAGCCTTAATTATCGGTTCAGGACCCGTCTGAGCTACAATCTTCACACTCCCATCAACATCCTCAACTCTTAAGTATTCAGATAACCTCTCAATAGGAACTAACCTCCTAGCCCTAGAACCACTTAATAACTTCTTCTTAAGTCATTCCTTACTAATCTCACCACTAATGAACGTCACTCTCAACCTCTATCTTAAGCTCCCCTAAACACATCAGCTATAGGGACAGCTAATGAGTAGAAAGTACTGTCGAAACCACCAGTAACGAACCTAAGCTTCTGAA
Source organism: Desulfurococcaceae archaeon (assembly GCA_020832985.1). GTDB lineage: Archaea > Thermoproteota > Thermoprotei_A > Sulfolobales > NBVN01 > CAZZLT01. The sequence goes on along the minus strand of JAJHRE010000032.1, from coordinate 5,612 downwards.
GCCCGTGAGGTAGCGGGAATGTAGGTGTAGGAGTTGGTGTTAATGATGTAGTAACTGTTACTTTTTTCAGTTATTGTAGTTTATTGTTGTTGGGATACCTACAGTAGTAGCTATAGTTACAGTCTTAGGTGGTAGTACTACTGAAGAACCTACGAAATAACCAATAACACCAACAATAATGATCAAAATCACTAATTTTCTAACACTTCTTTGTTAATAGATATAGATTTATATAATGATTTACAACACCTGTGATGTTAAAGCTTTACTGAGAATTTAATATCTTAGGTCGTAACATTCTCAACTGACAATGTTTGATGAAGTCCATGAATATGTACATCTCTGTTAGCAGGTTAGGTATTTAGGTTTCGTGAGTAATTACTCATGAGTACGTCACAGTCGATGAAGTTAAGCTTAAATTAAATCAAAAATTATTTAATGTTTTACTTACTTGTTTATTGTTTATAATTTAAATTTTTCATTTGATTGGGTATTTTCCGTATTCGTATGCTGTTTTGAACATTGTTACTATGTTTTCTGGTGGTACTCCTGGCTGTATATTATGTATTGATGAGAATATGAATCCTCCTCTTGGTGCGAATATTCTTATTATTTCTTTAACATGTTCTCTTAACTCATCAGGTTTTGCGAATGGTAGTATGTGTTGGTTGTCTGCACCACCACCCCAGAAGGTTATTTACTCACCGTAGGTCTTCTTCAACTTCTCAGGCTCCATACCCTTAGCAGAAATCTGAACAGGATTAATAATATCTAAACCAATATCTATAAACTCCTTAATCAACGGGAATATCGACCCACAACTATGTAGGAATGTAAATGCTTTAGAATGCTTCTTAACATAACCAATAACCTCAGCATACCTATCCTTATAAAACTCCCTAAAAACCTCAACACTTATCTGAGGTCCTACTTCAGTTCCGAGGTCGTCGGAACCTACTTGTATTACCTGGATATACTCACCGATAGCATCTACGACCTTCCTAATGTTATACATCCTAATTTCATGGATGTGATCGAGGATTGCCTCAGCTAGTGATTTCCTAACTCTTAAATCAGATAACCATCTATCCCAACCTCTAAGGAACTGTCCCCCAGTTTCGTGGTATCCCATCACTCCGTGAGGGCCTATGAAGGTATTTATTAATGCGTAATCAGTATTCATGTATAGGTATTCAGCCCTCTTCCTAAGTACGTCAATGAGGGTATCTGGGATTTTAAGTAGATCCCAATTAAATTTCTCTACATCATCAACACTTTTAACATCTGCCAATGGCGGTTTTACAGTCCACCAACAGTAGTAATTACCTTTAGGCATTAAGCAGAAGAACCTACCGTAGTTATACATAGCGTAATTGTCATCCTCTACAGTAATTTCAACATACTTAGGTATCTCTACATAAATATCGTATGGTGTTCTCCAATTATAGAATTCACGATCGGAAACTTCTTTTAAGGAACCATCAATAACACTAGTGAATCTGTATATGTATGGGTATGGTGTTGTAGGTTCTAAAGTCCTGTTAATATTGATGACATCTATATGGAGTAATTCTAAGACGTCCTTATCAACTTCAGCAAGTTGTTGACCGATATGCATAAGTCTAGGAGGTCTTTCAGGAAGACCTAAATACCTCCTAAGGTCGTAGTAAGCTTTAGCATGAATACTTGTTACTGATGTTGACCCTAACTCTATTGGGACTCTATCAGGTTCTTCATGCCTTAAAGCTGAGATTACACGTTCTCTAGGTTTTAAACTCAGTGTAGAATCCCTTGGTATATACGTTACGAAGGTTATTAAGATTTACTTAGTTGTGTAGGGATTAATGAATTCTAAGTTCTTAACCCATAATTTAGTGAATTCAGGTTCTCTCTCAAGATGTATATGTCGTACCTCCTCCCTTAACTTAATGATCTTCCTATACACATCCTTATTAAATATTAGTAGACGTAATCCCGGTAATACCATATTCCCTCCAATAACTACTCTATCCTTATCTACTGGAGGTATTAACCCTAAGAGTAAGCTATCTTCAACATCTATTGATGACCCGAAATTCCCAGCTATATATACCCTCTTAAGTTCTTCAGGTCTTATACCAGCTTTCTCTAGTAGGATAGTCCACCCAGTCCTAACCGCAGATACCGCCTTCTGAAACTCTCGGATATCATGTTGTGTAAAGATTATCTTACGCCCACTTAAACCCCTACACACTACAACACCCTTCACATCTTGAATATTCTTAAACCCCTTGACAATCCTACCCTTCCGATCTATGACCCCACCCCTTAATAACTCAGCTACTAAACTCACAACTCCAGAACCTAACAGTCCTGTAGGTTCTCCAATAACTTCAAACTTAGGACTCCCATCATCATTAAAACCTAATAACTTAACCTTAGATATACCACCTACAGCAACAACAGCACCACCTAATATATGACGTTCGAAAGCAGGTCCTGCAGGAGCACTAGTTACGTAGATGGTTGGTGGATCCCTACTAACTACTAAGACTACCTCAGTATTAGTACCTAAATCAATTATTAGGTAGGGTGTAGGACTGTTAAGTTCTTCAGCAATAGTTAAATCAGCTAATGCATCACCACCTACGTAACCCCCGATAAGAGGGGTTATGAAGCACGGTACACACCCTCCTAATACATCTATGAATGGTCCTAGTAGTGGTGGTTCATAAGGTTTAAGAGCTAAACTCCTTAACGGCATACCTAAGAATAAACCCGTCATAACACTATTACCAGCAATACCGCAGAGTACTACACACCCCACCTCATCAACTACCTTAGTTATAGCCTCCCTAACAGAACCCCTTAACCCCTTAAACACATCCTCACTTTCTAAAGCCTTTGTTAAACGTGTAATTATGTCAGTTCCGTAAGATATTTGAGGATTAACTACAACACCTTCTCTTAAGATATCACCTCTACTATTAACAAGCCACCACTCAATCTTAGTAGTTCCTAAATCCACTAGAAGTACCTTCTCATCACCCTCACATGATTTAGGTATAGAACCTACAACGCCGAAACCATCAACAACTACATAATTTGTAGGACCCCTACAGTTAAAAACTGAAGGTAGTACTGGTATGTCTAAACGAATACTCCGTTCTAAATCAACGACCTTAAATATAGGGTCAACAACAGTAACTGGAGTCCTAATTAATGCTGATGTAGTTAAACGTCTTAACTTAAGTAGCGGGGATACCCTCACATCACCAAGTATCTTAACCTGACATGCTAGTCTAAGACCGTATTTAAGAACATCGTGAAATGCTTCACTATCCGTAGGAGGGCTTACAGGACCTTCAACCCTCACAAGACATTGCCCACATACCCCCCTACCACCACAAGGTAATAATATAACACCATTCTTCGCAAGAATTAAACCTAAGTTATCACCGTAGTTAGCCTCTATAGAGCCTAAACCCTCAACAAATACTCTAACACCCCCATTCTCAGCACTCAATTAAATCCACCTCACTACCTAGATAAGTTGAGGTATAAAATAAATTATATCCTAACACCCGTTTTAGCTCTAGATGCTCATTCTCATCAGTTCATTCTTATTCAAAGGACTTACTCCTCACACATCCCTTATTGGTAGTACTACTACCTCTAGAGTGAATTCATAGGGTATTGAGAGTGAACGACATCCCTCAGAAGTTACTACACCAATTTATTGGGCTTATAAATCTAACTCCTAAACATCAACTATGAAACAGCCCTACTAGATAAGTTCATACTTAAGTGACCCCTAAGATAATCAATAGTTTTAAACATCATATACTAATTAATTAGAGGTATGTCTATGTTTGAGAAAATTTTCGAGCCATTCTATATAGGGAGGGTTGAAGTCCCTAATAGGTTAGTGATGTCTTCTATGGTTGTAGGTTATGCAGGTATTCGTGGTGAGGTTACTGATCAGTTAATTGCTTATTACGAAGCTAGAGCACGTGGTGGTGTTGGGTTAATAATAACTGAGGCTGCTTACGTATCTACTGACGGTAGGTTAGCGAGTCATGAGTTAGGTATTTACGATGATGACTTAATACCTGGTTTATCTAGGTTAGTAGATGTTGTGAGGTCTTACGGTGTTAGGATTTCTGCTCAGTTAGTTCATGGGGGTATTCAAGCTAGGGTTCAACAACCTGTAGGTCCTTCAGCTATAGGTAGGAAGTACTTCTCACCACCTAAAACACCTAGGGAGTTAAGTACTGAGGAGGTTGAGGGTTTAGTTGAGGTCTTCGCTAGGGCTGCTTTAAGAGCTAAACAAGCAGGTTTTGATTTCGTTGAGGTTCACGGAACCCATGGATACTTAATAATGCAGTTCCTATCACCACTAACTAATAGACGTACTGATAAGTACGGTCTTGATAGAGTCTTATTCGCTACTGAAGTTGTTCAGAGGATTAAGGAGCGTTGCGGTAGGGATTACCCAGTAGGTATTAGGTTAGGTTGTGATGAGTTTATCGAGGGAGGTATAACTATAGACTACGCTAAGTACGTAGCTAAGAGGTTAGTAGATGTTGGTGTGAACTATATCAACGTTACTGGTGGGAACTTCGATAGTAGGGATATGATATCACCACCATATTACCACAGCTTAAGTGAGGGTTGGTTCTTTAAATTGGCTAAGGAGATTAAATCAGTAGTTGATGTACCAGTAATTAGTGGTGGTTTAATATCTGACCCCAACATAGCTGAGAAAGCAGTTAAGGAAGGTATAGTAGATGCTGTATTCTTAGGTAGGCAGTTAATAGCTGATCCTGAATGGCCTAAGAAGGTTAGGGAGGGTAGGTTAGAGGATATCAGACCTTGCTTAGCATGTAATGACGGCTGTATAGGCCGTATAATCACTTCAAAACCTGTATGGTGTACTGTTAACCCATTAACAGGTTTTGAGTATAGATGGTCTTCTGAGGAGGAATTACCTAAAACCCGTAAGAGGAAGAACGTAGTAGTTATAGGTGGTGGTCCTGCAGGTCTTGAAGTAGCTAGGATACTCGCTATTAGGGGTCATAACGTAACTCTAGTAGATAGTAATGACTTTTTAGGCGGTACTTTAAGGATAGCCTCAATACCTGAGTTTAAGTATAGGGTTAGGAAGTTGATTAAGTGGTATGAGGAGCAGTTAAAGAAGTTAAACGTTAACGTGGTTTTAAGGACTAAAGCAACTCCAGAATTGATTAGGAGGTTAAGTCCTGACGTAGTAGTGATAGCTACTGGGTCTAAACCGTTAATTCCTAACATACCAGGTATTGAGTACTGTGTGATTGCTGATGACGTACTACTAGGTAGGGTTGGGGTAGGTCAGAAAGTCGTAGTAGTTGGTGGTGGTTTAGTAGGTGTTGAGGTAGCCCTACACTTAGCAATTAACGGTAAGGACGTAACTGTAGTGGAGGTATTACCTGAAGTAGCTAGGGATTTAGAACCAATATCTAGGTTAGCACTACTTAAACCTAACGGGTTATTAAGTAAGTATAACGTGAAGGTACTAACATCTACATACGTTGTTAAGGTGGAGAAAGAAGGTGTAGAAGTACTTAAACCACCTCTTGAGAGGTCATTCATAA
>JAJHRE010000054.1 GCA_020832985.1 Desulfurococcaceae archaeon | reverse complement strand
AGACCACTTCATCTAAACCTAAGACTAATTACTGATGTATTACTCAGTAGGTCAGTTAGTTACGTTGGTGATGAGGGATTCAACCCTGAAGCTTACGACTTAGTAGTTATAGGTACTCCTATTTGGGTAGGGTCTATAACACCTCCGATAAGGTCCTTCATACGTAGGTATAGAGGGATGATTAAAGCACCTATAATATGCTTCACAACATCATTAATGGGTAGAGACTACTCAAGGAAGTTTAAGAACGAACTTGAAGGTCTAGGCTATAAAGTAATCATGAATTACTCATTAGTAGATGGTATTAGTAGATCAAAAGAAACCATAGAATTGATCGTAAGAGGGATTCTAAAAACCTTAAACATACAACAATAGATGATAAGGAGAACTTTAGACAATCACACCAACTATACTTACTAAGATTAAATTGGTAATTTCTACACTCCTCACACCTGAAAATAATTAACACCTCCGATAACAAGCATCATGAGAATATTTATGAGTACCTATGAATATTTATCGTTAATGTTATTTAGGAATGATGCATAATATTAGGTGGAGGACATCTTTGAAGGAGGGAGCTGAAAACTCCATGAATATTAAGGAAACTGTTGAAGGAATCCCTGAAGATTACGTTAAGAATGTTAAGACGAGGATGTTAAGGGATATTATTGATAATGCTTTGAGGAGTATGGATGTAAGTGTGGAGGAGTGGGTAAATACCGTTAGAGAGTCTCGGTTTGAGAGGTAGTATAATAGGAGAACTCATAAAATATTTAATCAACACGTAAGCGTTTTACCTCACTTATCTTGAAGTTGAGGGTGGAAGTACTCCTTACATTGTACTCAATATGCTAGACCTCAAAATTAAAACACTATATGAGGAATTACTGGGTTAATTGTGTAATTACTTAAGAGTTAAAAATTACAGGTTTAGTATAAGTAATGCCTGCTGTGTATGGAGGTACTCTATGGGTAGTGGGAATGTGAGGAAGGTATTACTGGTTATTTCTGTGACTACTTTAGCTTCATTTATTACTGGTTTAAATGCTAGGTTAGGACTTGTTGGTTTCCCAATTATTGCACATGATCTGAATGCTGGGGTGGATGGTATGTTATGGATTATTCAGGGGTACATGCTTGGTTCTACGATAGTACAGTTAATTGTTGGTGGGTTAGCTGATATTTACGGTAGGGTTAGACTATTTAACTTAGGGTTTATAGTCTTTACTGTTGGGGCATTAGCAGCTGGGTTATCTACTGATTGGTTCGTATTAGCTCTTGCTAGGGTCTTACAAGGTGTTGGTGGTGCTTTCCTAATGTCCTTAAGCATCACTATCTTAACTGATAATGTACCTCAAGGACTGCTAGGTACTTGGCTTGGGATTAATCAGATTGCTTGGAGGGTTGGTGCGATGTTAGGTTTAACGATTAGTGGGGTAATTATTGATGTATTAGGTTGGAGATGGCTCTACCTCATTCAAGCACCTGTTACGGTCTTAGCACTCTTTTGGAGTCTCACAACTCTTAAGGAAACCTACAAGCCGTTAAGACCTAAGTATTTAGATATTACCGGGTTTACGTTATTTACAACCTCCCTCACACTACTACTGACCTACCTAACACTAATTTTTAGAGGTGTCCCACCTAAGGTAAGTGTACTGATGCTGACATCATATGTAATACTACTTACGTCCTTCATAGTGTGGGAGTGTAGGTCTGAGTGCTCAGCGTTAGACCTCACGATCTTTAAGAACTGGCAGTTTGCAGGAGGTATAATATCACAGATATTGTACTCGCTAGGGTTTGGAGCATCTCTTACTATGTTAGTGATATTACTTGAGGTTGGGAAGGGGATGTCAGCTACTTTAACAGGTCTTGGGGTACTACCATTCGAAGCATCATTCCTAGTCTTCGGTATATTAGGCGGTAGGTTATCGGATAAGTACGGCTACGCACCAATAACAACTACAGGTTTGATAATGTCGACTACTGCCCTCTACATACTCTCTAAAATATCAGCTAATATAGAGACACTACCCTTACTCATAACTACTGTACTACTCGGTATCGGTACTGGGTTATTCACAGCACCTAATACAAGCTCTATAATGAGTGCTGTAAGCCCTGATAAGAGGGGGGTAGCATCTGCTTTAAGGACATTATCATTCAATATAGGTTTTCTAATAAGCTTAAACATAGCATTCTTAATACTGATAAACTACATACCGTTTCAGGAAGCATCTCAGATCATACTACTTGGGGAGGCTGTTGAGGCTGTGGGTATGGATGAGAAGCTTATTACAGCTATCAGTAACGCATTCATCATACAAGCAGTATTCATGGCCCTCGCAATACCTTTTTCAATAAGTAGACTTAAATATAGGGGTAAATGATGTTGGAACTCGTATGATGATGCAGGCCTCCAACACTAAGTGATTATAAGGTTTAATAATGTGTTTAGGATCAATTTTAAGGTGTTCTTATGAGGGTTTTAGTTGAGGTATTCGCTACTTTACGGGAGAGGTTGGGGTGGTCTTTAAAATCTGTTGAGTTTAGCTGTGATGAAGTGACTTTAGAGGATTTACTGAAGTCTGTTAAGGACTTACACGACCTACTGATTAATGATTTAGGTGGTGATTTAAGTAGTCTGTTAGAGAATTACTTAGTGTTTATTAACGGTATACATGCTCAGTTTAGAGGTGGGTTAAGAGCTGTATTGAGGGATAATGATAAAGTATCTATATTCCCTCCAGTAGCTGGTGGTGTTTTAGATACATTCCTCACTGAAAAACAGATAACAGTACTTAGGCTTAAGGCTCAAGGACTAACAGTTGAGGATATCGCACGTATTTTAGGTGTATCGAAATCTAATGTATACTCACTACTAAGGTCTGCTAGGAAGGTATTTGAGAAGTCTTTAAGGACTGTTAAAGTATATAATGAGTTAATGAATAATGTGAGGTTAGTAGTACGTAGAGGTACCTCAATAAATGACCTCATAAAGATACTAATCTCTGAGGCAGATAACCATAACATTAAGATCCCACTACCAACATATGAGTTAGTAGTTAGGCTTATTAAAGATACTTACGGATGTGTAGATTTAATAAGTAATGTAATTAACTGCGACTTAACACTAAACTTAGACAGTATTAACGGAGTAAACATCATCAAGTCCTAATTTTTAATTTATAACTATACAATTGTTGTATTAGACTTAAATTATCCACAGTATAATTAGTTAATTAATCATTAATTCTTATTACCTTCTTAAGGAATTCATTAATGAAGGTGTTCTTATGCCTGGAGGTTATATGGGTAAGTTAGCTAGGGTTAACTTATGGAATTGTAAAGTCACTCACGAATCAATATGTGAGTCAGTACTTAGGAAATGGATTGGTGGTAGGGGTTTAGGTGTTTACCTAGCTCTTAAGGAGATACCGCCTAAGACAGACCCGTTAGGTCCTTCAAATAAAGCTTACGTGATGGTGGGTCCCCTAACAGGTGTTGCTGGTGTCCCAGCAAGTGGTAGGTGGTGTTCAGTAACTAAATCACCACTAACTAACACTATCCATGACGCTCAATCAGGTGGTAAGTTCGGTCCATACCTAAAGTTTGCTGGTTTTGACGGTATAGTACTTGAGGATACTTCTGAGAGACCTGTTTACCTATGGGTACATGACGGTAAGGTAGAGATTAGAGATGCACACCACCTATGGGGTATGGACACACACGCAACTACTGACGCTATAGTTGAGGAGTTAAGTGCTGAGGTAGGTAGGTCTGAGGCTAAGGAGATTAAAGTAGCTTGTATAGGTCCTGCAGGTGAGAACTTAGCTAGGATTGCATGTATAATTAATGATAAGTCTAGAGCTGCTGGTAGGGGTGGTCATGGAGCTGTATGGGGTTCTAAGAAGGTTAAGGCAATAGCTGTTTACGGTAAGGAAAGACCTAAGATAGCTAATCAGGAGAAATTCACTGAAGCTGCTAAGTCAGTTATGAAGAAGATTAAGGAGAGTCCAGTAACTAGTGAAGCACTACCTAAGTATGGGACAGCAGTACTTGTTAATATAATTAATAACGCCGGTATATACCCAACTAAGAATTTCAAGACAGGTGTCTTCCCAGAAGCTAGTGCAACTAGTGGTGAGACTATAACTACTACTATAATGGATTGGGAGAAGCAGAAGGAGGAGATATGTTGGGGCTGCCCGATAGGATGTGCTAGGTATACTAGGATAACTAAACCGCCATTTACTGGTGAGGGTGGGGGTCCTGAGTACGAAACTGTATGGGCTTTCGGTGCTCAAACAGGTACTAGTGACTTAGCAGCTATCTCTAAAGCTCATTACCTCTGTAATGAGTTAGGCTTAGACGGTATATCTATGGGTCATGTCATCGGTACGTTCTTAGAGTTTGTTGAGAAGGGTAAGATACCTCCTGAGAAGTTACGTGGGTTGAAGGCTGAGTGGGGTGGTGGTGAGGTATTAGTAGAACTTACTTGGAGGACTGCTTATAGGTCTGGAATTGGTTGTGACTTAGCTGAGGGTGCTAAGAGACTTGCTGAGAAGTATGGAGCTCCTGAATTAGCTATGGTTGTTAGGGGTCAGGAACTACCTGCTTACGACCCTAGAGGTGCTCAAGGTCATGGACTAGCATACGCTACTAGTAATAGAGGTGGTTGTCACTTAAGAGCATATCTGATATCACCAGAAGTCTTAGGAGTTCCTAAACTAGTTGATAGGCTTGAGACTAAAGGTAAGGGTGCGTTAGTTAAGCACTTCCAGGACGTATTCGCAGTAGTTGATAGTTTAGTAGTCTGTAAGTTCGATACTTTCGCCTTATGGACTGAGGACTTCGCAGGACTACTAAGTGCTGTAGTTGGTTGGGATGTAACTCCTAAGGAGTTAGAATTAATTGGTGAGAGGATATACAATGCTGAGAGGGTATTCAACGTATTAAGCTTCGGTGATGGTGAGGAATACGATACACTACCTAAGAGATTATTAGAGGAGCCTATGCCTGAAGGACCTGTTAAAGGACATGTAGTTAGGTTAGGTGAGATGCTTAAGGAGTACTACGAGGCTAGAGGTTGGATTAAGGGTAGACCTACAAGAGCTAAACTTGAGGAACTAGACCTTAAATGGCTTGCTAATAGACTTGAGGAGGAAGGCTTACTACCTAGTTAATAGTAAAATATTAATCATAAGTTTAAATCACTTATTTTTAATTTTCTCCCACATAATTACTTGGTGATTAACTAGTGCTTAAGCTACGTTATAGTGAGTGGGAGTTAACACTTAATGAGGATTCTAAGCCTAAGGAGGTTATGATTGAAGTAACTACCTTATGTAATTACTCATGCATCCACTGCTTCCGTAATAACATGTTTAATGAGTCTTTAGGTATTATGAGTAAGGAAGTATTTAATAAAGTAGTTAATGAGTTAGGTAGTGTAGGTGTTGAGAAGGTAGTTTTTAGTGGTTGGGGTGAACCCTTAACACACCCAGAGATTATCAACTTCTTAAGAGAGGTTAAGGACTTAGGCGTTTACACAGTCTTAAACACTAACGGGTCTTTACTGAGTAGATATGCTGATGATATATACAAGTTAGAGGTTGATGAGGTCGTAGTAAGTGTAGATTCTGTTGAGACTGACGTCTATGAGAGTATACGTGTTGGTGGTGTGTTAAGTGATGTTATTAAAGGGTTGTTAAGGATTAATGATTTGAGGGGTTACGGTGTTAAACCTACCCTGACGTTATGGTTTACTATAAACACTATTAACTTCAACGATATCCCTAAGATAGCATCATATGCTAGGAATTTAGGTTTTAATAGGGTAGTCCTCTCACACACCATACCTCTATCTATAGAGTATGAGAGGCTCCTGACAGTCTACAGTAATACAGACTTAATACCTAAACTTACTGAGGTATTCGATAAACTCTCTAAGGAGGTATTAGCTGTTGGGGGTCAAATATCACTACCTAAGAATAAGGTAGGTGTTGAGAGGTTATGCCCGTTCATAAATAATAACGCCCTCTTTATTAGATGGGATGGTTATGTAACTCCATGTATTCACTACGCACATAATTGGAGGTATACGTTCTTAGGTGTTGATAGGTACGTATATGCTGTAAAATTCGGTGATTTAAGGAGGGAGGGATTAATTGATATTTGGAGGAATTCTGAATACATACGTTTTAGGTTTAGGAGTACATTCTTTACACAACCCTCATGTCTTGACTGTACATTAGTAAACTACTGTACATACACTATTAATAATATGCATGATTGTTGGGGCAACTCACCAACATGTGCACACTGCCCATACTCACACAACATTACTAGATGCCCACTCTAACTAGATGAAAACCTCTATAAACGTCAGTACAGCATCTAGTAAGTCCCTTACAGAGACCATACCTAAGGGCTTACCATCCCTATCAACTACTGGTAAGTGCCTAACATTGTATTCCCTCATCTTCTTTAAGGCTTCATGAGCTGATGCTTCAGGACTTATAGTTACTGGGTTCCTAGTCATTATAGTGTAGACCTCCCTATCATCAGTTATTTTACCAGTAGCTACTGCCTTAACTAAATCCCTCTCAGTAACTATACCTACTAATACACCCTTATCATCTACTATCATAACACTACCCACACCATTCTCATACATTAGGTTAGCTACATCACGTATCTTTGCTGTGTAGTG
>JAJHRE010000079.1 GCA_020832985.1 Desulfurococcaceae archaeon | reverse complement strand
GTTGTAGGTTCTTTAGTTAATACCGATACTATCAGTAGTGATGAGATGAATTGAGAGCTTATATCACCTCTAACCCTAGCTATACCACCCTTAAGACCACCATACGAGATTACTGGGAGGTAGTCTCCATTACTTAATACTTTAGCACCTAAGTCACTTAAAGCCCTAACTAACTCACCGATAGGCCTCCTAAGTAGAGACCCTGAACCAGTTATAAGTAAACGACTACTGACTAAGGAGGCTACACCTAATATGAACCTAAGCGTAGTTCCAGACTCCTCACAATTTATTAAGCTCACCTTAGGCTTAAGCACACCTCCGAAGACGTCGATGAATTTATCAGTGATTAAGAACTCAACACCTAAGGATGTAAGAGCTTTTAAGGTGGTGAAGGTATCATCAGCTAGTAACGGATTTAAAATCCTACTCCTCCCCCTAGCTAACGAAGCACATATTAAAGCCCTATGAGTATAACTCTTAGATGGTGGTGCTTTAAGGACCCCCTCCAACCTCCTACCACTAACACGTACTAACAACTTAAAACACCTTAGACGATAATATCTTAATTATGTCGTTAACGATATCTTCAGGTGTTCTTCCATCAACATCTACAACTACATGTGCTGTTCTTAGGTATAGAGGTTCTCTAACCCTCATCAACTTACTAATGACTTCCAACCTATTACCAACGTTAAGTAACGGCCTATCCCTACAACTCATTAACCTACGGTAGGCTTCATAAGGACTTACACGTAGGTAAACCACTACTGAGTTATTCTTAATAACCTCTACATTAACATCCCTAACAACTACACCGCCACCACAGGCAATTACTGAATTACTAACGTTTGTGAATACCTCCTTAACAACTTCAGACTCAACATCTCTGAAGTACCCCTCACCATACCTACTAAAGACCTCAGAGATACTCATACCTAACTTAACCATGATGACTTCGTCTAGGTCTACGAACTCCATACCTAACTTACTAGCTAGTAACCTACCCACAGTAGTCTTACCAGAACCCATAAAACCTATCAAAGCTATGTTAATCAGGACTCACCTCAACTGTCTTAATACTGAGTATGCAGTCCTGAACATCATATCTACTGGTGGGTCTATACCAGTCCATAACTTAAACGAAGCTACTGCCTGATACACTAACATATTAACACCGTCTATGACCTTAGCACCTACGGCCTTAGCATCCCTTAACAACTTAGTCTCTAATGGGTTGTAAACCACGTCCATAACAACTAAATCACTCCTTAGTAAATCTGGTGGGACTAAGGACTCCTCAGTCCTCGGATACATACCTACTGAGGTAGTGTTGATTACTATATGTGATTTCTGAATAGCTTCTCTTAAATTCTCCTGTGTTAAACTCATAGGTATTAAGGAAGTATTAGGGAATTTAATACTGAATTCACCCGCTAATGATACAGCCTTCTCTAAAGTCCTATTAACTATGAATACCCTCTCAACACCACCTAATATTAACGCGTAAATAACTGCCCTACTAGCACCCCCAGCACCTAAGACAGTTGCTGAAGTACCCTCTAACTTAATACCTAAGTTCTTGAAGGTGTTTACAACGCCTAAGTAGTCGGTATTATAACCTACTAATCTACCACCCATGTTAACGACTGTATTAACAGACCCTACGACCTCAGCATCAGGTGATAACTCATCTAAGTACTTCATAACTGATACTTTATGAGGTATAGTTACGTTAAACCCTACAACACCTAAAGCTCTTAAACCCCTAACAGCATCCATTAAATCCTCAGGTAATACCCTAAAGGCTAGGTATACGTAGTTAAGGTTTAAAGCCCTAAATACCTCATTATGGATTATAGGTGATATAGAATGTTCTACAGGATCCCCTATCAAGCATATGAGTTTAGCATGCATTAAACATCAACACCAAGTAACTTATAAATACTCTTAAGTTCATAAACTGTTAGCTGGCCTGGGGCGGATTCCGAACCTTTAGAGACTGATGCATATGTTAGGAAACCTCCTACTAATGGTGATAAGACCCTACTAATAACTCCTAAATCACCCATAGCTAGAGAGATACCAGGGACTTTAAACTCCTTAATTAATTGGAGGACTACTAGGTTATCACGTATGTCGTTAGCTTTAGTAACTACTTTCCAGACATCAGCACCTAAGTTAATCATCTGATTAACTATAACCCTCAACTCATCCAGACTCGGTGTATGTGTGGTTATATGTTTAGAGATTATCACCTTAACACCACACCTCTTTAAACGACTTACTACTGATTTAACATCAGCTGTAGATAGTTCTATATCTACGAATGAAGCACCTAACTCTACAGCCTTGAATAACTCCATAACCCTACTATACTCATCACCACTCCATAACCCACCCTCATCAACCTTTCTATTACATGCAATCCACTGAACTCTTAAATCATTAATAACCTTACGCCAACAACTCCCTAACATATCAATCCTTACCTCAACTAAGTCGACGTCTGAGACCTTACCTACGTCATCACATCTAGTTAAGGATACACATATTAGAGGTCTTACCACCTCATTACGACCTCCTTAATGATTTCCTCAGGGACGTCCCTAACCAGTACTCCACTCCCTATATCTCTTAGTAGGACCATAGCGATCCTACCGCTGAATGCCTTCTTATCACGTCTCATAAAGCTTAACAACTTATCTACGTCAGTACCTTCTGGGATCTTAAACGGTAGTCCTAAGTCCTCCAACGTACTACATAATTCAGTAGCTGTAGATTCTCTAGCATACCCCATAGCTACTGAGACCTTAGCCTCATAACACATACCGATAGCTACAGCCTCACCATGTCTTAACTCGTAATTAAAGTATGCTTCAATCGCATGCCCTACAGTATGTCCGTAGTTAAGTAGGGCTCTAATACCTTCCCTATCGAATTCATCCATACTAACTATAGATGCTTTAAACTCACAAGACCTACGTATAGTGTATAGTAACTCATCACTATTAATATCTAGAATCCTCCCCCAATTAACCTTAACATACTCGTAAAACTCCCTACTTAAGACGACGCCATACTTAATCACTTCAGCAAGTCCGGACTTAAAATCCCTTAAGTCGTGGGTTTTTAGGAAGTTAACATCTATCAGTACGAAGTGTGGGTGGTAGAAGACGCCTATGATGTTCTTACCTTTAGGGTGGTTAACAGCTGTTTTACCACCTATTGATGCATCAACTTGAGCTAGTAATGTAGTAGGTACTTGAACGTAATTAATACCACGCATGTATGTAGCTGCTACAAACCCAGATAAATCACCTATAGAACCACCACCTAACGCTACTATAGTTGAATACCTATCAAATCCAGAAGTGATTAACTCATCATAAACCCTCTCAACAACTCTTAAATCCTTACACTCCTCACCATCAGGTACTTCAATTAAGTATACCTTAAACTTAGTACTGAGTAGTTCCTCAACGAACTTACCGTACAACCTACCTACGACCTTATTAGTTATTACAGCACACTTACCACTATTCTTAAGGCTGTCCATAAACTTAGGTAGGTAGTTAATAATACCTCTACCAACGTATATAGGGTACTCTCCAGACCTAGTACGTAGTCTAATCTCGTGGAAATTACTCATAAGTACCTACCTAAGGCCTCAGCTACTCTCTTAAGATCACGTACTAACTCCTCGAAATCCCTTATCGTAAGTGATTGAGGACCATCACTTAAAGCTTTCTCAGGATTTAGATGGACTTCAACTAAGACTCCATCAGCACCAGCAGCTATAGAGGCCCTAGCTACTGGGATTACGAGGTCCCTCCTACCGGTTGCGTGGCTGGGGTCAGCAATAACCGGTAAGTAACTCAACTTCTTAACTAGAGGTATTGTTGAGATGCTTAAGGTGAATCTAGTATGGGTTTCGAAAGTCCTAATACCCCTCTCACACAGTATTATCTTTCTATTACCGCCTAAGGCTACATATTCAGCAGCTCCTAACCACTCATCAATAGTTGCTGAGAATCCCCTCTTAAGGAGTACGGGTTTATCAATCCTACCTAACTCCTTAAGAAGTGTGTAGTTCTGCATATTCCTAGCACCGACTTGAAACACGTCAACATCATACTTCTTAAATAGTGGGATATCACGTGGGTCCATGACTTCAGTAACTATAGGTAGTCCAGTCTCCTCACGAGCCTTCACAAGTATCTTAAGACCTTCCTCACCTAACCCTTGAAAACTGTAGGGTGAGGTCCTCGGCTTAAACGCACCACCTCTTAACATATGAGCCCCTAACCTCTTAACAAGCTTAGCAATCTCTAACGTCTGTTCTAAACTCTCAACAGAGCAAGGTCCAGCAATCACTACAACCCTCCTACCACCTACCTCAACACCACCAACATCTA
>JAJHRE010000078.1 GCA_020832985.1 Desulfurococcaceae archaeon | reverse complement strand
ATAGCATATATCTACTTCGGGTTAAGAAGTCTAGCTCTTACCCAAAACTCAACAGCTTCTTTAGTACTTTACTATAAACTTATATACTTAGGTAACTTACCTACCTAGGTGTATGTGGTATGTGTGGTGGGGGTCAATGTTCATGTCATGGAGATGTACATACATGCTTAAGGGGTGTACCGCTTAGAGGTCTTTTAAACCTAGCTATATTATGTCTTATAAGGAGTAGGTCTGCCCATGGTGCTGAGATACATAGGTTGTTGAAGGAGAGGTTCGGTATTGATGTTCCTAAGCCTGTGGTTTACGGTCTACTTAGGAGGTTGGAGTATTTAGGGTTTGTAGCTTCGAAGTGGGATGTTGAGGGTGGGGGTCCTGCTAGGAGGGTTTACATTATTACTGAGGAGGGTTTAGAGTACTTAGATAATTCCCTAAAAACTCTTAGGGATGCTAGGAGGGTTATCGACTTAATCTTAGCGGAGGGTGGGGTAGGTAGTTAATGTATGTTGTAGAGGCTGTAGACCTCCATAAGAGCTTCGGTGATGTTAAGGCTGTAAACGGTGTTAGTTTTAAGGTGAGGGAGGGGGAGATATACGGTTTATTAGGTCCTAACGGTGCTGGTAAGACAACAACTATCCGTATGTTGATAGGCCTACTTAAACCTGATAAAGGGTATGCGTTAATTATGGGTCATAACGTTGTTGAGGAACCTATCAAGGTTAAGAAGTTAATCGGTGTTGTACCGGAGGAGGCAAACCCATACCCAGACCTCTCAGCTTGGGATAACCTCATACTCGTAGGCCGTCTCTACGGCCTCCCTGACAGTGATATAAGGGAGAGGGCCTCCAACCTACTTAAGCTTTTAGACCTATACGGCGTGAAGGATAGGAAGGCTAAGAACCTATCTAAGGGGCAGAGGCAGAAGCTCCTAATCGCTATGGCATTAATTAGTAATCCTAAAGTACTCTTCCTTGACGAACCTACTGGAGGATTAGATGTCTTCAGTGCTAGGACTATACGTGAGTTAATCCTTAAATTAAGGAGGGGTGGTGTGACGATATTCCTAACAACTCATAATATTGAGGAGGCTGGGGCGTTATGTGATAGGGTAGCGATTATTAGGGGTGGTCGTATTGTTGAGGAAGGTAGTCCTGACGAACTTAAGATAAAGGTTGGGGCATACACATACATCACCATAACCTTCAATAAGGCTTTAGAGGAGGGGAGGCTAGACTTTCTAGAACCCTACGAATACAGTCTACAGTCCTCTAAACTCTCAATAATCTGTACAAAACCTGCTGAAGTCATAGTTAAGGTTGTTGATTATGCTAAGAAGTCAGGACTTGAGATACTTGATATTAAGATATCACCACCTACTTTTGAGGAAGTCTTTATGAGGTTGGTGAAGGGGTAGGCCATGAATTCTGAGTACGTACATATGCTTAAGGCTGTGTGGACAATATGTTGGAAAGATGTTAAGCTCTATTACGCTAAAGGCCCGATAGTCGTTA
The DNA here is from genome assembly GCA_020832985.1 of Desulfurococcaceae archaeon. Taxonomy (GTDB): domain Archaea; phylum Thermoproteota; class Thermoprotei_A; order Sulfolobales; family NBVN01; genus CAZZLT01. Next base: position 2,908 of record JAJHRE010000078.1, on the reverse strand, counting down.
CAGGAGTCCTCTTCCCAATATTCCTATGGGCTGCATTCTACGCTGGGAAGGGGCTGGAGTTGAGGGAGGGTTTAGCATCTTTAATAACCCTAACACTACTCTTCACAGCATCATCTGTAACCCCGATAATAGCTCCTTGGGAAACTAGGCAGAGAACCCTTGAGATGTTACTCTCCAGACCCATCACAATTAAGTTAATGCTTATCGGGGATATCCTAGCCTCAACTATATTCGGGATAATATTCATAATACCTCCTATAACTATAGGTATAGCCTTAAACATCACACCGGCAAACCCCATACTAACAATAACTACAATCCTACTCACAGCTGTAGGCCTCTCATCCTTAGGGATACTGTTCTCAGCACTACCTACAGACACACCAGCAGATGTCATCCTACTAACAAGCTCAGTAAAGCTACCGTTAATGTTTGTTAGCGGTATCTTAATACCGATAACACAGCTACCCTCATGGATCCTACCAATAACTATGTTGTCACCGATAACATACCCGACAGACCTCTTAAGAGGGCAGTACTTAGGTAGTACCTTCCTACCACCCTACCTCAGCTTAGCAGTTACCGCTATATTCACGTTAGTATTTACGGTCCTAGCCTTAAAACTACATGAGAAGACGATATTTAAGAGGTTGGAGAGGAGGTAATGAAGGTAATTGAGGTTGACCTACACTCACACCTTAATTAAATTACCTACGAATCTCTTATACTACCTATCAAACTCTTCCTTAGTAATTACGTGGATTTCTATAGGGTAATCAATATACTCCCTCTTCACCCCCACCTTAACCTCCTCAGCCCTAGCTCTACCCCTTCATCAACTATGACTAAGATATCGATATCACTTGATGCTACTACCCTACCCTCAGCATATGAGCCGAAGAGGTATACCTCAGCATTAGGGGTAAAACCCCTTACGAGTTCCTTAACATCGTTTAAGAACTCATTAAACCTACTCATCAACTTACTACGTTCTTTAAAGACCTCAATATATATATGTCAAACCCTCTCAATGACGGGTTAAACACCTCCTAAACGAACCTCAACACTACCTTCACCTCCCTCTCATCATATCTTCTTGGTAGGTGTCAAGAACTTATATAAGCATCCTCAATCTTAGTCAAGATTATGGAGTTCTCATCATTCTCAAGTAACGTATTAACCTCCTGACTAATACTTGAGAGTAGCTTAAGTAGGTATGTTATTGAGTGAGCCCTAGGGTAGGTTCCAGTCTTAATGAGGAGTTTATACTTAAGGATTAACTGACAGTATTGTTCAAGACTAAACATGGCTAAGTCATACTGGCGTTTCCCCTCTAACGGTACTTGATGATGTTTGTAAATACTTGTATTTCCGTTAGAGGGGTTGGGCCTCGATGTGGGTTCATTAGCTTCACCCGCACTTCATGAGCCCCAGTCGAGCCTAACGCCATGAGGCTCCCATCTGAGTTCATAGAGTCACCGCAGTGCGGATCATCCAAGGGATTTAGTGAGTATAGAGGTATTTAAACATTACTCTAAGAGCCAAATATTTACAGTATTCACAGATATCTAAACTTACCATCAGTTCCGTAACAGCCTATACTGTATAGGTACTCAGCATTCTTAAGGAATGCAATAGCTCTTCCTTAAAACCTCAGTCTCATTAATAGACATAGTCTCACTAACTACATAGGCGTACCTTACTTAAGAGTCTTAAATTAAGATTAGTTAATTTAGACTATGTAATATAGTGGGTTTCACTATCTACAATTTTTAACTTTCTTACTCATGTATCTTAGGTGTAGTATGAGTAGTGAGGATTTAAGGATTTTAAAGGAATTTATCTCGAAGTTCTTACCTAGGAGGAGGATTGGTTATATGAGGAAGAAGTATGTATATAGACTTAGTGAGTGATTTTGGCGTGTAGGGTTAAGGTTAGACTCATTACTAAGGATAGAGTTGTTGAGGAGGTAGCACTAGTTAATAGTGGGTTTGAAGCTGATTCACCAGATATCGTAGTACCGTTAAGTACTGCTAAGGAGTTAGGTCTATGGCCTCCTAAGACAAGTACTATAGCGTCTATAGAGACTGGTGGTGAGATAACACTACCTTACTACACATCATTTAGAGTTAGTACTCCCTGACAGACATTCAAAAGTAATTGACGTTAACATCATAGTAAATCCACACATAGATGAGATACTCATAAGTGATTACGTAGCCAGTGAATTCGGTATAACATTATTAGATTTAAGGAGAGGTCTTTGGAGTCTTTCTGATGACCCGCTAAACATTATTAGGTACTCAATCACTAAATAAGTTGGTAAGTTAAGTAGTTAAACTACGGTTGTTACTTCATGATGAATAGCGCCATCGCTGATCACTGATGATAGGGTAGGTTACTGATTAGAGAATGTGGTCAGTAGGGTAACTCCATATCATTAAATCAATCGAACCCCAGGTATCATCATCTAAATACTATATTGTGAATACCTTATTAACTATCTCTGAAATTAATGGTTAGGGGTAGTAATTAATACTTATTAGGTGATGATAGGACTACTCACTGAGGATGTGATGTAGTCCGCATCGTCTGAATAGTGAATTTAAATTAACACCTACCTTCAACTAATTTAAGTTATGGTTATAAACCTAAAATCAAGTTATTCTAGGGGTTTTCTTGCCATACGGATTTAATGGTAGGTGGCTTCGTGTAGACCTTACTAGTGGTACTGTACGTGTTGAGGAGATCTCTGAGGTAGTTTATAGGGAGTATTTAGGCGGTAGGGGTTTAGCAGCTTACATACTGTTTAGAGAGCTTAAACCACGTATAGACCCGTTAAGTCCTGAGAATAAGTTAGTCTTCACTACTAGTGTTATTACTGGAGTACCTGTACCAGGTGTTAATA
>JAJHRE010000077.1 GCA_020832985.1 Desulfurococcaceae archaeon | reverse complement strand
CTCAACTCCGGGAAAGAACCTAATAACTTACTTAAGACAGCCTTAACTAAGGCCTTACCATCATGTTCTATAGCATTTTTCAATGTGAGCTTAACTATAACATCCATAACCTCATTACTTAACTTCCCTGACATACCCACCGTCCACTAAGTAGATTATATATCCTTGAGGTTTATCAATTACCTCCTCTATAAGGATAACATACCCGCTACGTGTAGATTTAAACTTCCTTAACTCACCTTTACCTGTCACTATATAAGCTAGTACATTACCTTCCTCAACCTTTAACACTTCATCAACACGTAGTAGTACATCATAACCTCTAACCTCTACAACATCTACTTTAGCACCGCTGAGAACGAGTATACACTTACTAATCCTCTCATTACATATGAGTAACTCCTTCTCTAACAACCCTCCAGAAATAAAGTTCTTTATATCAACACATTCAACCTTCTCAAAATTATTGAGATTCTCCGTTATCAATGTGGTCTCTACAGATGTATTAACTAAATAACATGAAGTACCTTTATAGTAGTTTGTGATCTCCTTTAAGTATTCCTTAACCTTAGCAGTTAAACTCATTAGTATAACCTCTTAGTTAGGAACTCTGCAAACTCTCTCAGTAAGTACTTAGCCTCTAAATCCTTAGTATTAATCTCCTCAAGTTTAGACATACCCTTCCTTAAGTACTCCTCAGCAACTCTATTACTGTATTCTAAGGCACCGGATTCGATTATGATGTTAGCAACCTTCTTAAACTCCTCAACACTAGCATTCCTATTACCGAGGATATCAAGTATTAACCTACGTTGTTCATCATTAACTCTCTCTAACGCGTAAATAACTAGTATAGTCTTCTTACCCTCTCTTAAATCACTGAATACTGGCTTACCTAATACCTTCTCATCACCTACTAACCCTAACTCATCATCTCTTATCTGGAATGCTATTCCGATATTCTTAGCAAACTCACTAATCCTCTCTAAATCGCTTTCCTCAGCACCAGCTACAACAGCACCTATGTAAGCTGATGCTTTAAATAAGGCTGCAGTCTTCTTAAACACCATCTTCAGATACTCATCAACCTTAACATCAGCCCTACCTTCAAACTCCATATCAAGTGCCTGACCCTCAGCAACAGTTACTGCAGCCCATGTAAGTTCTTTCAAAGCTTTAACAATCCGTTCGTAAGGGATGACGCCAACCAACCTAAACATCACCTCGAAAGACTTAGCAAAGAGTAGGTCACCAGCTAATATAGCCATAGCCTCACCATAAACTTTATGAACTGTCGGGATACCCCTCCTAAACTCATCCCTATCCATTATGTCGTCATGAATTAAGGTGAAATTATGTAGTAACTCGACAGAAGCTGCTGGATATATAGAGATATCCTCACTAAGCCCGAATAACCTAGCTGAGAGGACTGTGAGTAGAGGTCTTAACCTCTTCCCACCAGCCTTAAGGAGATAATACGATGCGTCGTACAGTTGCTTCTCATCACCTCTAACAACCTCACCTAATATCATGTTAACTTTCTCAGCCACCTTAACCGCATACTTAAGTAATTCATTACTCATTCAATCACCTATATAAGACGTTACTAAGGTATTTTTAAACCGCGTTGAGTTATCCAGGTGTTGAGTGGGTCGTAAACAACTATGGGTTTACCCCTTAACTCATTAATATTCCTAGAACCGGTGAGTAAGAATAAAGCTTTAACTGATTTAACTAGCCCATCTAAGTACTCAACCAACGTACCTGAGTAGTAAGCCCTGAGTAAGGGTAATGCTAGACCGACCGCACTAGCCCCTAGTCTGAGGGCTTTAACAACGTCTAGGGCTGTTCTAATACCGCCACTAGCTATGATTTCAGAGTTCGGAGCTGCTGTCCAAACCTCAAGTATTGAAGCAGCTGTAGGGATACCCCAACGTAGTAGTTCTAGAGCTAACCTCTCCTTCAACTTATCCTTCCTATACCTAGCTCTTAACATCTCGATCTTAGCCCAGTTAGTACCTCCAGCACCTGCAACGTCGAAATGACTTACCCCAACACCTACTAACTCCTCAGCAACCTCCTTAGAAATACCGAAGCCTACCTCCTTAACAACTATAGGTACTGATAACTCCTCCATAACAACCTCTAACTTCCTGATAAAACCTTTGAAACTGTGAGAACCCTCCGGCTGTACTAGTTCTTGAGCTACGTTTAAATGTATAGCTAAGGCATCAGCAGAAACCATGTTAACTATCTTATCAATTAATGATATATCATATCTTATGAATTCAGAGATACCTATGTTAGCTAATACTAACGTAGTTGGTGCGTACTCCCTCACCACAGAATAAGTACTCCTCAAAGATTCGTTCTCAATCGCCTGTCTCTGACTACCAACACCTAATCCTAAACCTAAGACCTCCGCTACCTTAGCTAACTCAGCGTTTATTTTCTCGGTCTCAGGAGCTCCTCCAGTCATACCACTTACTATTATAGGAGCTCTTAACCTCCTACCTACAAACTCAGTAGAGATGTCAATATCGTCTAAGTCTAACTCCGGTACCGCCTTATGTATTAAGTACACACATTCAAACCATGTTGTTAACGGGCCCTCCACATCCTCTCTTAAAGCAATCTCTATATGTTCTAACTTCCTATTAACACCTTCATAACTCAATACTTAATCACCGTACCTATAGAGGAATTACCATGTAAGGACTTATATAAATTCCCCTTAACTAAGCCGTTCACAACCCTAACGTTAATCCCCTTAACACCGTGTTTCAACCCCTCCATAAGTTTAAACATCATAGACCCGGTAACATCATACTCACTCTGGGAGAACTCCAAATTCACTAATTCATCAGCTCTAACATACTTTAGGAGTCTTGCATCACTGTACTTCTTAGGATCCTTATCGAATAAACCGTCAACATCTGTTACGAAGATTATTTCATGCGCGTTTAAGTCCTTAGCTAATAACCAAGCTATAGTATCACCTGAGAGTACTAGGAATGAGTCAACACCTAAAACAACATCACCGTAAAGTACTGGTATTAACCCCCTCACTAAGTACTCAATAATTAAGTTTTTATCATAGCTAACCCTCCCATCAACCTCAGCTTTAAAGACTGTATGTGGCGGTATTGAAACTACTGGTAAGCCAACCCCTAATAACTCCTTAAGCAGGGATGTGTTCAGTAACGTCATAGCGTATGAAGTCTCCGAAAAACACATACTGTCTATCCTACCGCTAGAACTTAAACACTTACGTACTACGTAGTGTCCAAACCCACCACCACCATGAATAATTACTAACTTCAGGTCTGGTAATCCCTTGACAGCATCTGCTAACTCAGATACTAACTGCTTAACTACATCATATCTAATAGTCATCGGCATATCTTTAAGCGTAATTACACTACCACCTAGCTTAACCACCTTTAAATACCAATTGTACCTCAAACAACGTCACCCTACCTAGGTCTTGAATATAAATATAGAAATTAGTATCTGTAACTGGTTTTAAGCTTTGAGATACTCCATCAACGATATCACTAACACCTACCCATAAACTATTATACAGCCTTATATAGTTACTTAGAGATTTATAGTCCTTCTCAATTAATGAATTATAGATGCTTATGATTAATAACCCTACTAGACGTGTTAACGGTGTAGCAAGTACTTCATTACTCACAACACTACTTAAGGAGATGTCCTCAGTACTTAATACCTCCCTAGCATAACATGATATATCCGGTAATTTAAGTAACTCACCATCATACCTCCATATATAAGGTCCACCAACTACTTCATACTCCCTAATTGCTGTAATACAATCACTAATACCTAACCTACTATCCACTAACCTAAGCAACCCATACTCATCATTAGACAACCTACCGCTAAGTAACCTAATCATTAAATTCGTTATAGCTACGTATATGAAACCATTATATATGTAGTCACCATCAACATCTATCCTAAATCCATAATTAACTCCTAACTCATTAAGTATGAATTCATAGAAATCATAAACATACTTATCTATTATTGGGGGAACACCTGATAATTCTAAGCCCTGCCTACTTAAAACCTCAACACTTACTGTAATTTTAGAATCTTTTATAGGGAGTACTATTACTGGATTATGCTTCTTAGGAAGTGGGAGACAGAATAATGGAATATACACAACAGACCTTAATTCAACACCTTCATTAACTCTAGACAATGAGGAGACCATTAAAGAATTCTAACTGCGGCATAACCAACTACAGCATCTCTTTCTCCAGTGATATCCCCTGAAGTCGCATACATGAGTACCTCCCCCTTACTACCGCCAACTTTATTAGCGTAGTAAAGCAACGTTAGTACAGGTCCTACACCACACATACTTACATCTTCTTTATTTATCACTTCAAATACCTTCATAGGGTCTAACCTAACTATATGTTCGAGTACGTCATGATCCTTCTTACGTGCTATATCATCGGGTTCGTAGTGAGTCATATCACTTGATGCTAGAATGATGACATCCC
>JAJHRE010000075.1 GCA_020832985.1 Desulfurococcaceae archaeon | reverse complement strand
ATTAACTATAGCGTTCCTGAGCTCTTTAACCCTCAACTCCATAGGCCCAACCTCATCAATACATACAATATCAGCACTAGCTATAGCATCAGTAAGTGCCTTCACACCAACCGATAGTACGTCTCTTACCTCAATACAGTACTTACTAACTCTTAACTCAGGTCTACAGTTAATGGATTGCTTAGCTAACCACCCCTCCTCACCACTCATTAAGTTAACTATCTTAAACCCTACCCTAACATTATTAACCCTAACTTCAGGACATACAATCCCACCAACAACAAATCCATACCTCCTAACATTCTCTACAACCTTAGTAAACACTGTAGTCTTCCCAATACCAGGCCTACCAGTTATTACTATAATCAACTAATCACCTAAAGTAATGAGCTACTACCTACTCTCCAACACTGATACTTTATTCAAGTCTAACTTATGTACTGAAAGCTCATCAAGTATTACATCCTTTAAACTCCGATCTACTACTGCCTTAATATCTGAGGGTATTACCCGTGTCAACTTCTCAGTCTCTAATATCTTCTTAACTAAGTCCTTCACCGATAACTTACCTAAATCACCACTAACTACAAAACTAACCTCATAACTATCTTTAGAAACTACTACGTAATCAGGTGCTGACCTATTAATCCTATAAATCAGTATGTCATCATCAACTCTTAACACATCAAGTAACTTCCTATCATATCCAACAGTACCTTCTGGGACGGCCTTAGTAAATGATGTCTTAAGACTTTCTATAGTAATAGGTTCTACGATATCCTCACCTAATAACTCAATAAGTCTTTCAGCAACCTCTAAACTAACATTACTATCATTTCTTAAGTAATCAAATATAGCCCTTCGTGAAACCCCTGCGTAGGAGGCTAGGTCACCTAAGCTTAACCTTAAATCCTCCTTAATTTTCTCTAACTTCTTCGAGTTAATCCTTACGAAGAAGTTATTCTTCTTATGAATTATGAATACATCTGATGAACGTCTAAGCATGTTGTTTAGGGTTTTATCACTAATTAAGTAGATGTTATCCCTCTCACAAACAACGTTATCATAGACTACATCATCACTTAATACTAATGGTACTGCATCAATAGCTGACGCAGCATTTATTAAGTCGTTAATCTCCTCCTTATGTAGATTCTTAATACTTAATCTAACCCTTAGTAAGAGTTTATCATTATCCTTAACAGCTACTACATCTATAGACCTCTCACGATAACTACTTGGGTAGTTAATTATTTCATAACAGTAGTAATTCTTTTCTAATATACTCTTAACTCTCTCTAACAACAACCTTATCTCACGTTTCTTAAAATCTGAAGACTGGCTTTGATGTTTCTGAGGTACTACCATCTACAGGCTCTCAATAATTAATTAACTCTAAAGGATTTAAATTTAACCTTATCTGACGTACTTAGCATAAACCATAGCATGGTCCTTATCGAAAGGATCTAAGTGGATTACATCAATTACTTCAAACCCTCCCCTCTTTAAAGTCTCGATCTCACGTCTGTAGATCTCATCAGGTTCTTTAGTAACATCTATACTTCTAGCCTTAATTGCTAGGTATAGGTAACCACCACTCTTGAGGAAGTATTTAGCGTTAAGTATTACTAAACTTGCTTGTTCTGGTTGAGCAACATCACAGTATATGCCGTCGACAGTCTCAACTAAGTACCTATACCTATGAGGGAATCTAGCATCTGCTAATATAGGTATTAAGTTAATCCTCTCCTCAGCAACAGTTATTAATTCCCTCATCACCCTAGGTGCGAACTCAACAGCGTATACCCTACCCTCCAGACCTACTATATCGGATACATGACTAGCTGTTGTACCGCTACCAGCACCTAGGTATAACACCTTATCACCTCTACATATACTCAACTCCTTAATACCCTTAAGTAGGGCTGCTGCTAACTTACTCCTATAAGTATTCCACTCCCTATACTCCACATCACCAAACTTAAACAACCACTCATCATAAACTCTCCTACCGGGGACTAAGTTCTTAGTTGCTAATCTTGTTGACCCATCATCTAATTCAACTACGTATACGTCCTTATATGGTGAGTACTCATAGACTCTAACTGCCTCAGCCATAACACCACCTAATTAGTATTAACTTAAAAGATATATAAGTTTAGAGAGTACATCCTAGAAGAATTATAAATTATGAACTCTAAATCAAGTTTAGATTAGAGTGGTGATGTAGTCCTCCTACCTTCCTCCTCCTCATAACTTCTTAACTCCATGAATGGTATTATCTTACCTTCCTTAATGAGCTTCTCAGCCATCTCCTTAACACTTAATGTATGTCTTATATCAAGTTCTATAAGCTCGTTAAGTATTTTATAAGTTGTTGACCACACATCAATTAACATATCCTTAGTTACGTAGTTTAAGATGAATGGATCGTTTAACCATTGGTCAAACGCTTTTAAAGTCCTTATCATATGCTGAAACGCCTGCCTAGTTACTAAAACTAATGTTAACCTATCTGACGTATTTACAATCTCGTTTATCTGACTAAACATCTCTGCAGCTTTCTTCTGCATATCCACCCACTCACTCAACGTATTCAATGACGCAAGTACCCTTGAAATTCTTGACGTCATACTACCACGTCAAGTATGTAGTGTATCAAACCTTAAAAGATTATGTTAAAACATAAACGTAGTAATAGTTCTGGCTACAATTAAATCATGTTGCTTAACCACATAATTATAAGTTTACTAAAATGACTCAACTAATGACGGATGTTATAGGGTTTTCCTCCCCTCAAGAATTTCCTTAGGGATTTTATCGGAATATTTCTTCAGGAAATCCACATCCTCGGATTCCTTACGTAGGTCGTCTGGGAGCATTCTAGGAATTTCATCTATTATAGGATACCATCTTAAGCATTTATCACATATTAATATACCTTCAACAACCTCTATCTTCAGACATTCATCACATGGTGTCTCCTTAATATCTTTTACATAACCCTGTTTAAAACCACAGTATAGATCACAGAAAGGTTTTTCTACAAGTACGTTCCTTTGGTATGTCTTACTATTAAATACTATGAGTTTTAACGGGAAGTTCTTACATATAGGGCAGGCTATTATATTTATTAGTGAGTACTTCATTTCATACTTACCTCATTAGCTAGTGTTAATATGTTATTTAATACTTTATTAGCTAATACTTCATCTCTAGCCTCAACATATATACGTATGAGTGGTTCAGTACCACTAGGTCTTACTAAGAACCAATAATCACTAGTTATGAATTTAATACCATCTACATCTATTATCCTCCCACCACTGAATACTTCTAAGAGCTTAATCTTTAACCTCTCGAAAATTAAGTCCTTACTCCTCGGGTCTACACTTACTTTAGTCTTAACAACATACATCTTAGGTAGTTTATCATATAGTTGATGGAGTGTTAAACCACTATAGGCGAGGTACTCAAGCATTAAGGCTGTAGCCATAGCACCATCTCTAACATATTGATGAACCCCATACATAAAACCTCCATTCTCCTCAAAACCTAGTAGAGAACCCTCACGCATCATAGTCCTAGCTATATTTATACTCCCAACCTTAGTCCAGATGACCTCAACTCCATACTTACTTAAAACCTCCTCAACAATAGTACTTGATGAAACAGCTGTAACAACCTTCTTAGGAATCCTTAACCTCTTATTATTCAGTATATGGTCACATAACATAAGGGCTGACCTATCACCCTGTAACACCCTCCCAAGACTATCCACGAAGATTGCCCTATCAGCGTCACCGTCATGAGCTATACCTAAGTCAGCATTCACCGACCTAACAACACTTACTAAATCTGTTAAATTCTCAGGTGTTGGTTCAGGGTTACGGTAGGGTATATGAGATATATCACAATTTAACGTTAGTACTTTAACACCTAACCCCCTAAGTACGTGTGGGGTTGTTAGAGAGCCTACATTATTAGCACAGTCAATAACAACCTTCAAACCCTTCTTACTGATGACTTCACGATCAACTTTCTCTACAACCTTACTTACGTAGTAATCATTAACATCATCAACTACCTTAACATCATATCCTAACGCTGTCCATGTAACCCTCCTAAAGGTTAACTCATGATAAATCTCCTCAATAGATTCCTCAACATCTCTTGGGGCTTCAATACCATCACCCATCACAACCTTCAACCCACTATACTCTGGAGGGTTATGACTTGCTGTCACCATAACACCTACGTCAAACCCCTTATCCCTTACATATAGTTGTAATGCTGGTGTAGGTGTTAGTCCTGCGTAGAATACCTTCATACCAGTTGATAGGAGTCCTGAGACCACAGCCTTCACCAGAAATGAATTACCAGCCCTACTATCACATCCAACTAACACCTTATCAGATGGTTTAAAGTATGACCCTATAGCTAACCCGAGTCTTAAAGCATTTTCAGGAGTTAACCACTCATTAACAATACCTCTAACACCGTCAGTCCCGAAAAGCCTCTCCCTAATGTTAAACCACCTAAACTATACTTACTTCTAAGCGTTTATAGTTTTGATAATACTTAAGAACGATATAATTTAAATTATCCCC
>JAJHRE010000021.1 GCA_020832985.1 Desulfurococcaceae archaeon | reverse complement strand
GGACCGTGAGTTAAGTAGTAATCAGGGTTCTCCTCAAATGCCTTCTTACAATGACTACTACAGAAGTAGTATACCTTACCCTTATAAACAGTCTTATATCTAGTTTTCTCAGAATCTACCTTCATCCCACATACAGGATCTACGACAATCACGACTTACTACCTATAACACTGATATAGCGAGAGTTTAAAAGCTTTACATACTGAGTAATATTTGCTAATTTAAGAATTCTCTAAATCCCTAATCTTTAATAACGCTACTACGTAAGGTGAATATCTGAGATCTTCGAGGCGTGTCGACCTAGTAATTAATGGATAGTGATAATATTAAGGATTAAGATATAACTACTTCAAGTATTAAGTTTTGGGTAAGTGGTGTCTCTAATTCTCTAATATGGGTCTAATCTCTATAGCTTTCATAAAGTTGTTATGATTCCTCTAATTACAGGTGATTAATCTCTGAATATAATGATTTTTAAGGTACTTATCCTAAGTGTAGAGTATTTCTTATCTTCATACATATCTCACATAAACTTATTTCCTCTCCCCGTATTACTTTATCTGAAATCTCCTTAAGTGTATTGTATATTTCCGGGTTGTTTAATATTTCCTTAAGACCTCTGATTTTCCTTCTTTCCTGTAATACGTAATTAATTAGTGGTTGTGGTACGCCTATAAGTTTAGCTGCTTGGAATTGTGATAGGTTATACCTCTTTATTAAGTCTAGAGCTATAGCGATTCTTATAGCTGTTGAGTAATGTTTTATGAATTCCTCACATAAGGATTTCTTCAGCAAGTCATAACACCTAGTCAATCTACTGTTTTCTCAAGATGGATTTCATAGTAGTTCCCCCTGATGTAGACCTCCATCTTAGCTATTTCAAATTCCTCTATAGTCTGTTTTATCATCTCTACACATTCCTTAGATGTTGTTAATACCATTAATTTCTCACCTACTCTCATCTTAGATAAAACCCTTATAGTCTTTACTAGAGGTCCTGGACATTCCTCACCTCTAAAATCTAGTTGATTCATAACTACCTCCACGCACTTATATTCCTAAGTCTTTCAACAGCTTTCGGGATAACTTCTAATGCGTAGATTATATCATCTTCTCTATGGTGGTGTGAGACCTTAAATAATATACTGCCGTGGGCTTCTTCATGTTTTCTACCAATAGCTAGTAAGACATGACTTGGTTCTAAGACCCTACTACTACATGCACTACCACTTGATACGTAAACTCCGTAAAGACTTAACTCTACAGTGAGTGCTTCACCCTCAACACGTAGGAAACTCATATTGACGTTATTAGCTACCCTTGCATTACCTGTAGGACCGTTCACAAGTACTTCAGGTACCCTATCTAAGATACCCTTCATAAGTTTATCCCTTAAATTCCTGACGTAGTTAACCCTACTATCGAAATCATTAAACATTATCTCAACAGCTTTCTTAAACCCAGCTATAAGTGGTACATTCTCAACACCTGGCCATAACTTCTCAACACTTAACTGTCCCTTCAACGGAGATTCTAACTCTAAACCCTCCCTAACATAGAGAACTCCAACTCCTCTAGGCCCATGAACTTTATGACTACTTATCGTAAGCATGTCTATACCTAACTCCCTCACGTTAATAGGTACCCATCCATACGCATCAGCAGCATCTGTATGGAATATAGCTTCCTGATTAGCTGACTTCACAATATCTACGAGCTCCTTTATCCTCTGTATAGTCCCTATCTCATGATTAACCATCTGAATACTGACTAAGACTGTATCCTTATCTACGTAGTACTTCAGTATTTCAGGGTCTATAAAACCGTACTCATCTACAGGGACTAAAACTACTTTAAAGCCTAGGAGTTCTGAAGCAAACCTAGCTGGGAAGATCACACTTAAGTGTTCTATAGATGATACAATCACCTTCTTACCCCTACTCCCCCTATTCTTAAGTAGGAAGCCGAGGATAGCTAAGTTATTTGCTTCTGTACCACTATGTGTGAAGACTATACTCTCCGGATTATCTACACCTATGGTTTTAGCTAGGAGTTCTTTAGCTTCATAAATAACTTCTAGAGCTTCCCAACCAACCCTATGAGTTATTGATGGGTGTCCATACCCTCTCATATTGAAGTAGGGTATCATAGCCTCTACAACTTCTTGAGGTATAAACCCACTGTTCTCTAAGTCGAAGTATACCTCCTTCTGAGGTTTTCCATGGGATTCTAAGAGTTCTCTAACCTTCTTAGATAGAGACATTATGAAATCCTCCTAGCAATTACTCGTAGAAAACCCCTATCTAATTCTTCAAAACTCTCTATAGAGTAATTATACTTAAGTAAGAAATACTTTAGAGCTTCTCTAGGGATATCATCTTCCTTAAAAATAATCTTAACCTCATCAACACCTTCAGAAGCTAGTGAAGGGATTATATTACTAAGTCTTACTATTGGATGTGATGTACAGCCTACTGAGGCATATCTAAGGTCTACCTCCTCAGACCTCACCTACCCTCACCTAAGGTCTTCAACGAACTGTAATACCTCATCATTATTTCCTCCTCCTCAAATACTTGCTTCTCCTCAGTAGTTAAGTCCTTTGGAAGCCAATCAGGGTGACTTCCAACCTTCTTATAATAAGCTCTTATACCTCTCTTTAAAGCACCAACAGCTAAGATACTACAGTGGTATTTTATTGGTGGTAGACCTCCAAGCTGGTCTGATAAGTATTTCCATGATATCTTCCAAGCATCCTCAACCTTCTTCCCTATTATCATCTCAGTCAATATACTTGCAGTAGCTATATTAGCTGCACAACCATAACTTTCAAATGTTGCCTTCTCTATAATGTCTACACCATCAATATTTACAATCTTTAGGTAAAGTCTTATCATATCACCACATGCAGGACTACCAGCACTTTCAACAACTGTAGCATCCTCCATAGGCCCTAAATTCTTAGGATTACGAAATAGTTCAAGCACCTTAGGACTATACGGTAGTGGTATCCTACTACTCAACTTCTAAACACCAATAACATTGTTATTTCCAGAGTTATAAACCTTCCTAAATAATGAGACCATAACCATAGTTTACAGAAGTACTAAATACTTAAGAAAGTTCAGATCCATAAGTCATTAACAATCAACTTTATGGTAGGATACCAGGAAAATTTATACATCAGTAGACAGCAATCTATAGAGGTTAAAGTAGAATACATTGCTAAGTTACAACTGAAAGCCTCGTTTTTCAAGGCGGGGATGGATAGAAAGGTTTATAAGGTATGTATCCTATAGTGTGTTCTGGAGAGTGTCTTGGAGGGTGAATTTCTAGGGTGGATAAGGTTTAGGAGTACTAGGCATGCTAGGTATTGGTGTGGTTATCATTTTGTGTGGGTTCCTAAGTATCGTAGGGATGTTCTTGTTGGTGATGTTGCTGAATACACTAGAGTAGTACTAAATGGAATACTCAAGGAACTAGAGTGTGAGCCGTTAGCCCTAGAGATTTTGCCTGACCATGTCCACGTGTTTACTCTATGCCCTCCAAGACATTCTCCAGCTTATATTGTGAACTATCTTAAGGGTAAGAGTGCTAGGAAAATACTACAGAGGTTTCCAGAGCTGAAGACTAGGGCATCCGGTGGGAAGTTATGGAGTAGGAGTTACTTCGTAGCGACAGTTGGGAACGTGACAGCAGACATGGTTAAGAGGTATGTTGAGGAGCGGTGGGAGAAAGAGAGATGAAGAGAACAAGCATAGTTGAGCTCGTAGTCGATAAAAACGTTGAGGAAAAGCTAAAGCTACTCTGTAGTCTATCATCTAAACTTTGGAATGAGGTTAACTACACTAGGAGGAGGATGTTCTTCGAGAAGAAAGGCGTGGATCTTGAGACGACTTATAAGGAGTTCTACGAGAAGTATAAAACACTAATAGGTTCTGCCACAACACAACAAATCCTAAACAAGAATGATGAGGCGTGGAGGGGCTTCTTCAAAATGCTAAAGCTTAAGAAAGAGGGTAGGTTGCCATCATTCATCAACAAAGTCAACCCGCCAGGGTACAAGAAGAAAAACAATAAGAGGACTCTATGGAGTGCTGTCAGGAAAGACCAGTATAGGGTAGAGGGTGATAAAATAGTTCTCAAAGGACTGGGAGTTATTGGAAGTATAGAGCTGAGGTATAAGGGCATAATACACTTGAGGGGAGAGCAAGGCAGGTTGGAGATACATTATGATCCAGATAGGAGGAAGTGGTATGCACATATATCATTTGAGGTATTAGAGAAGGCTGTTAGAGGGGTTTGGGCTAATGTTCCGAGGCAACCAAAATACAACCTTGTCGCAGGTATTGATATTGGTGTCAACAACTTGATGGCCGTATACGTTGAGAACGGCTTGACGAGACTTGTTAATGGAAGGCCGTTGAAGGCCATCTCTCACTATTGGAGGATGAGGATTGCAGAGTATCAGTCTACACTGAATAAATATGGGTTGAAGACCTCTAGGAGGTTTAGGTCTATGTACTCTAGGTGGAGGAGGGAGGTTAAAGCCTATATTGATTCGAAGGTTAGACAAGCAATTGAGTGGTTATACAGTGTTGGTGTCTCTATTATTAAGGTTGGTTATCCTAAGGATATTGCTCAAGAGGATGGAGACTTCAACATAGTCCACGTGTGGACATATGGCTACTTGTTGAGGAGGGTCTACGAGGTTGCGGAGGAGTACGGGATAACAGTAGTCTATGTAGATGAGATGTACACATCATCTAAATGTCCAGTACACGGTCTCGGATGTGGGGAGAGGATTAAGAGAGGACTATTCAAGTGTACCAAGCTAAACAAGGTATTTAACGCAGACCTAGTAGGAGCATACAACATACTCATAACCCCGAGTCCCGAGAGGGATAGGGGTAATAGGCCGAAGACCCGGCCCGGGACTAAACCCTCAAAAAGAGGGGATGTAGCCCCGAACCTCCCCGCACTAGCAGGAACCCTCGCCCTTTAGGGCGGGGAGGAGGTCAGTTTGATAGAAGTTATTAAATCTTTGGTGTGGTAGTAATTATGTGATTTCATTTGAGTAGTGAGAGGCCTAGGCAGGTATCAGCTAGGAGGAGGGGTGTTGCTAGCGAGTATATAGCTATTGGTGTGCTTGAGGAGTTAGGTTATAAGGTGTTAGAGACTGGTAAGAAGGTGGTTATTAATGATGTTGAGGTTGGTGAGGTTGACGTAGTTGTTGAGGATGGTAGTGGTGAGAGGTATGCTGTTGAGGTTAAGGCAGGTAGGGTTGATGTAGGTGGTGTTAGGCAGGCTTATATTAACGCGTTGGTATTAGGTCTTAAACCTATGGTTATATGTAAGGGTTTTGCAGATGATGCTGCTAGGGAATTAGCTGAGAGGTTAAATGTTAAGGTGATTCAACTCTCAGACATATTCTTAGTTGAGAGTGAGGAGATATACACTATAGTTAGAGAAGTTGTTGAGGAAGTACTTACGGAGTACTTCGAGTTATTCTACGGTTATACAGTACAGTTAAGACAGGAACACTACGAGTTACTCTCAGCTATATATAGTTCTACAACTATTGAAGAAGCTGCTGAGAAGTTAGGTATTGACGTATCTACACTAGCTAAACGTATTGATGAGTTAAGGAGGCAGGGAGTGATACCTAGATGGGCGGTGAAGTACGGTAGTGTTAGGAGGGTAGCTCAGATATTACTACAGAAGCAGAGTGTTGTGAGTGCTTTAGAGGAGAGTAAGAGGGTTGTGGAGAACTTAAGGAACTTAATAGACAATTTTAAGACTTTACAGAACGTCATACACTCACTCACACAACAACTTACTAAGATACAACAATTAATTACTAAGTTAGAGAGTTATCGTGAAGAGAAAGAAGTTAAACAAGGTTAAGCTTACTACTAAGCAATTCTTAAGACCTTCTTACCCCTCTTAATGAAAACCCTAGTAAATTCATCTCTATTCATTATATGTATGTCTATTGGGTAATCCCATGGTAAGCCGTATAAGTCTACAGCTCTTACATATACTGACCTCCTCAACATATTAACATCACTAGCGTTGAAGTCCTTATCAACAACTATAACTACATCTACATCACTTAATACTGTGAGTCTACCCTCAGCAACCCCACCAACAACATAGACCTCAGCTAATGGTTCTAGATCTTTAACAGCTTTAGCTACCTTCTCAACAGAATCCCTCCATATCCTCAAGTAGTTTAAATGGTATTTAACCCAATACAGACTTCTCAACCTCATCTAAGAGTTTATGTAGTTCGGAACATACACTTATCATTTCCTTAACATCATTAACACTATATGTGAATTCGGAATACCTAGACATTGTATATACTGAATCAATATCTGCTAATACATCCCTATACCTCTTACTAAAGTCTTTAACAACATTAGAAATTACTTCAAACCCTAACTCACTTAACTTCATTATAAGTATCCCTAATAACTCCCTCACACTATGTATCTTAGGAACCTCACCTAACAGTTTAAGTAGGGATGCCTTAATCCTTAACTGACAAGCTTGTTGCATATTAAATGCTGCTAAGTCTAGAGATCTTCTCTCTAATAACTCAATACTAAGTTCTAAGAACTTCCTAGCTCTAAGTTTTAAGAGTTCAACTCTCTCACCACTCACATAAACTACCTATCAAAACTCATTTAGTTAATATTAATAAATGTGTTAATTTAGTAAGTTTGGTGTTTAAATTGGGTATAGGTGAGGGTTTTAGAGAGGAGGTTCTTGGGGAGTTTAGATTTATTGAGTTTAGGGAGGCTGAGGTAGAGAGGCCTTTAACATTAGTATTTGCTTATCCAGATACTGGGTTAGTGAGTGTGATTTCATCATCTTATATTATTAATGAGTTGAAGTTGGTAGAGTTTGGAGGTATTGAATCTCCAGCGTTAAGTCATATCATAGTAGTTCATGATGGTGTACCTAAATCCTCAATTAGATTATATGCTGGTAAGAACTTAGTAGTCGTGTTTTCAGATATAGTGTTATCACCTAACTTACAGGTATCACTAGCATCAGCATTAGTAGATTATGTTAGGTTAAGAGGTATTGACTATATTATATGTCCTACAGGTATTCCAGTACCTAATAGATTAGATGTTGATACACTTAAGACATACTATGTAGCGTCAAGTAAGAAACTTGCTGAATTAGCTGAGAAAGGAGGTGCTACTGTATTAAAACAAGGTATATTAGTAGGTGCTTACGCAACACTCCTACGTGAGAGTATTAAGAAGAATGTTAATACGTTAGTACTCTTAACAGAGTCATTCCTAGATTTCCCAGACCCTGAAGCAGCTGCTAAGGGATTACAAGTATTTTCAAAGATAGTTAATAGGGATATAGATGTTAGTAAGTTATTGGAGGAGGCAGAATTAATTAAAGTTAAGACACGTGAGTTGATGAGACAAACTAGAGGTGTTATGGGTCAGATGCGTAAAGGTATTGAATATGCTCCATACTTATATGTGTAGGGTGGTGTTATGAGTGAGATTGATGAGTTCTTCAGGAGGGTTGAGAGGAGGTTTAGAGAATTAGAAGATACTATGAGACAGATGATAGAATCAGCACTTAACGAGATAAGATTAGAGAGATTAGAAAAACCGTATTTCGCAGAATCTATAGAACCACTATATAATATGAGGGACCTCGGTGATAGATTAGTAATTCATATAGACTTACCGTACTGTAGTGAAGGTAATATAGATGTATGGTTTGAAGATAATAAAATGCATATCCGTGCAGCACTAAAATGTAAGCTAGACATAAGTGAATGGTCTGAAAGATATCGAGGTGTTGAAGTTAAGGAATACAACCTAGTACTCCCACTACCATTCAAACCACAACCAGATAAGGTAAGGTCTAGAGTTAAGAGAGGAGTCCTTGAAATCATAATATACAAATAAAAATATAAGTAAGAGTGTGATTCGCTACCTCAAACTAAAAATATGTTTAATTTTAGAGATCGTTAATCCTTAACCTACCTAGGATGTTGTAGGAAGTGTCGTTCCTACCTTCCTCTCAGTAACTAACTTCTCAAGACGTAAAATCCTTAACTTATTAAACAGTAATATACCTCCCCATACACCTACTGTAGTTAGAGTCATTGCAGTACCTACTGTAAGCATCTCATGTACAGCTACAACCCACTCTCCAGGACTCTGCATAGCTGTTAAGAATGGTGGCCAAGGAACGACCTCACCATGCCATACATGCTCTAAAGCTAATATCCCAGCACCACCCCATAACAAACCCTCTAGTAAGCCTAGGTTTAACTCCTTTAAGGACCCTTTTACAACCCTCCTAACTATAGATACTATTACAGCTAGTACTGAAGGTACTATGAAGCAGGCCATAGGTACACCAGTTAAATTTATATGTGTACCAATTTAAATTTATATGGTGTTTAAGATGTGGTTATTAATATTAGGTTATGCTGCAGTAATCACTACCACATTATGGTATGTATTTAAGTCTAAGGGTGTAGATTACTGCCTCAACTACTTATCAGTAATTTTATGGGGAGCGACGGTAATGTTCTTCATAGACAGTTTATATAATTACTTAAATGGGGAGGGATTTATTGAGGTAAGTATTGATGCTATAGTATTAGGTTTCTCATTACTCCTCATAGCCTTAGTTATATGGCTTATCATATTACTTATTAAAGACCCGAGGAAAGTTTTCCATAGTGCATGAATTAAATTTAATTCACTACCACTTACCATCTTTTAATCATTATTGATTTTACATATATTACCGTCTTTTAATTCTATTATAGACTTTCTCTATACTAACCTTCTTCTATCAAAAATTTAGAGATTTATTCAGTTCTATCATTAACATTTTCTGAAGACATACTTTTAAATATTTCGTTATCATGCATTCCATCAATGTAATTTACCTTGTGATGTTCTTGAAATCTCATGGTACATCATTATTCCCCAAGATCTGTCTTGGAAATTCTACCATAAGGAATGAATGACTTCCCTCATGGTAGAATTTAATTAATCTGTTAGTTAAGACCTTGCGATGTTGCGGCATGCGTATTCCTAAGGTGTTCTTGGGAATGATCTCCTTTTAGTGAACAGAATTTATAATTTCGATTTGTTTTAATTTCTTAGGAAGGTTTTGAGGTGTTGTTCTAAGGGTAGATGTTGAAGTATGTATTTGAGTTTTGTTATTTCTTAAGCTGTGGAGGGTTTAGGATTACGTCCTTCATTGAATATTAATTATTAATTAGCTATGTTAGTGATTATAGTTTAGGGTTGGTCATGAGTTTTAAACTTGCTAGGGAAGTACTGACTTACGCTAAGGTTGAGTTAGAGAAGGCTTTAAAGTTAGGTGATGTTTTCCTATATAGGAATGCTGCTGATAAGGCATTCCTAGCACTTGTTATCGCTATAAACACTTATATAAAGGCTATTGAGGGTGTGGAACCATCTACTCATAGTGAGAGAAGGAGGATTTTAAGGAAGGTAGGTAGGGAGGATTTAAGAGCTCTATACAGTGATATTATGAAGACACTTCATGAAGAAGCTTTTTACGAAGGTGTTTACCAGCCTGAGGAGGTTGAATACGCTATTAAGAAGGTAGAAGAATGTGTTAACGCTCTTGAGAAAGAAGTGAGGGAGAAGAGTAGGGATGCTATATGATGAACTCCCTATTAATACTTATTAGCTAATTCCTACCTTTATTAATCATTAGTGATTTGACTCTATACGGTGTTTAAAGTATAAATAAGTTGTTAAGGGTATTACTTTGGTTATGGTTATGAAGGTCTATAGGGTTGGTGATGTGTCTATAGTCCTTGTTGAGGGTGATATTACTGAGTTAGAAGCTGATGCTATTGTTAACGCTGCTAATCAGTACTTAGAACATGGTGGTGGTGTTGCTTTAGCTATTGTTAGGAAGGGTGGTTACGTAATTCAGGAGGAAAGTAGGGAGTGGGTTAGGAGGTATGGTCCAGTACCTGTAGGTGGTGTAGCAGTTACTAGTGCTGGTAAGCTTAAGGCTAAGTACGTAATACATGCTGTAGGTCCTGTCTACGGTGACCCTGAAGGTGATGCTAAGTTAGCTTCAGCTATTAAATCAGCACTTGATAAAGCTGAAGAACTTAATCTAAACTCTATAGCATTCCCAGCAATCTCTACAGGAGTTTACGGTTATCCGTACAGAATAGCTGCTGAGATCATGGCTAACGTATTGAAGAACTATAGGTATAGGAATGTTAAGAAGGTTATCGTCTGCCTCTACGGTAGTGTTGCGTATAGAGAGTTTGAAGAAGTATTCGATAAGGTATTCACTTCCTCATAAACTTAAGTTTTTGAAGTAATGGTATCTCCCTTAACTTCTCCTCACTTAAGTAATCCCAAAGAATCCCTTTAGGTCTAACCCTCACACCTTGAGACTTCAACACCTTAGTAGGTGTGTATATGTAGTCAACTGTGAAGTCCCAAGGTTCTAAAGGTATATGTTGATTAATTACTTGAACATCATGTACAGTAGTTACTATAGGTACTTCAGGACTTAACTTACCGTACTCAATTAAGATCCCGTACTCAAGTTCTGAGTAACCCTCACCCTTACCTAACCTCTCACCATAGATACTAACAACTGTAGAACCAGTAACAACTAAATCAACCTCAGGTATTTCCTCAGGCTCTACATACTCACCATACCTAAAAGCACCACTGATAGTTGAGGCTACAGAATATGATGAAGACGGTATCCTCTTAGGATTCAGAAGTAAGAAACCCTTAGAAATCCTAGGTGTAGGCATTATTAAAACTTTACCATACCTTAACACAGCCTCCCTAACAGGCCTCTGCGGAGAGTCAGGATTAACCTTAACCACTCGAGCCCTCTTAAATAAATCATCATTAACTAACCTCATAGCAGCATTCTCAGCACCTACGAAATTAGGGATCCTACCGAAGACAGGCCTTGGAAACCTAGCAATACCTCTCTCCTCCATAACCCTCCAAACATTATTCCTAAGTTCATCACGTACAGCACTATTACCTATAACCATCACCTAAAACCTATTACTAGGGTGGGGGACGTTGTTAAAAAGATTTTAGGGTTAAGTTAAAAGTATGAACTACCTTTAAGTCTTAAGGACTTACTTCTTCTTCTTTTCTTCCTTCTTAGCTTCAGGTTTAGCCTCTTTCTTTTCTTCTTTCTTCTCAGGCTTCTTACTCATAGGGTATTCCACCGAATATAGAGGGATTAATTATCTATTTAAGTTTTAAATCTTAATTTATGGAGAGGTAATACCTTATTAACTTATTATTCAGTTAATTATAACTTAGATTTACTTTTGAAGTATTTGATTAAAGATTTACCTTCAATTATTATGGAACTATTTTTAGGTATTTTAAGGACTTCAGAAATTATATCGCATTTAGCTCTAAGTAGGTGGAGTACTTTGAAATCTAATTCATTCTCTAAGTAGGCTTCAGCATTAGCTATACCCTTAGATATTACGAACCCATTACTCACATACAGTATTGGTGGTGAGTTCTTAGGTGTTTTAACTACTTCAACACCACTTAAGTTAAGCCTCCCTACAACTTCATCGTATGTTACATCAATCTCGTAACTCTCCTCACGTACTAACAACTTAACTTTAAATCCATTCCTAACTAACGCCTTAACTAATACTAAATCAACTTCAAACTCACCTACATTATCTAAAGCTATGAGAACCTCATCACCGTCAACACATCTGAAATCATTAATTACTGGTTTATCGAATATAACTTCACCTAACTCCTTAGGTTCGTAACCTAATACTGAAGTATCTATAGAGTTAGCCGCTGCTGAGAACTCTAAAGCCATACTTAAATCCCAATTATGTCTAGAGACTATACCCTCAACCACCTCAGCTATCTTTAAGGCCTTCCTACTTAACTCATCCTTAACGTGTTTGTAGGGGTCTTCAGAATTCAGTAGTGATTTTACGTAGTTGTAGGAATGTGTGAATGCTTCAACCCTACCGTATTTAGGTATTATATCAGCTAAGTATTTAAGTAGGTTAGGTAGTAAGTCAGCCCTACCTAACGTTATTAAGTCTCTACATCTAGACTGTACCAAACATAACTTACAGTAATCACTTACCCACATACTCATTCACTAACTCAGTAACTACTTTAAGGTCATCAATACTTACATCACCCATAACACCAATCCTTACCGAGTAATCCTTAATACTACCTACACCACCAGCTATTACGTAACCATACCTCCTCAACAAATCTATTATCTCTCTAGCCCTATCCGTATAGAAAGCAGTTACAGTACAACTCCTACATGACCTCTCAGCAACTGGGGTTAACCTCAAGTTACTGTATAAGTACTCAGCCCTAACCCTATGAACCTCATGATAGTTCTCTAAACCCATACCTAATATATAATCTAACGATGCGTTCAACCCGTAAATCACGTTTATAGGTGGTGTGTATGGTGTTTCGAGATCCTTAATACGATTTAAGAACTTACTTAAGTTCATAGAACGTGGGACTGGGTACTTAGCCCTAGGCTCAGTATTAACGTATAGTATAGCACCTCCTGGAGGTGCTAAGAACGCCTTCTGAGAAGCTGTAGCTACTACATCAACACAACATCTGATAGGTTCTGCAGGTACTCCAGAAACACTATCAACTAGTAGTAACGTGCCTAAGGAGTTAGCAACATCACGTAGTTTATCTAAGTACCTGTTAACACATCCAGCACCTGTCTCATTATGGACTAATGCAATAGCTACTACATCACCTAACCTCCTACCTAAGTCCTCAACAACATCTGGTGGTGGTACCCTACCAATACCTACACTTAACCTAAACACTTCAGCACCTCTAGACTCTAAAGACTCTATAAGCCTATCACCAAACTCACCGTAAGTTAACGCTATAACCTTCTCACCAGGGTTTACGTAGTTATAAACCATAGTATCAACAGCTAACGTACCAGTACCTGGAAGTACTATAGGGGTACCCATAACAACCTTAGATAACTTCTCAAGGACTTCTCTGAAGACCTCCTTAAACTCCTGAAGTTTATGGAATAACGGTTGTTTACCGAAAGCCTCAATAACCTCCCTCGGTATCTGGACAGGCCCTGGAGTTAATAACTTCATAAACACCGCCTTACACATAAGTAGTAAGTATTGATAGAACTAGAACTAATTCTGATTAAGTCAATACTTAATATGTTTAACCTACTTGAAGCCTATAACACATCACCATAAAATCCTCGATAATCTACTTATAAGCTTAACTTAATTTTAATTTAATTATTGACGATGAATTATAAAATTAATCAGTTATTAATCAGTGATTAAAACCCTCTCTACCTAATAGGTAGAACCCCTCTAAGGTGATATAGTGGAAAACTTAATTTGTGTTTTGTGGAAATCCTACTTGGATGATTAGTGTAGCCTGCACTGAGCTTAACGCTATGAGGAAGTCCTCGATTAATGACAAACTACTTACCTACCTTCTCCTGAACTGACCTAACCTTATACTCTAATGAGATCTCCTTATCATACCTTAAATCTAATGATACGTCTATCAACACTCTAGATATGTTTAAACTCCTTAACTTCTCATTGATTAAGCTTATGAGTTTAGTAAGGTCTTCAAACGAGTTTAACTCTACTCCAGTACCGAATGGTGTTACTTGGTAGTTAACACTTATAGACTTAATCACATTAATTGCCTCAGCAACATAACTACTTAAACTAGCTGTGGAGGTTCCTATAGGTACTACCCTAACGAATGCGAGTATCTTCATCATATCATCCAATATCAAGTTACTTAAGGGTTAAAATAATCAATCGTTAAGTAAATCAGAACTCCACCAACTCATCATACTCAGTAAACCGGCCTCACATCATTAACTCAATATATTATAATATTGATTTAGGGTATAAACACTTTATAAGTCAGAAACACGAGTTATCATCAATCCTCAGACACAGCCGTGTTCATCACTATAAATACATTTACTTAAGACTTAATAAATACATTACTTAAAAACTCTAGTTAGTTAAGTAATTAGGGTCTTCATGCGTTTAGTTAATGCTGATGAGGTACGTTGTGGTGGTATTGAGTTGGATAATTTCTTAGAGGTATGTAGTGATGTGTTGAGGAAGGGATTTATAAGTAAGACAATAGTTGTTGATCCTAAAACCAATACTGTTGTAGGGAATGTTGAGTTATGTACTACTCTTAAGGAATTAGGTGTTAAGTACATACCGGTATCTTATGAATTCACTGAGGACGTCTCACTACCTTTAGAGGAGTTAGGATTCTTTGATGAGTTAAGACCGAGTACTTATAGGGTCTTCAGGAGCTCTGAGGAACTACTCTATAGGAATTGGCCTACACCATTAGTTAGACTTAAGAATTCCTCTATAGGTGGTAAGACTGTATGGGCTAAACTTGAGGGTTTTAATCCTTGGAGTATGAGTGTTAAGGATCGTGTAGGGTGGTACATGTTTAAGAAGGCTTTAGAGAGGTTAGGCAGTATACCTAAGTTATTAGTTGAATCTACATCAACTAATACAGGTATTGCTATAGCTGTGATGTGTAACTTATACGGTTCTAAATTAAGAGCTTACATACCATCAACTATATCATTAACTGGTGAGTTCCTGCTTAAGGTCTTCGGTGTAGAGGTCATCAGGTCTACTAAGTCATTAACTGTCGAGTTAATTGATGATGTTGAGGATATTGCTCGTAAGGAAGGAGCTTTACACCTTAATCAGTTCTACAATGATAATAACTTCAAAGTACATTTAAGGTATACAGCTAAGGAATTAGAACTACAGTTTAAGGAAGCAGGTATAATACCTAGGGGAGTTTTTCGGTGGTTTAGGTACTTCAGAACATATGTCAGCGATAACATTCTACCTTAAGAATAGGTTTGAGGGTGTTAAGGCTGTTAAAGGTTTGAAGTAATTTGTGAATAATTGTAAATAGTTCTAAACGCTTTTCAGGGTTGTGGGGGTGTTGATGTTGTGTGAGATTTATAAACTCCTTACCTTACGAACTTAGTTGATGTCCCCGGGTTTCCGAGACCCGTAGGGCTTTGAAGCCCCTGGCGACAGGGGCTAAGCTACTGTGGTGAGGGGCTCGGGGGTAGCGTGATGAACCACTCGTCAAGTAACTACAAGTCTTGGCGAGTGGTGAACGCTTACGGTGTGGTGCCTAAGGTAGGGAGTACAATTCAAGGTATTAGGAGGGTTGAGACAGGTATGAAGTGGGTTCATCATGTAGGGTTAGACGGTGTTGTAGAGGTATCTCTTGAAGATGCTATTAGAGGGGTTCTAGAGGT
Organism: Desulfurococcaceae archaeon; assembly: GCA_020832985.1. GTDB lineage: Archaea > Thermoproteota > Thermoprotei_A > Sulfolobales > NBVN01 > CAZZLT01. The sequence continues at coordinate 5,949 of JAJHRE010000021.1, read as the reverse complement.
TGTTAGGAAGGATGGTATCTTCATAGGTTTAAGTAGTGGTGCTGTATACTACGCATATAAGGAAGCAGTTGAGAAAAACCTTATCGATGACGGTGACTACATACTCATAATGCCTGATATAGGTTTTAAATATGTTGAACAGTTGATGAAGTATTCATACTTAGTAAGTACTGGTTAAACTTATAACCCTGTTATTTAACTATTAATACGGTGAAACTCCTTGGAATGTATGTGATAAAGACCTTAGTAGATATCTTCGGTAGAGATCGTCTATACCCTAACTTAGACCTGAAGAAGTTGGAGTTTAAGACATGCGTTGTTGATATCTCTATGTTATTTCCTCATGAAGATGTTGATCGAGGTACTGTAGAGTTAATTATTGATGATATTGTAGAGAATGGTGTTGTTAAATACCCAGTAGTAGTTGATGTTAGGACTTTCATAATACTTGACGGACATCATAGGGTAGAGGCATTGAAGGAACTTGGATATGATTACGTACCTGTATTCTTCGTAGATTATGCTAAGGATTATGTTGATGTGTATCCATTTAGGAAGGACTTACCAGTAAATAAGGCCTTAGTAATTAAGGAGGTATTCCTAAGTAAGGAGGTATTCCCTCATAAAACGACTAGGCATGTATATAAGGGATTCACAATACTACCAACCTTTACTAAGTCTGAATGTTTAAGAAATCCTCAAACCAACTTTAAGACATTATCAATACCTCATATACTATGTTATGAATAGCTTCAACACTACCTGAAGGCCTCACTCATAACATACTTTTAGGAATTTAAATTGTGGTGGATTAATTAGTTAGGTGTTATTATGTCTTCATACTTAGAGTTGATTGAGGAGATACCTCATCCACTGGTCTTAGTCTTAGCTGGAGATCCTGAAAAACCTAGGAGGAGGGGTGGTATGACTGCTGCTTGGGTTTCTAGGGTTTCATGGGACCCACCAATAATTGCTGTATCAATAGCTCCTGAGAGATATACTTATGAGTTGATTAAGGAGTTTAAGGTATTCACGATTAATTCAGTATCTAAGGAGTTTAGAGATCTAGCTATGAATGTTTTCGGTGTGTTAAGTGGTAAGGATGTTGATAAGTTTGAGGTAGCTAAGGTAAGACCTGGTAAGGCTAGGAAGGTCTTAGCACCTGTAATTCCGTCATCACCACTCATACTAGAGTGTGAGTATGTTAATGAGTTTGTAGTAGGTGATCATGTTGTGGTTTTAGGGAGGGTCGTAGATGTTTATAGAGGTTCGGAATCATTACCACTTGCTTATTATAGAGGTACCGCAGTTGAGATAAAGTTGATGGATTAGGTAGTCAACCTCACTAGCAGAGTTAAATAACCCTAATTAGATTTTTACGTAGGGTATTTCTGTGTTCAGGTATAGAATGAAGGTATGTAGTGTTGCTGAGATGAAGAGGATTGATGAAGTAGCTAGTAAGGAATTCGGTATTGACTCACTACTACTTATGGAGGATGCTGGAGTAGCTGTCTACTCATTAATAGTTAATGAGTTAGGTATTGATAAGAAGTTCGTAGTTATTGCTGGTACAGGTAATAACGGTGGTGATGCTTTAGTAGTTGCTAGGAGGCTATTTAGTTGTGGTAGTCATGTTGAGGTCTTCATAGTTGGTGACCCGTCTAAATATCCAGAACCTGCTAAGAAGAATTACGAATTAGTAGTTAGTTTAGGTATCCCTACTAAAGTCGTTAAAACTGAAGATGATTTAAAGTATTTAGAGGAATCTATAAGGAAGTGTGAGGCCGTTATAGTTGGTTTAATAGGTATTGGATTAAGAGGTGATGTAGTAGGTATTCATAGGGGTGTTATAGAGGTCATCAATAACTCTAAGAAGGTAGTAGTAAGTATTGATATTCCTTCAGGTATTAACGGTGATAACGGTAGGGTATGTGGTGTTGCTGTTAAGTCTACATATACTGTAACCTTCGGAATGCCTAAATACGGTAATATACTCTACCCAGGCTACCAATACTGCGGTAAGTTGTACGTATCAAGACTTTCATACCCACCTAAACTCTACGAGTCTGAGGAAATTATGGTGGAGTTAAACATACCTAAACCACCGCCTGAGAGGGTTAGGTGGGGTCATAAGGGAACATTCGGTAAGTTCTTAACTATCTCAGGTGCTCGTTACTACTACGGAGCACCTTACTACGTAGCTTACTCGTTCCTGAAAGCTGGTGGTGGTTACTCTAGACTAGCAGCACCTAAGACTATAATCCCGTATATAGCATCTAGATGTAGTGAGGTAGTTTACATACCGTTAGAAGAGACTTCAGAAGGTAGTATAGCTAAGAGTAATTACGAATACATACTAAGGATTATAGATAACTACGATATAGATATAGTTGCTTTAGGTTCTGGAGTATCACTTAATGAGGAAACTCAAGAACTTATGAGGGATTTAGTAATGTCTATAAGTAAGCCGGTAATCATCGATGGTGATGGAATCACAGCTATTTCTAAGGACTTAAACGTTGTTAAGGGTAGGAGAGCACCTACTGTGATAACACCACATCTAGTTGAGTTTAGTAGGTTGACCAACTTAAGTGTTAAGGATATCTCAGAAGATCCTATAGGTATTTTAAGGAGGTTCTGTAAGGACTTAAACTCATACATAATACTTAAAGGTGCTCACACACTCATAGGGTTTCCTAACGGCTACGTATACGTAAATATGACTGGTAATCCTGGGATGGCTAAGGCAGGTTCAGGTGATGTGCTTACAGGTACTATAGCTGCTATGTACGGTATAGGTTATAGGGATGTAGGTGATGCTGTGAGGATGGGTGTGTTAATTCATGGGTTAGCAGGTGATTTAGCTTCTGAAGACTTAGGTGAGGATGGTATAACACCTGATGACGTCATGAACTACCTACCTAAGGCTATGAAGGTGTTGAGGGAGGATCCAGACTTGATAATCAGTAAGTACATGCCTAAAATAATATGAGGTACCTATTATGAGTATTGAACAAGCACGTTCATTAGCTGTTCGTGAAGCAATTAACTACATACTAGATGCTGAGGTCGTAGGTATAGGTACTGGGTCAACAATAGATAAACTCATAAAGTTATTAAGTGATTTAAGAGGGTCACTAAGTAGTAAGTACTTTATAGCATCATCTCTAGATACTTCATTAAAGTTGAGGGAATTAGGTCTTAAAGTACTTGACTTCAGATCTATAGACTCAGTAGATGTTTATGTAGATAGTGCTGATAAAGTAGATACTAATTTAAACTTAGTTAAGGGTGGTGGTGCGGCATTAACCCTAGAGAAAATACTTACATACTACTCTAAATTCAACGTATTCGTAGTCGACTACAGTAAATTAGTTAATGACCTACATAACGAGTTCATACCAGTTGATGTACTACCACAAGCACTTACACTACTAACTAGATATTTAGGGAGGTTAGGCTATGAGTTCAGTATTAGGTATAGTAGTAAGGGTAGGTACGGGCCAGTACTCTCAGACGTAGGTGGTGTTATAATTGATGTTAAACTACCACCTAATGAAGACTTAGTAGGTTTTGAGAAGAGTATTAAGTCATTACCAGGTGTTATTGAGGTAGGACTCTTCATAGGTCTTACAGATGTCTTAATTATTGGTTATGAGGATAGGGTTGAGAGGTTAAGGGGACGTAGACTCTACAGTGTTTACAGTAGCTCCCGGACCGCCTAAAGATGTCTTCAGTGTTAACCCTCCAGATAACTTCATAGCGACTTCAACACGTTCTTGACATCCTGGGGCTAGAGCGATTACGCATCCACCCCCACCAGCTCCAGTTATCTTAGAACCTAACGCACCTGCAGTCCTCGCAGCATATATTAAATCACTTAACCTCTTATTACAGACTCCTAAAGCGTCTAAAAGTCCTTGATTAATATTCATTAACTCACCGAGTAGGTTTAAATCATTATTCAGTAATGCTTTTTCAGCCTCATTAACTACTAATCCTATAGTCCTTATGATGTTATCAATAATACCTGGATACCTATCCTTTAAATTCTTCACCTTAAGTACTAAGTCTTTAGTCTTAGCCTCCCTCTCAACATAACCTATAACTATAGGTAAGTCACAACTCTTTAAGACCTCCCTAACCTCGTAATTCCTACCATCTAATAACTTAACCCTTAAAACACCTCCGAAAGTAGTTATTGATGTATCCATAGGTGATGCAAGACCTTGAACAGCCTTCTCAACCTCCCAACCCAACCTAGCAATCTCCCTCCTATCTAACTCATAACCTAACACCCTACTATACGCTAATACCGTAGCTACAGTAACAGCTGCTGAAGTCCCTAAACCAGCACCTACAGGCATTTCAGACCTAACAAATATGTTAACACCTCTAAACGTGTTTAAATACTTAGAAACTAATTCAACAGCTGTCTTAAGGTATGAGATAGCTGAGAGTGCTCTACCGTAGTCAGTCTCAACGACTAACTCATCACCGGAGAAAGTAACTGTAACACCAGGTACTTGAAGGTCTGAAGCAACTATCCTCACATTATCATCACCCCTCAACTCAACAGTTACGTAAACCCTCCTACCTATAGAAGCAACTAACGCAGGCTCTCCGTAAACTACAGCATGTTCACCGAATAATGTGACCTTACCTGGAGCTGATGCAGTAACCCTCTTAACACTCAAGTAAAACCCCAATAACATTTAATTAAATATCGTAATAAGTTTAAATTAAGACCTAGTTTTTATAGTTATTACTGAGATCTTACCTAGGATTAGTATGAAGTTATCCTCATTAGGTGAGAGGGTAGTAATAAGTAATATACTTAAGATAATAAGTAAGGCATTCCCTGAAGGTCAGTTACCCTTAGGTGATGATGCAGCTGCTTTTAAATTAGGTGATGTCTGGATCATCTTAAAGATTGATGGCTCATCAGCTAATATGTCTAAGTACGAGTTCATGAGTTGGTATGACTTCGGTTGGAGGGTTACGGCAACAGCTATAACTGATGTTATAGCTAAGGGGGGACGTCCATTAGGTATAGTATCATCTATAGGTATTCCTAAGGATATGGATGAGGGTGTAGTGTATGAGGTTGTAGGTGGTGTTACAGACCTCACATCAAGTATTAACGCCTACGTATTAGGTGGGGATATTAACGAATCTGTAGGTGATGTATGGGTTGATGTAGCTGTAGTAGGTGTTACTAGTAGGTTAATACCTGCGTTAGGTCTTAAACCAGGTGATGAGTTATTAGTTGATGGGTGTTTAGGCTTATCAGCTATACCATACATAATATACATTAATAAGTTAGACCCTACACCATGGACTGATATATTAATGAAGGTATGGAGGGTTAAACCACCAGTTGAGTTCTTAAGTATATCTGATAGGGTTAGAGTAGCTACGGACGTAAGTGATGGTTTAACATCAGTGAGTAGGTTATTAGAGTTGAATAACGTTGGTTTACTAATTGATGAGATACCGTTATGTGATGAGTGTTTAGAATTTGCTGAGGAGGTTAAGGTAGGTGTTAAAGACTTCATTAAGTTCTTAGGTGAGGAGTTTAGGATCGTCTTCACAGTAGGTGAGGGTGGGTTAAGTAGTAATTACCTACATCTAGGGACTGTAGTAAGCGGTAGTGGTATATTGTTGAAGGGTGAGAAAGTTGATTTTGGTTGGGAGTACTTTAGAGGTTTCCACTAAATATATTTTAGGCCTTAAGTATCTATTACTATGGTGGGAGTATTCCCTTATTAAAACCTCGTAGGAAGTTCCAGTTTAAGGTTTCAGATATAATGAGTAGGAATCCAATCACAGCTCACTACACAGCAAAGATACGTGATGTAGCTAACCTAATGTATGAGAATGGTGTGGGTAGTGTTATGATAGTAGATGATAAGGGTGTATTAGTAGGTATAGTTACTGAGAGGGATT
>JAJHRE010000074.1 GCA_020832985.1 Desulfurococcaceae archaeon | reverse complement strand
AGTGAAGCCCCGCAATACTGGTTTTAAATCTAGTCTACATTTAGGTAATAGGTTTAGATTGATGAAGTTATTTCGAGTTATCATTATTACGGGTTTACTCACCCTATTAGTAAGTAGTTTAACTCCTTGGATATCTATTAATCTGCTAATACTTGGGAGACTTACATTTAACTTCATCGACATCCTCAACCTCATACTTAATCAAATCCCCAGCATAGGTAGGCAATTAAGTAGTAGTTTAAGTACATCCCTACTCACAATATCTATAATAACGTACGTATTAAGTGTAGTAACTACAGCTACAGGAATAGCTTTTAGGGCTTCATGCATAGTTGGAGGGGCGTCAGCTATAATCTCAGGGACATCATTCATCACAGGTATATACATAGCTAAATCAGAAGCAACGATATCCAAACCACTCGAACAACTCATAAAAACACTAATAAACATTGAGGTAGGACCAATACTAACAATAACTGCAGGAGTAATCACCTTAATAGCGTACACCATAAAGGAAAAGTAAACTAAGAACTAAGTATAGTCCATACTCATAAACGAAGTTGAAGTCTAAGTCCATACTGATAACCTCCATCAACAGCTTAATCATTAATAAAGTAAAGCTTCCTAATCCAGCAGTCATGTCGAATACAGCACATAACACCTACTTTCTCACCCTCATCACTCCACATAATATCAAAATAGCTAGAATGAAGGACTAAAGCAAGGTCTTATGCAGAGGTTTAATCACTAATCACTCCATTACTGTAGCATTAACTAATAATGTCTAAACTTAATATTAATTCAAAATGCTAACTACTCTACAGGATGATCATATATCAAGATTAAGTAGACCACGTCTACTATCATTACTATTCATCGGAATCGGCTTAACAGGTTTACTATACAACATATACCGTCAAACAATCGTTGGTGTAATACTGTATACAGCAATGCTATGTTTAGGAATAATTCTCTTACGTTCTAAATAGTCAACGATTTAATTATATAAGTATTTTACAATAAGAACTTTGATAATCTCTCCTTGGGTATTAAAAGTAAGATGACCTAACCCTATACTTCTGAATTAAATTATTGTAGATTCCACGTTAGATATGTAGGAATTCTATTTATGAGGAGTAAAATTAAAATGATTAGGAGTGGATCTAAGGAAAATAGCCATACATCTAAGTAAACATAGGGATAACAATAACGTGTTACTCATTGATTAAGGACCTTACTTAATTTAGTTTTAAGTTCTCTCTAGGGAGTATCTAAGGTAGTCTAAAGATGAGTGAAGGTCACTCCATAGGGTATATTAAGTTTAAATATGTTTACTATCATAGGGGCTGTAGTTGAAATCTATTAAATTATCACTCTCCTCTTACGGACCTTTTGAGAGTTTAGAGCTAGAACTTACTCCAATAACATTGCTTGTAGGCCCTAATGTTGTTGGGAAGAGCTTCTTACTAAGGGCTATTTATGCTATGTTAACTCCCTGTTACCGTGGTGCCTTAGATATAGGTACTCTCATATCGAGGCTTTGTAATAACTCCATATGTAATGAGACTGTATGTCTTAATAGGGTTTTAAGAAGAGGTTCTCAAACCCTAGAGATAAAATTAGATAGCGGGGATTTTAGGAGGAGTCTTAAATATGATGCTAAAGCTAACAAATTAGAAGCTGAAGCTGACTGTCCTCCTGTTAAATCTATATTCATACCTGGTTGTAGAGTTTACTTAGTTCCGTACGCATACAATCCTCTAGGAAAGATCCCAGAGTTAGGATTTAAAGAGTTCCTTGGAAAGTACGTAGATGTTATGGAGGGGGAGCTTAGAGACCTGCTGGGGAAGACACCTGAGGTCATTAGAGGTCAAGTAGAGGAGTTAGTAGAGGTTGTTGTGAAGACTGTAAAGGAGGTTAAGGATTTAGAGACATATGTGAAAGCTTTCATGAAAATTATTGAGGTGTTAGATAAATTTACTTCTATCCTCAGTAGAGAAGGTGTTGAAGTAAGTGATATTAGAAGGGCTAGGAATGATATTGAAGAGTCTCTTAATGCTTTAATATCACTCTATATTAATCCTCCAGTCTTTGATATGATAGCTTTACTCGAACCCATAGTACATCGTCTTAAGACTGAGTTAGAGATTGGGGAACCTTACGGAGTTAGGCCTGAGGAGGTAGTAGATAATGTTGGAAGAGTTATTAAGGAGTTATTCCCTGAGGTTAAGTACTTAGACATAAGCTTACCCGGCATATCTGAGGTGTCGAGTGATATACCATTGCTACCGACAAGCATTCTACATAGTTATTCACTTATAACTTCATTCGTCTATGCGGAAAAGCTTGCAGAAAAGGGTGTTAGGGTAGTTCTACTGATCGAGGAACCAGAATTAGGTTTAGATTTTAAGAGGCAACGTATGTTAGCTGAGTATATAGTATCGACTGTTAAGAGGGCTAAGGGTATGTTATCAGTAGTGATCTCGACACATAGTGCTGAGATGTTAGTATCCTTAACTAAGGAGGTTGTTAAGAAGAGGATGAGGAAGTACTCTAGAGTTTGTGAGGTTTATGATGGTAAAGTAAGGTGTAGACAGGTAGATAGGTCAGGGAGGGTTTATGTAGAGTATATGTTTGAGGAATTAGGTGAGATTTATAGTGGTTTATGAGGGTTCTATCATATTACTAGATACTAACGTCTTAACTAAGCTGATAGAGTCGCTAGACTGTAAATTAAGCTCATGCGAGTACTTAATTACGGGGAAACTATTCTGTAACTGTAGTTTAGATATAAGTATTATCATGCCTAAAGAGGCCCTCAAGGAGTTAAGGAGATGTAAGGAGGAGGTCGAATTCTGCCTACTAACGTATGAGAAACTAGTGTCTATAGGAGGGAAACGTATTAAACATAGAGTCTCACTCGTATCGTATAAAGAGTTAAGTAAGAGATTGAGGGTGAAGCTTAAGATTGTTTACTCCCTTAAAGATTATGAAGAAACATTAAAAGATGTAAGAGATGTAGTTGATAAGTCATTAATTAACGTAAGTCTCATTAAAGCTAATAACTGTAGAAGGGTAAAAAGTGGTGTAGTAGTTTTACTTACTATGGATAGGAAGTTACGTGAAAAGCTTCACGACTTAGCATCTAAGGTACAGCTTATCAATCATATCTTAACTCCTGATATATCACTTAATACCTTAGATAAGTGCTTGGATGCTGAATGCTTTATAAGATGTGTTTTACAGAGTGTGTAGGTATGACGGCTTACGTTATCTGTAGGCGGTGTGGTTTTAAAATCCCATTAGTTATTAAGCTTAGGAGTGAGGCTCCAATACTATTTTATGCAACATGTCCTGCTTGTGGTTTTAGGGATCTATACTCATATGCTGATGTAGTTGAGGAGGGTGTGTATAGGTCTGTATGTGAGGTCTGTAGGGTTAGGTTATATAGTTTTAAGTTAGGACCTGTTAGGTGTCCAGTATGTGGTTCGAGATATATAGCATCTACAGAGAAGTGGTTACTCATAGAGAGAGGTACACCCCCACCCAAACCTACAGAGACGCTTGGAGCATTAGGACTACTCATCGGCGGTACTACAGGGGTGAGTAAGGGTAAGAACATAGCTGAGAGGATAACTAATATGGTAACAGGATCTATAGCAGGACTACTCCTAGGGACATTAGTAGGAGCATTACTTGAAACATTAACACGTATAGAAAGAGAGGTCATATATGAGCATGTAGAACCTACATGAAGTCTTAAACCTAATACTTAATCCCACATACTTTAATTATATATTTGATGAGTAATTCAAATTTATTACCTACAATTCTTAAGTGATCATGTTGTGGTGACGTTATATTATATAAAATTAGTATGGTAAAGTAGTAGATGGGAGTAACATTGTCTCTTAAGGTCTCTATTGAGAATTTTAAAAGTGTAGAGAAGTTAGAGTTTGAGTTAGGTGATTTAACTATTCTTGTAGGTCCTCCAGCTTCTGGTAAGTCTAATATTCTTGATGCTATAGCTATTGTGGGTTATCTACATAGGTTTAAACTTTTAGATAAGGAGTACGGGAATAATGCGTCGAATTTAGAGTCTCTACCTATTATTGGGAGGTTTGTAGATGTTCCTCAACTTGCTAGGTATAATGATATAACGAGACCTATAAGGATTCAGGTTTTAGGAGATACTAAGTTAGATTACAACCTCTCCTACGTGTCTGGAGGTTTGAGAGTACTTATGAATGAGAAGCAAGTTCCGTGGGATTTAAAGTCCTATAGGTCAGACCCTATGAATGAGGTACAGTCAGTTGTTAAGACCTTACCACCCTTTGAGGCTAGACTCTATGGATTTGATAGGTATGGTCTTGCAGTAAGTAGTTGTTTACAGCCGCATCCATGTGGTTTTCATATTTGGTTATCTCAACTCTCGCAAGCTAGGCCTACACCTACATCTATATTGAGTGAGTTTGGGTGGAATGCACCTAACATACTTAGGATGCATAGAGATATAGTTGATGAGGTTGATGACGTTCTAGAGAAGTATATAGGTTCAAAGATTACGGTAGTGGTTCGTAGGACTGGTGAGGTGTTAATACTTGATTATAGGAATGAAGTTGATGCTGTAGGTGTTTCTGAGGCTATATATAGGCTACTCTACAACCTACTAGCAATTAAGTCATCACTTTACTACGCAAAGATTTACGGACTTGAGAAGAAGCTTATA
>JAJHRE010000020.1 GCA_020832985.1 Desulfurococcaceae archaeon | reverse complement strand
GTATGTAAACTACCTACTAAATAAAACATTTATAATGAGTTAAAGTAGATAAAGACTTGGATAGGGGTTAAATGCCGGGGTGGCCGAGCGGTCCAAGGCGGTGGGCTCGAGTCCAGCAGATGCTAGAGACCCACTACCCCATCTGGGGTACGCGGGTTCGAATCCCGCCCCCGGCGCCTCAACTAACAAGTCTTAACGGGGATTGGGTATTAAGTTAAGAGTTATTAATTTCTTCGACCCGTGGAGGTCTAAATTATGTACATGTCCTCTAAAATTCAACTTAAACCCGTATACAGGCTGTGGACATCACTGTATATACTGTTATGCAAGGACATACATTAGAGATTTTGATAGGCCTAGACCTAAGAAAGACTTAATCCGAAACCTAGTTAAAGACTTAAGCAGACTACCTAAGAATGCCTTAATATCTATGAGTAACAGTAGTGACCCATACACACCACCTGAGGATAGGACATCACTAACTAGGAGAGCCCTCAAACTACTTATCGAGGGTAAACACCCAATACTGATAATAACTAAGTCAGACTTAGTAGTAAGGGATGTAGATATATTAAGTAATGGTAGTACTGTAGTATCGATAACCATAACCACAAACGATGATAACTTATCCAGGACTTTAGAACCTAACGCACCACCAGCCACTAAAAGGTTGAGAGCTTTAGAAAAACTAATCAGTAACAACATCATAACTACAGTTAGGATAGACCCTATAATACCCTACGTTAACGACGATTTAAACATGTTGAGAGGGTTGATTAAGGAATTATCAGGTATAGGGGTGGTACAGGTAACAGCATCAACACTGAAAGTAAGAGGAGATATCCTAAATAGAGTGTGTAGCGCATTCCCAGAAGTAGCTAGTAGGTTAAGGAACCTCTACGCAAAAGGTGAGAGGTTAGGCAACTATATATACCTACCTAGAGACTTAAGACTTAAGTACCTCCTAACACTTAGAGATCTATGTTATAATGAGGGACTAGCATTCACAGTATGTAGAGAAGCTTTCCAAATATCAACACCTGGAATAGCTTGTGACGGAAGTACCTACATACTTAAGTAAAAGAATAAAGCGGTAAAATATAAAGGAAGTATTATAAGTAGGGTATTAGGGCCGGTAGCTCAGCTGGAAGAGCGCCGCCCTCGCACGGCGGAGGTCCCGGGTTCAAATCCCGGCCGGTCCACCACTTAATAAATCCCACCTACCATCATAGAGTAACCCCTCTAAACCCCACCTCTAACACACTCCGTCTGTGCAGGTTCTAAACATTATGCATGATATCTTAATTCTATATATGCTTAACTAAACCGTGGATTAGAGAGGTAGGATTTAATTTAAAACCTAAGACTTCCAGCCTTAAGAATGGTAATCTCATACCAACCCACAGTAGAGCTCTTATGTGGTACTAAATATAAGTGAGTAGCAGAACCCTGCCTAGAAGTAGGACGTAATTATCTGTTTTTAAGAGCTCGGGGATGTTGATAGGGTTAGAGTAGCTATTAACATCGAACATGATTTAAGGTCTCTTAAACCATTAGTTGAGATAATTAAGTCAACTACTTAATGCATTTATTATTGCTTGACAGAACTCCGGTAGGTCGTCAGGAACTCTAGCAGTTATTAAGTTACCATCCCTGACTACTGGGGCGTCCTCGTAAATAGCACCTGAGTTTATTATATCGTCTCTAACAGCTATCACACCAGTCATCCTCTTACCTTTAGTGATCCCTGCAGATATGAGGACCCAAGGTCCGTGACATATCGCAGCTACAATCTTACCCTTCTGATACGCCTCTCTAACAAAACTTAGGACTTCAGGTAGTCTCCTTAAGTAATCTGGTGAGAACCCGCCCGGGATAACCACAGCGTCTATCTCATCAACACTAACTTCCTTAAGCTCCTTAAGTACATGTCTCTCACCCTCCCTAAATACTAATAACGGGACCGGCGTACCGAACCTACCAGTAACTGGTTTACTCGGGTCTGCAGGTCTTGGGTGAAGACCGACCTTCATAGGCACTATAATAACTTCAGCACCTTCCTCACTTAAACGTATGAATGGGTATAGGAGTTCGACATCCTCAAACTCATTCGCTACTATGAAGACTACCTTCTTACCCTTAAGCTTAGTTCCAGGACCAACCCTCCTAACTAGCGTACTCATACAGTAACCCGATCTTCGTATGTTAACGATATTTAAATAATATCATTAAAAGGTGTTCTAACATAAGACTTAGTAGAGCTCCTACAACATACATACCTACTTTATTATAGTCCCTACGTCATCCTGGACCTCATAACCTCCTAACATTGACATCCTATACTTAAACTCCTCACTCCTCAACACATTTATAAATTCCTTAACTACCGACTTCTCCATACTCTCTACATTAACTACGAAGTCGTAATGCTCCTTACGTAACTCTATGAAGTCTAAACCATACATATCAGCAGCTGCTTTAATCCCTAAACCTACATCAGCTCTCCCCTGAGCTACTGCAGCTGCGACAGCTGTATGAGTCTTAGCCTCTACTGTATAACCTCTAATACCTTTAATCACCTCCTGAAAACTGATGTTAAGTTCCTTAGCAAGTTCCTTAAGGAGTATATCTAATAATGTCCTAGTACCTGAACCTCTATTCCTGTTCATGAAAACTACATCACTTCTTAGTAAGTCCTTAACACCTCTAATACCTTTAGGATTACCCTTAGGCACTATCAGACCGACACTCCTTACATAACCCCTAATGAGGACTACCCTACCCTCCAAACCTAAACTCTTCACATAACTTACGTTATACGTGTTAGTACGTTCGTCTAGGAGGTGAATACCTGCTATATCAGCACCACCCTTACCAACAGCTATCAAACCAGCTAAAGAACCAACGTTAACTACCTTAGCATGCGGTTTAACTCTGAAGAGGTTTAAAGCTATGTTAACACCGTAATCATGACTACCCATAATGACTAAATCAGCCGGCCTTACATAACTACTTAGTAAGTATGTAGTTACTTCCTCACCCTCATTCACAATACCGACCTTCTCAGGAATCCTGATAAAACCGTCAGCAACTGCGAAGACTGAGGAAGAACCTGATGAGTAAGGTATTGGGTATGCTATTAACTCCCTACCCCTACTGACTAGGATAACAGGTATTAAGTACTCCCTACCCCTACCACCAACCACTTTCTCAGCAATTAATGACTTAACCTTAAGCTCAGGTATGGATTCAATACCCATTAGCTTAAGGAGTAAGGGCTTTACCACCAAGTTAAATATCATTATAGCCGATAGTGGGAATCCAGGTAACCCAACCACTAATTTACTACCAACTACACCGATGACTGTAGGCTTCCCAGGCCTCACCTTCAAACCATGAATTATAACTCCAGGTTCCCCTAAATCATCAATAACCCTATAAGTAATATCAGTCACACCAGCTGAAGTACCACCACTAGTGATCACGACATCACTTACATCTAAAGCTTTAGAGATGGTCTCACGGACTAATCCGTAATCATCCCTAACCACACCGAAGACTACCGGATTAATACCAAGTTCCCTCAGTAAAGCTGAGATAGAATATGTGTTGACGTCGTAGACCTCACCATAACCTAACACCTCACCAGGACCCCTTAACTCAGACCCTATAGATATGACCGCAACTCTAGGCTTCTTAAAGACCTTCACCTCCTTCAAACCTAAAGCAGCAAGTATAGGTACCTCCTTAGGAGTTATTAGAGTACCCTTACTGATGACTAACTCACCCCTCATCACATCACTACCAGCATAAGCAATATTCTCACCAGGAGCTACAGACCTATACACATATAATGAATCACCAACCCTACTACAATACTCAACCATAACGACAGCATCAGCACCCCTAGGCACTACAGCACCTGTATCCACCTCAACAGCCTCACCACTCCTAACCTCACCTAAGAACGGTGAACCAATCTTAGAAACACCAACAACCTTCAACACAGCAGGTCTATCCTCCTCAACACCAACAACATCACTAGATACAACACAAAAACCATCAACTTCAGACCTATCAAACGGAGGGACGTCAACTAAAGCATATATATCCTCAGCAACAACCCTCCACAAAACATCACCTAAACCAACAACCTCAACACCTAAAGGCTTAAGAGTTAAATACCTCCCAACAATCCCAAGAACATCATCAACAGAAACCAACTCATGAAACACCTTAGCCATACCATCACCACCTAACTACGTAGATATAGCTAAGGTTAAAAAACTCACTCAAAGAAAACATATAGGGATTTAAGAAACCTAGATTAAGTGCGGGGGTGCCCGAGCTAGGTCAAAGGGGTCGGGCTGAGGCCCCGATGGCGTAGGCCTGCGTGGGTTCGAATCCCACCCCCCGCACCACCTCAACAACTCCTCAATCCTATCACAAGGCCCTAAAGACCTACTTAATTTCTTACCTAACGTAGGGTCATACCACTCCTTAACAAGGTAATAACGACCATTAACCCTCCTAACACGATAAAACACCATCCCCACCACCCATACTATAAAATCTATTACCTCCTCAATTTCTTTAACTTTTTCACTTCTACTAAATCTTTCAACCACTCACAATATCTAAAGCATCATCTTAGTCAGCATGACCTTTATTACGTATTTATCGATCTAAATCATGTGGGGAAATAGATAGTGTTTTCCATACTTATATGTATGCGTCATCTCTACGTTTTAGTCAGTTCTGTTAGCTTCTGAGTTAATTCATTTAGCGTTAGGTCCTTATAGAATGTGTTTATATCTATTACACTTAGTCTTGGTTTATCCCCTGCCTCCTCCCTCCAGTAGTTTAGCCAGTCTTGAAGTAGTTGTGTAGGGTCTGAATAACCTTTAACTCCAGTTACTATTTCATCTCCTTTCCTCCATTCATATGTGAAGAGGTTGTTTTGAATCCCTAATTTCTTTATGTCTGGGTGGATGTGAGTTGGTAATAACCACCATACCCACTCCCTACCTAAACGATCCTTAAGCGTAAGTCTTATAGTTAGTTTATACCCGTTTAACCAATCCCCTGCAGGGTCTACAACATACCAGGTCCTATTAACATAGGTAATTACAGCTACATGACCAGTCACATTACTACTCCATCCTATTAAGTATGTGTTGTTTATGTATGGTTTAATTATTGAGTACACCAACACTGCTAAGTCCTCACAATCACCACCTAAATCAACTAGAGTCTCATTAGCTAACTTCCAATAATCACCCTCAGTAACATTCTCAGACCTAATAGCTATAGAATCATACTGATAGTAAGTACTATTCATAACATACTCAAACACATTCATGAGGAATTCATTAACTGACAGCCTAGTCTCAAACCGCCTAGATAAGTTACTTACTGAATTAATTGACTTAATAAGGAAGTTATTAACTTCATCCTGAGACATAGTGAATAGTTCTGCCGGGAATACCGCATATTTAAGTCTGTATTGTAGGTTCGTGAGTTCGTACCGTAACTGATTGATCTGAGACTCATAACCACTAAGAACTGTGTAGTAGTCTGAGTTTAATTTAGAGAGTAAGTCCATGTAATATGTTAGATTCTTTCTAAGCTCGTAATTCACATTAGTAAGATTTTCAATCTCACTTTTCAACAGGTCTATCTGAGATTCATAATTCTTCTTAAGCTCTTCATTCAGTGTATTCAACCTATTAATCTCCTTATTAAGTACCTCTATCTGCGATTCATAGTTTTTCTTAAGTACTTCATTTAAGTTATTCAATCTATTAACTTCAACCTGAAGCTGACTTATCTGTAACTCATAATCTCTCTTAAGTTGATTAATTTGAGACTCATAAGCATTCCTAAGCTCCTCATTTAAGGCTGTAAGCCTCTTAATCTCATCCTGTAATTGATTTATCTGTAACTCATAATTCCTTCTAAGTTCTTCATTTAAACTACTTAACCTATCCACATCATTTTGAAGCTGATTAATCCGGGACTCATAGGTATTCCTAAGCACTTCATTCTCAGACCTAAGCCTACTAACCTCACTTTGTAATCCTACAACCTGAACAACATAAACTATCACTAATAACGTGAGTATAGTTAAAAAGATAGCTAACTCCCTCCTCATATGAACACCGAGATTTAATACATACACTTCCAAATATATAATGTAATCAATTACATAAGATTAAGAACTCTCAAGTAAGAGACACTCTAACTAAGTTATTTAGACTTCAAGTATATCTACATTTTACTGAAGGTCTACTCGATGAGACCTATAAACATTACTGAAAACTTTAAGTATTACCTCCATAATCTATAATGGGAGTAACAACTACGTCTTCAGTCTATTTAATACCTTATTAGAGGACTTTGTAGAGTACTGTATGGTATCTACAGTGTTTATAGATTATGATGAGGAGTTACTACATACCTTAAGTAGGGTTTACGGTGATGACCTTTACAAGTTCTTAGAATATCTTAAGAGACCTCCGAGTAGGTACTACGTTAGAGTTAACACTTTACGGATATCTACTGACGAGTTAGTTAAGAGGTTGATGATTAGGGGTATTGAAGTTTACAGGGATGAGAACCTCGATGAAGCTGTATACTTCCCAGTAAGGTATAATCCTAACATACCGTCAGTAAGTAATTACGTTATAGCCGATAAGAAAGCTGCTGAGTCAGTTATACTCGGTTCTGACCTCTATATCCCTGGAGTTGTTGGTGGTAAATTCCGTAAAGGTTCTGAAGTTAATATTCTAACCCCCTACGGTGATGTAATAGCTTACGGTATCGCTATGATCGATTCCGAAGATGTTAAGAAGGGTAGTAAGGGAGTTGCTGTTAAGACTATTAAGTCTTTATATGAGGTCGTTAAGGTTAGAGAACTTCCTGAATATGGTGAAGGTTTAATATACCCTCAAGCACTACCTTCAATACTCGTTAGTAGGTTATTAAAACCTCAAGCAGATGAGGTAGTTGTTGATATGTGTGCTGCTCCTGGCGGTAAGACAGGACATCTAGTAGAATTATCTAGGGGTAAGACGTTGATATATGCTTTCGACCATTCAGCAAAGAAGGTAGAGAACATGGTTGAGGAGTTAAGCAGGTTAGGACACTTAAGTAGTGTTAAGGTTTTTAAGGCTGATAGTAGGTACCTACACATTGATTTCCCGTGGTTAATAGCTGATAAAGTACTTATAGACCCCCCATGCAGTACGTTAGGAGTTATACCTAAGGTATTTGATGTTAAGAGATATAAAGACGTCGTAACCCTATCTAAGTATCAATTCCAGTTCATTAGTGAGGCTGTTAGAATTGTTAGGAAGGGTGGGTTAATAGCTTACTCAACATGTACTGTAACGCTTGAGGAGAATGAGGAAAACATTAGGAAAGCTGTGAAGGAGTTAGGATTAGAAGTTGTTGAACCGTATATTAAGCTCGGTGCTAGAGGATTAGTTAGTGAGTGGTGGGGTGAGTACTTACTGAGATTCCACCCACACATACATGGAACTCCAGGGTATTTCATAGCCTTACTTAGGAAGAATTAATCTATAAGGACCTTATAAGTAGCTGCTTTCCTCAACCTATTCATTATAGCTAATCCAAGCCCTACCTCTTTAAAACCCTCAACAATAGCTATATCAACACCTAATGAGTCTATAAGTCTTAACGTACTGAAGAGGTTATGAGCTACCTCATACAGATTACTACGTGAGCCTATACATAACACTTCATACCCCCTACCTAAGTAATACTTCACAGTCTCACTACTACATACTATAGCTACCCTCAAACCCTTAGAAACCTCCTCAGAAGCCTTATTAAGTACGGTATTAACCAACCTACTTAAATCACTATAATCCTTAGTCTCAATAAGTATTAACGGTGTGTTAGGTGAGTAATGCCTATACTTAACACCTGGACTTAAAGCTACCTCAGCTTCTGATAAACCCCTAGCGAAGTTAGGTACCCTAACATCACTACCTAAAATCTTAACTAAGTCCTCAACAGTTATAGGACCTGGTCTTAACAACGTCGGTGGGTCTGTAGTTAAGTCTACTATCGTTGACTCAATACCGAAGAAGGTCTCACCACCATCGATTATAACCTCTATAAGACCTACTAAATCCTTAATCACATGCTCAGCAGTAGTTGGTGATGGCCTACCAGCTAAGTTAGCACTTGGGGCTGCTATAGGCCTCCCTAAAGCACTTATCAACTCTAAAGCTATTGGATGTCCTGGACATCTAACAGCTACTGTAGACCTACCAGCTGTAACCTCCTTAGGAACCTTCGGAGACTTCCTAACTATTAAGGTCAGAGGTCCTGGCCAGACCTCCTTAATGAGTTTATAAGCAGTCTCTGGAACGTGTTCTGAAACTTCCTCAAACATCCTTACAGAATCTACATGCATTATTAACGGGTTATCCATAGGCCTCCTCTTAACGTTGAACACCTTAATAACAGCGTCACTGTTATAACCATCAGCACCTAAACCATACACAGTCTCTGTAGGGAATGCACATAACCCACCACTCCTTAAAATATCAGCTACCTTATAGATCACATCCTTATCAGGTCTTAAAGGATCTAAC
This sequence comes from Desulfurococcaceae archaeon, assembly GCA_020832985.1. Lineage (GTDB taxonomy): Archaea > Thermoproteota > Thermoprotei_A > Sulfolobales > NBVN01 > CAZZLT01. Next base: position 13,400 of record JAJHRE010000020.1, on the reverse strand, counting down.
CTAACTATCCATGTCATACAAGTAATACCTTAACTACAGCAATCATATCTACTAACTCAAAACATATAAGCGATTATGTAAGGATAAATTTAGTGATGTGAGGCGTCCTTACTGATTAGATGATGTCTACGAATCCCTCTGACCCATCCTCAGTAAGACTTAAGATTTAAGTAAAAGATTTAATAAGTAACTCCTAAATTTTTTAGGGGCCCGTAGCTCAGCCTGGTTAGAGCACCCGGCTGATAACCGGGGGGTCCGGGGTTCAAATCCCCGCGGGCCCACCACATACTCATACCTGAAGCTTAGTTAGTACGAGTCCCTTACCAGGGACTACATCTACTTTATATGCACCCCTATAATGATTAGTCATCCTCATCTTCTTAATTATTAAGTACCTACGAACCTCCTTAACATCCTCAACATTATCTAACCATAGATGGAATATACCGTCTGCTATATGTTCTAACCCGAACCCGAATGTAGAGTTATGAACTACTACATTATTAGCTACGTAGTTTTCATAAGGTTCGACGGATAAGTCGTACACGTAACCATCACCTACACCGATAAACCTAACATCATTAACCCTCCTCAACACACCAACACCGTAGTGAGTAGTTTTTAAATTACCTACATCAGCTATTAAGACGTAATCACCTACTCTTAAATCACCAGCCCTAACAACCCCTACAACACCGTTATCCAGGGTAAATAACGAATGATCCTCAGTAACCTTCAAACTACTACCATCATCTAAAACAACTTCATACAGGTAACTACTACTCCTATGTCTAACTACGGCGTAGACAGCACACCAGTTAATTGTTAAGTCGTTAGGGTTTAAAGATAGTGTGTAAATCCCGTCAACACTAACTATGTCATGATCCTTAGTACGTACTAACTTATTACCAGACCTTAACAAGTCGTTAAATAAATCCTCTATAGTTACTTCATAAACACTACCCCCTACTTTAACACTTACTCTAGAATCACCGTAAACTGATTTTGTAGTCATTGCGTACTGACTCACTAGTAATGCTGTTACGTTCTCCCTATGAGTAGCTATCTTAAGTTGGTATGAGTACTTCCTAGCCATCGCAGGTTTATCAGCCCAGAAAGCTGAGATACTATCAATTACTAACCTAACATGTCTTAACGGTGACTTATGTTTCTCATCAGTAAGACCTAACACTCTATAACCCTCATTTATAGCTGCGATTAAAGTCTCAATCTCTAACGCTGCATACCTCCTCTTCCTCTCTAACTCCTCAGCCTCAGCACTTAACTGCTTAGCTGTTTTAAGGAGGCTGAATATATCTATAACCACTAGTTGAGGCTGTCTCTCAGGCTTCTCATCACCTAAGTAGTATGTGCTGAAGTCATCTAAGTTCATGTTGAACTGCCTAGCCTGCCTGATAACATCTCTAAACTCAGCCTCAGTAGTAACGTATATTACTGGGTCACCACTTAGTAATCCTGCATAAGCATAATGCATACAGAGTATTGACTTACCAGTACCTGGCTCACCAGTAATTACCACCCAATTCCCCTTAGGGATACCACCCTCTAAACCTTCATCAAGTAACTTAATACCAGTACTAACTCTAGTAATATCCTTCAAACCCAACACCTTATCTAAAGCTTTCTATCAAATCTTATAAACACCCTCCTCAGATACTATTAGGGCGGTAGGTATTGTGGGGTTTAGGATAGATCCTTGGTCTCACGTAATGATTAGAGAGTATGAAAAGTTATTCACTGAATTCGGTATAAGACCATTTAGTGAGGTTATTGATGAGCTTAGGAAGGTAGTAGAACCTCATATGCTGATGAGGAGGGGGGTTATATTCGGGCATAGAGACTTCAACATAATCATTGATGCGTTGAGGAGGGGGGAGAAAGTAGCTATAGTTACTGGGTTAATGCCTAGTGGTAAGATGCATTTCGGACATAAGATGCTTATAGACCAGATAATATATTATCAAGGATTAGGTGCTGAGGTATTCCTCATAATAGCTGATGTGGAGGCATATAGTGTTAGGAGGGTTGGTAGGAAGGAAGCTATCGATATAGCGTTAAACGACTACGTAGCTAATTACATAGCCTTAGGGTTAAGTAAGGATAACCTACACCTCTACTTCCAATCAAATTACCACCCTAAATACTATAGATTCATACAGTTAATCTCTAGGAAGTTAACACTTGCTGAGTTAAGAGCTGCCTACGGTGAGGATTTAGAAGTAGGTAAGATAGTATCAGTACTTACTCAAATAGCAGACATACTACACCCACAGTTAAAGGACTTCGGAGGGTTTAAGGACGTATTAGTACCTGTAGGCCCTGATCAAGACCCCCACATAAGATTAACTAGAGATGTCGCTCAGAGATTTGAGAATGAGTTAGGGTTGAAACCACCAGCATCAACATACCATAGATTCATGACTGGATTAGATGGCGGTAAGATGAGTTCATCAAGACCTGAAAGCTATATAGCATTAGATGAAGACCCTAAAACAGCTACTCAGAAGTTAATGAAGGCATTCACAGGTGGTAGAGCTACTGCTGAAGAACAGAGGAGGTTAGGTGGTGAACCTGAGAAATGCGTGGTTTATGAATTCTACGCATACCACCTAATACCTAATGACTCCGAATTACGTAAAATCTATGAAGAATGTAGACAGGGTCAGATACTATGTGGTGAGTGTAAGTTAAGAGCTGCAGAACTCCTAAGTAAGTTCCTAATAGACCATAGAGTTAAATATGAGAAAGCGCTGAGTAAAGTATATGAATACGTTGAAGTACCTGACTTCTAGGGTTACTAAGTAATCTAAACTAGGTAATCAGAGTGTTTTAAGCAATATTCTCCAGTATTCCCTCTCATACTAAACGATTGTTCCTATCTCTACTTAAAATATTAGGTATAATATTTTGAAATATAGCTTCGTCACGTCTTAATAGCTTCTTTTCCTAATCAAAGTTAATAATATCTGTATCTACACTATTGAAATGTAGAGGTGTTGATGATTAGTAATGTTAGGAGAGTTAAGCTGAAATTTACTCCCGATTTAGAGGTTGAGTTTACTGATAGAGATAGAGCTTTAAAACAGGTTTACGAGCTTGCTGAGAAGGGGACAGCATCACCAGTTGTTGTTTACGGTCCTGAAGGTTGTGGTAAGTCTGCTTGGTTAAAACAGACTGCTGAAGTCTTGAGGGAGGGAGGTTTTGATGTTATTTACGCAGATGTTGCTCATAGAGACTATGTAGCTCATACAGATGTTAGGGAGGTTATTGAGAGGGTTTCTGAGGTTATAGCTGATACGACTGGTTACATACCAATTAAGTTAGCAGATTTAGTTGTTCTTCTAGCTAATCAACTCCTGAAGAAGTGGAGGAAGAAGAAGATTGCCTTATTAGTAGATGAAGTCTTCCAAGCTATTGGCTTAGATAAGGCTGAAATTTATACAAAGATGCTCTTAAATATTATTGAATACCCTCCAGAGAGTTATGAGAATATTGTTATTATTGTTGCTACTAGTGAAGGACTATCTAGGTGGAGGGTTGGTAGGCATAGATGGGCATGGTTAATGCCTATGTGGAATATGAGTAAAGAAGGTTTTGAAGAACTTTATGAGAAGATACCTAACCCTAAACCACCTTATGAAGAAATCTGGAGACTTACAGGTGGTAACCCGTATGTACTCAGGTCTCTATACATAAACAAGTGGAGTACCAACATACTTACTAATATCATTGTTGAGGAGAAGAGGTTAACACCAGAATTCATTTCCAAGTGGAGGAAGTGGCTTGAACTAACTGTTGAAGATCCTGATAACCTATGGAGCCCTGAAGTACCTGAAGAACTTATAAATGAACTCATAGCTAGAAACCTCATAGTCTACTTCCTCAGAGATAGAGATCCAGAACTATGGATAGATGAACCACCACCTGAAAGAGATTTAGAAGTAGGTGTTGGTAGGTATGTTGCTTGGCAATCATCAATACATAGAGAAGCAGTTAAAAAAGCACTTGAGAAATTCAAACATTAAATATCTTAAGAAGAGAGTGATGTAACGTCATTTGGTGCCGCGGCCGGGATTTGAACCCGGGTCACGGGCTCGAAAGGCCCGCATACTTGACCGGGCTATACTACCGCGGCATCTACTCATTTCTTATTAAGTGTCTTATTAAAGTTTTAGTCTGGGGTTGTTTATTCTTTATTAGGTAGTAAGTGGTGGTTGAGGTAGTTGTAGATGCTTTACGTGGTAAGAGGCCGTCTAGGGTTTTATCAGGTGTTACTGTAGTTGCTGTTATGACTGCGCCTTACCCATGTCCTCACGGTAAGTGTGCTTACTGTCCTGGAGGTCCTGAGTACGGTACTCCGCAGAGTTATTATGGTGATGAGCCTGCCTTAATGAGGGCTTTAAGGGTTGGTTACGACCCTTACGAGCAGGTTAGAGTTAGGTTGAGACAGTATGAGTACTTAGGGTATAGGCCTAGTAAGGTGGATGTGATAGTTATGGGTGGTACATTCACAGCACTCCCAGAACATTATCAGGAGTGGTTTGTAACTTCACTCTTCGAGGCGTTTAACAGGTATCCTGAGGATAGACCTGAGAAACTCCCGAGTTTAGAGGAAGCTCAACTACGTAATGAGACAGCTAGGATTAGAGTTGTTGGGCTTACCTTTGAGACAAGACCTGACCACATAAGTGAGTATGTAGTGAATAGGTTGTTGTACTTAGGAGGTACTAGAGTTGAGATAGGTGTTCAGAGTATATATGATGACGTCTTAAGAATTGTTGAGAGGGGGCACACAGTTAAGGAGACTATCAAAGCAACACAACTACTTAAGGACTCAGGGTTTAAAGTCGTTTACCATATAATGCCAGGACTCCCAGGATCTAACTTCGAAAGGGATTTAGAGATGGTTAGAGAGTTGTTTGAGAATCCAGACTTCAGACCGGATATGCTTAAGATCTACCCTACATTAGTTGTTAAAGGTACTAAACTGTATCAGTGGTGGGTTGAGGGTAGGTATAAAGCGTTAAGTGATGAGGAGGCTGTAGAACTGATCTCTGAGATGTACCGCTACATACCTAAGTGGGTTAGGATTATGAGGATTCAGAGAGACTTACCTGCACAGTATATTGAGGCAGGCCCTAAGAAAGGTAACCTACGTGAGTTGGTGGAGTTGAGGGCTTTGAGTAAGGGTATTAAGATTAATGAGATTAGGTTTAGGGAGGTTGGTAGGTCATTACTACTTAAGGGTAGGAAGTTAGCTAATGTTGAAGTATTAGTTACTGAGTATGAGGCAAGTGGTGGTGTTGAGGTATTCATAAGTGCTGAGGATATCCAGAATGACGTGTTAGTAGGGTTATTAAGGCTTAGAATACCTTCTGAGAAAGCCTTCAGACCTGAGATAGATAGTAAGACAGCAATAATTAGGGAGTTACATGTTTACGGACCACAACTACCAGTAGGTGAGGAGCCGAGAGATATAGATACACAACACTTAGGTGTAGGGGCTAAACTACTTAAGAAGGCTGAAGAGGTAGCATACAGTAAATATGATAAGAGGAAAATATTAATACTTTCAGGTATTGGTGTTAGGGAGTACTACAGGAAGTTAGGTTATTGGAGGGAGAAGAACTCACCATACATGATGAAACTACTTACGTAGTAATACGTAGTAATTCTCAGGTAGTAACCTCTTATGAGGGTTGTAAACACCTACCTTAACAATATTAAAGCCTAAACCCCTCAAACACTTCAAGACTTCACGAACTCTATATATGTGGTAGTATCTTAGGAAGACCCTACCCTTACTCCTCCAAGGAACCCTAATATCGAATACATTACCTAGATTCCTAGGATTAAATAAAGATTTAATTAAGTTCTTAAGAACATGTCTTAGAACTACTGGATGTGTTAAAGCCCAAAGAGTTATCAACCCCTCACCACCCCCCTTCAAAACCCTATAAAACTCGCTTAACACAACACCTAAGTCCTTCGGATGGATATGATTTATAGAAGCTATTAGTAAGACCCTATCAACAGATAACTCCCTAAGAGGTAACGACCTCATATCAGCCTGGACATGATTAGAACGTACTACTAAGTCATCACCTAACCCACCAATCATTACTTTAGACTGCCTAAGCATCTCATAAGATATATCAAGACATACCAACTTAGACCTACTCCTCAAGGAAAACCTCACTCCGTTCTGACACGGACCACAACCAACATCAGCAACCCACCCATCAGAACTAGATAACTCATCAACAACTCCCCAAGCCGCTGACCTAAGACTAGAGTAACTACTAGCTATAGAATCGTAAATACTCATTAACTCCTCATACACATCACTACTTGAGTCCATACTACCTAACCGGAGATGATGTGAGAATTTATGGTGCGGCGGCCGGGATTTGAACCCGGGATTTCTGGCGCTCTACGGAACCCCAGAGACCCTGGCAGGCCAGCGTCCTAGACCAGGCTAGACGACCGCCGCACTACCAACATTTAATTTTAATACAATTCTTTTTAAAGTTTAACTTCATTAGACTGTCGTTTGTGGCGGGCCCGAGGGGATTTGAACCCCCGACATCCGGCTTCCCCGACCGTCAGTGAGTCCCTTAATCTTTAGGAGGCCGGCGCTCTATCCTGGCTGAGCTACGGGCCCTACCAACACAATAATTTAACTACTCAGTTTTAAAGTTTAATTGAAGGCAAAGCTATCAGAGAAGTGTGTTAGTTCATCAATCACAGCCATCACCACTCATCATCTAGTTAAACCTCCTCCTCAAAGTTCTTAAGCTTTAAATTACTAAGTGATTCTCCACCCATAAGTTGTTGAGGTGGTGCGGGGGGTGGGATTCGAACCCACGCAGGCCTACGCCATCGGGTCTCCTACCATGCTGGAAATAGTCTTAAGCCCGACCCCTTTGACCTAGCTCGGGCACCCCCGCACCATATATTTATTATTTGTGAGGGTTTAAATTTTAATAAACTTAATTATTAGTCAGTAGGTGTGGGTTCCGGTAGATTCTTAAGTTGACTTAATACGTACTCTCTTAACTCTTGAGGACTTGGTAACTTCTTAACTAACCTCCCTTCCTGTAAGTAAAGTTCTAAAACATCCTCGAAACACTTACTCGGTGTAGAGTTCCACGGTACTACCTCATACTCTAGGGTAGAACACCTATAAACTTTCTTAGCACCTGGTAGCTTACCCCTCTTAGAGATCGGTACCCATTCACCACCCTTATTAACTTCAACAATATCACCACCTATATCAACTGGTTGAGGAAACGCTACTGAAGTACCTACACCGAATATATCTACGATATCTCTTAACTGCTGTACAGACTTCTCATTAATACCACCACTAGCAACTATCTTAACATGCTTATACCCTAGTAAGTCTAGAGTCCATCTAACCTCCATGATAATCTCCCTGAAATTACCCCTCCTACTACTGGGGGTATCCAACCTAACACCGAATAATTTCTTCCCTAAGGCCTTCGCAGCCTTAACAGCCTCCATTCTCTCATCCTCGAAAGTATCTACTAGTGCTATCCTCGGTACGTCCTCAGGGATTACCTCATCAAAAGCTTTCCAAGCCTCAACATTATCACCGAAGACTACTATGAGGGCATGAGGCATAGTACCTGAAGGCTTAACACCTAAGTACTCCTCACTCATAATACCTGAAACACCGTCAAACCCACCAATATATGCAGCTCTATCAAGCATAGGGGCTAATACTGGATGAGCTGCCCTCAACCCAAAAAATATGAACTTCCTATCCATACCTAACCTCTTAATCCTAGCAGCCTTAGTAGTAACACTAGTTGAATGTCTTAAAATACCTAAGACCGCAGTCTCCAACTCAACAAAGTCAACATACCTACCCTCAATAACCATCAGAGGTATTGGGTAGTTAGACGGTATTAAAGTACCTTCAGGTAAGGAGTAAACATTTACAGGCCTCTGAGATAGTACCTTAAGTACATCCTCCAACCCTGAGTAAACCACCCACTCATAACCTCTAGGAACACCATTAACATGAAACTCCATCCTAACCCTAACATCCGCTAATCCCTTCTTTATCAAGATCTCTTTAGTCCTGACAAAGTATATATCAGTAACCCTGCCCTGTAGTATATCATCACTTGAAGCTATGTACAGCCTCACACTACCACCACAACATTACTAAACCCTCAAATATTTTAACTTTCCTCAAAACATCTAACAACTACCATACTAACTATTAAACCAATCTATTAGGGAATTAACATCATCATCTAATATCATATTAAACTCTCTTAACTCCATAACCCTACTAACAAACTCATCCAACGCTAGTATAGATGCTGCCTCAGGCCCTAACTCAATAACAGCGTCATCAAGTTTAAGAAATTCTAAGTAATCACCATTCCTTAAAACAATAGTGATTGACTTAACATTAATTAAATCGATTAAATTCCTTAGCAAACAGTAATCACACCCATCTAAGACCTTACCAACCTCTAACCTCGGTATATATACCATATCAGACCTACATATACCCCTACAAGCCTCCGATAAAGACTCTATATTAGATAATAGCATTTTCTCAAGATCTTCAATTCTCATTAAGACCCCAAAGATCTTCTAACCAGCATATTTTAAACTACACCACCACAGAATAATCAATTAAAGTTTTTTAACCTGGGTTTAGGGTATACTGGGCTAGAACGTGTCTTTAACAGGTTTATATGTGAGTAGGTATGACTCCCTAGAAATACTCTTCAAAGAGTTACAACATCTTAGCTATGTTGTGATAGGTTATAAGGTAGTTGATAACGTATTAAGACTTACTAAGTTGGATTCCTTTAAAGAATTAGCTAGAGATGTTGAAGATGTTCAAAACCCTGGTAAATATTCGTTAATTCCGGGAAGCTTCTACAGACATGGTCCGGACTCACCGAAGAGATACCTCTACCCTCCAGAACACCTACTCTTTACAGTATCACCAGAGTGGAAGGTTGAACTACCTATAACTCCTAAGGACTACATAGCTTTCTTCGGTATAAAACCTTGTGACCTAGCATCTATTAAGGTATTGGACAGAATACTACTAAACGTAGATGACTACTACACAACCCTAAGGAAGAGATTAGTAGTTATAGTTGAGAACTGCACCCAACCGGGTAATACTTGCTTCTGCGCTACTATGGGTACAGGCCCTAGAGCTATGAATGGCTTCGATATAGCATTCACTAGACTAGGAAATAAGTTAGTTATTGAGGCTGGGAGTGAATTTGGTTTAAAACTCCTTAACCTACTAGAGCTTGAACCTGTCGATGATACCACCTATAGAGATTTCGAATCAACAATACGTAGAGCCACCGATAAAGCTAAAGCCGGCTTCGAACTAGAGAACCTACCAGAACTCCTCGAACTCAATATTGAATCGAAGGTGTATAAAGAGATAACTGAGAGATGCTTAGGCTGTACGAACTGTAACATGGTATGTCCTACATGCTTCTGCTTCGATGTCTTAGACATACCTGAACTCAACGGATCAGCTAAAAGGGTTAGGGTATGGGACGGGTGTCTGAACTTCGTATATGCTCAGGTAGCTGGAGGACATTTCAGACCTGATCTCTGGGCTAGGTATAGACATTTCATCCTACATAAATTCACCTACTGGATAAAGCAGTTCGGTACTTACGGCTGTGTAGGTTGTGGAAGGTGTATAACGTGGTGTCCTACAGGTATAGATATAAGGGAGTCAATAAGGAAAGTACTCAGAGGTAGTGTCGTATGAGTACCTCACCAGCTTCGTTAATCCCGACACCAACGACTGTCACTGGTATCAGGTTTGAGACATCCAACGTTGCTACATACTACATCAGACTACCAACGGGTTCTAACCTACCGAAACCCGGACAGTTCGACATGTTGTACATACATGGTGTTGGTGAGGTACCTATATCAGTCAGTGATATCGACTATAAAGAAAGAGTTGTAGCACACACAGTTAGATTCGTAGGTTCTGTAACCTACACATTTACTAAGCTTAGGGAAGGGGATGTTATAGGTTTTAGAGGACCGTACGGAATTGGTTGGCCTATGGAACTAGCTGTGGGGAAGGATATAGTGATTGTAGCTGGAGGTATAGGACTACCGCCGTTAAGACCTGTTATTAGGGAAGTAGCCAGGAATAGGGGTATGTATGGTAGGTTAATAATACTTTACGGTGCTAGGACACCTCAAGACCTCATATATAGTTATGAGTATAAGGACTATGAATCAATACCTAATACAGAACTATACCTAACTGTTGACACACCAACAAGTGAGTGGAAAGGAAATGTCGGTGTAGTAACGAACTTGATAAGAGTTATCAGTGTAGATCCTGAGAAAAGTATAGCTTTTATCTGCGGACCTGAGATAATGATGAAATACGCAATTAAGGAATTACTTAAGAGGGGGTTTAAAATGAATAAAATCTTCCTGTCCTTAGAGAGGAGGATGAAGTGTGGTGTTGGGCTTTGTGGTCATTGTCAGATGGGGCCGTACTTCGTCTGTAAACATGGTCCAGTCTTCCCACTCTGGTTCATAAGTAAGTACTTCTGGGTTGATCAGATATGAAGAGGTTAAAAGTAGCTGTCTATAAATTCTCCAGCTGTGACGGGTGTCAATTACAGTTCCTTAACATGGAGGAAGAACTACTACAGCTAGTAGATATCGTTGACTTCGCACTATTCTATGAAGCTAGGAAGGCTGTTGAACCAGGCCCCTACGACATAGCGTTTGTTGAGGGAGCTATCTCCACACCACACGAGGCTGAGGTTATTAAGAAGGTTAGAGAGGAAAGTAATTTAGTTGTTGCTATAGGTGCTTGTGCAACTGCTGGTGGTATACAGGCATTGAGGAATTGGGCAAACGTTGATGAGTATAAGCAGTACGTATACCCAAGACCTGAATACTTAGAAGTTCTTAAGAATGCTGAACCTATATCTAAATACGTTAAGGTTGACTACGAATTACGTGGATGCCCAGTGAGTAAGGAGCAATTACTGCTCTTCATACTTCAAATAATTAGGGGGAAGAGACCTACACTACCTGTGAGTCCATTATGTATTGAGTGTAAGATTAAGGGAAATGTATGCGTCCTAGTAACTAGGGGAATACCATGCCTAGGTCCTGTAGTAATGAGTGGATGTGGTGCTTTATGTCCATCCTATGGGAGAGGGTGTTACGGATGTTACGGCCCGGCAGTTGATGCTAGGGCTCAAACACTAAATAATTACTTTAAGGAGTTAGGTGTTAGACCTAAAGACATTCAATTAATGTTTAAGCAATTTACTGGTTGGGCTAGAGAGTTTAAGGAGGTGGTTGAAGAGTATGAGTAATGTGATTAAGGTTGACTACTTAGCTAGAGTTGAAGGTGAGGGAAGTCTATATATAGAAATCGATGATGGTAAAGTATCTAGGGTTGAGTTAGGTATCTTCGAACCACCGAGGTTCTTCGAAGCGTTTCTAAGAGGGAGGAAATACTATGAAGTACCGGATATAACAGCTAGGATATGCGGTATATGCCCGATAGCATATATAATGAGCTCTAGCAGAGCTCTAGAAAAGGTTTTAGGCATAACCATACCTGAGGAGATAGAGGTACTTAGGAGGATAGTCTACCTTGGTGAGTGGATTGAAAGCCACTTACTCCACGTCCTAATGCTCCATGCCCCTGACTTCTTAGGGTATGAGTCAGTCTTAGGTATAGCTAGGGAGAACCCAGAGATAGTGAGGAAGGGGTTAATCCTTAAGGCATGGGGTAATCAAGTGATTAAGGTCGTTGGAGGCCGTTCAGTCCACCCAATATCATTTAGAGTCGGTGGTTTCTATAGGGTTATAAGGAAGGAGGAACTCACTAAATTACTTAAGAATGTGAATGAGATGAAGACCTATGCTAAGGATATACTTGAGTGGGTACTCAAACTACCAATACCTGATTTCAAACGTGATATAGAGTTCCTATCGTTAAGAGGTATTAAGGAGTATCCAATACTTCATGGTAGGGTGGTTTCGAATAAGGGGTTAAACATATCCGAGGATGAGTTCGAATCTCACTTAATAGTTGAGCAGACTAAGTACTCAACATCACTTAGATATAGATTAAAAGGTCGTGGATATTACGTAGTTGGCCCGTTAGCTAGATTCAACAACAACTACGACTTACTAGATGCTGAGGTTAGAAGTGTTATAGAGTCTAACGGATATAAAGCACCGTTTTACAACACATTCCAAAGCATCATAGCTAGAGCTGCTGAGGTATACCACTCAGTCCTAGAGTTAGAGAGACTAATACAGGAGTATAGAGAACCTACTAAACCGTATGTAGATGGTGAGGTTAAGGAGGGTGTAGCTGCAGCTATTACAGAAGCTCCTAGAGGTATGCTCTACCACAGATATGAAGTAGATAGTAAGGGTTATATAGTCAATGCTAATATAATACCGCCTACCTCTCAGAACTTAGCAAGTATGGAGCAGGACATACTAGCGCTTGGTGAGAAACTCATAACCTTAGATAGAGAAAACGCTCAATGGTTGGCTGAGCAAGCTATTAGGAACTACGACCCATGCATATCATGTGCTACACACTTCCTTAAGGTTAAGTACATCCGTAAATAACCTCCACTACAGAAACCACTACTTCACTAAATCATCTCACGTGGGATGGAGTTAGGGTCTACAAACCTCAAGGGTTTTAAACCATACCTCCTCAGTAATACCTCAACATGAGGATATAAGATAACGTATTCCCAGTCAACATCAACGAATCCAGGATCTATACTCTTCAACTCCTTAACGAACTTAACTATAGATTCATCACTACTGAAGCCTATCATAGCTGCAGCATATACGTCCTTACCAGCTCTAAAACCAGCATTTATGAGGTTTATCAAAGCTTTAAACTGTAGGTTGAAGAATTCAGGTCTAGCACCAGTTAATAAGTTAAACTCCTCGGGAGTCGTACCTTTAAAAGATACCCTCACAACTAGGTTATCGTATTTAGCTAACTCTTTAGCGTAGGATTCATCACTACCTATTAAGATCCCGTTAGTTTCTAAAATAAAAACTAACTTACTATCGCTGAAGAGATCTAGAAGACTTATTAAATGGTCCTTAGATATTGTAGGCTCAGCACCACTCAACCTAACATATCTATACCCGTAATCCTTAGCAATCCTTAATAATCTATTGTAGACCTCTAACGGTTCGTAAAAAACTCCGAGTGAGTAATTACTTCTAAACCTCCAAGACCAACAAAAACGACAACTTAAGTTACAACCAATAACATCAGCTGTAGCTATACCCCCATACCATCTACCACCTCTAAACCT
>JAJHRE010000073.1 GCA_020832985.1 Desulfurococcaceae archaeon | reverse complement strand
ACTACAGTACCTCTAGATAGGTATGAGCTTGCAAGTATGTTAGGTTTTAACGATGTAGTCGGTAATACATTACTTGCTACAGGTTCTAGAGACTTCATAGCTATAACAGCTTCTGTAATTACTTCATTAATAACTTCACTTAGTCGTATTGCTGAAGACTTCATAATATGGTCAACACCACAGTTTAACTATGTAGAACCACCACCACAACACCTAGCAACTAGTAGTATGATGCCTCATAAGAAGAACTTAGTCACTATGGAGGTTCTACGGGCATTAAGTGGTGAGGTTATAGGGCATTTAACAGCAATACTCTCAATACTTAAGGCTAACCCATCAGGTTATAATCTAGACCTACAGGAAATTAATAAACACTTATTAACCCTACTCACCACCACTTTAGAGGCATTAGTGATATTTGAGGACTTCATAAAGAATGTGGAATTCAACGCTAATGCCCTATCTAATGAAGTTATTAAGTACTCACTGATCATAACAGATATTGCTGAGCAAGTAACTATTAAGTGCGGTAAGCCTTATAGGGAAGTTCATAGAGAGTTAGCTTCTGTGCTGAGGGATTTAGGTGTAAGTGATTTGGGTAGTGTATGTAGGGAGTTATGTAGGAGGCTTAACGTAAGTGATGAAGGGTTATGCAGTATTAGCTTAAGTGATGTGTTAAGACTTAGGAAGGTCTACGGATCACCTAACCCTGAGTTAATGCTTAAATACATAAGTAAGGAGAGGGAGGTCCTAGATTCAGATTATAATCGATATATAAATCTAGTTAAAGCCTTAGGTGTTAATCAATGAGTACTAACTTAATATTTAAACGTAAGAAATTATGTAGAGGGCTTAAATCATACATAATCCTTGAAGACGGAACTATTATGGAGGGTTGCGGATTCGGTTCTCCAGGAATACGTGTTGGTGAGTTAGTATTCACTACCGGTATGGTTGGATATCATGAGGCTATTACCGACCCATCTTTTAAAGGACAGATACTGATTTTCACTCACCCGATGATGGGTAATTACGGAGTTCCGAGTAAGGAGATACTGGAGTTCGGGATCCCTAAGTACTTCGAATCTGATAGACCTCAAGTAGAAGCTGTAGTAGTAGCTTATCATAACATACCTAGTCATTGGGCTAGTATTAAGAGTTTAGATGAGTGGTTAAGGGATGAGGGAGTACCTGCTGTCTCAGATGTTGATACGAGGGAACTAGTTAAGAGGATTAGGGAGAAGGGTGTTATGAATGCTCTAGTAGCTGTTTATGAGGATGGTGAGGAGGTAAGCGTTTATGATTTAATCAGTAAATTAAACAGTAGTTTAAGGTACGACTACAGAGATTTAGTAAGTGAGGTAATGCCTAAGAATATAGTGTTTCACGAACCGTTAAACTTCAGTAGTAACGTACCAACTATAATAGCTGTTGATTGCGGTATTAAGTACGGGATACTTAAGGAACTGATTAAAAATGGTTTTAGAGTTATTAGGATACCATGTGTTGAGGACCCTGTAAAATACTATGTAGAGTTTAACGCCTCAGGAATACTCTACAGTAACGGTCCTGGAAATCCTAAGTTACTCCATGATACTATAAAATACGCTAGGGCTGTGCTAGAATACGGCATACCGACGTTAGGTATATGTTTAGGTCATCAAATACTAGCCTTAGCGGCAGGTGCTGATACCTATAAACTTAAGTACGGTCATAGAGGCCATAATAAACCATGTATAGACTTAGAAAGAGGTAAGTGTTTCGTAACAAGTCAGAATCACGGGTATGCAGTAAGTAGTGAATCATTAAGTAATACAGGGTTTAAGTTATGGATGATTAATGCTGATGATAAGACTGTTGAGGGGTTAAAACACATTAGTAAACCAATAATTACAGTCCAGTTCCATCCAGAAGGTTCTCCAGGACCTCTAGATTCTGAGTGGGTGTTCAACTTATTTAAGAGGTTGGTTGAGAGGTATGGAGTTACCTTCTAAGGTATTATTAATCGGTTCTGGAGCTATTAAAATAGCTGAAGCAGCTGAATTCGATTATAGTGGTAGTCAAGCACTTAAGGCGCTTAAGGAGGAAGGTATTAAGACGGTATTAGTTAATCCTAACATAGCAACTATACAGACTAGTCATGAACTAGCTGATAGGGTTTACCTAGTACCTATTAAGGTAGAGTTTGTTGAAGCTGTTATAGAGCGTGAGAGACCTGACGGTATATTACTAGGGTTTGGAGGTCAGTCAGCATTATCAGTTGGTGTGATGTTGGAGAAGAAGGGTGTTCTACGTAAGTACGGGGTTAGAGTTTATGGTACGCCTGTTGATGGTATTGAGAAGGCGTTGAATAGGGAGTTATTTAAGGAGACTATGAAGGCGTGGTCCTTACCAGTACCAATAAGTGGTGCTGCTAGGAGTTTAAATGAGGCTTTAGAAGTTGCTAATCAGGTAGGTTACCCAGTAATATGTAGGGTTAGTTTCAACTTAGGTGGTAGGGGGTCCTTCGTAGCTTGGGATGATGAAGATCTTAGGAGGAATATCTTAAGGGCTTTAGCTCATAGTGATATAAGGTTAGTCCTCATAGAGAAGTACTTACATCATTGGAAGGAGATAGAGTTTGAGGTTATGAGGGATAGGAGGGGTAATTCAGTAGCTATAGCATGTTTAGAGAATGCTGACCCTATGGGGATCCATACTGGTGAGTCTGTAGTTATAGCACCGTGTCAAACACTAAACGATAAGGAATACCAATTACTGAGGAATGCTAGTATGAAGGTTGCTGAAGCTATAGGATTAGTAGGTGAGTGCAACGTTCAGTTAGCATTAAATCCATTCTCTGAGGAATTCTATATTATCGAGACTAACCCTAGGATGTCTAGAAGTAGTGCATTAGCTAGTAAAGCTACTGGCTACCCACTAGCTTATATAGCTGCTAAGCTAGCGTTAGGCTACACATTAGATGAAGTGATTAATAAGGTTACTGGAGTTACATGCTCATGTTTCGAACCAAGTCTTGATTACGTAGTTGTTAAGGTACCTAGATGGGATTTAGAGAAATTCGTAGGTGCTGAGAGGAGTTTAGGTAGTGAGATGAAGAGTATTGGGGAGGTTATGGCTATAGGTAGGAATCTCCATGAAGCTTTTCAGAAGGCTATTAGGATGTTAGATATCGGTGAGCCTGGAGTTGTTGGAGGGCCTTACTATGAAGAGGACATACCGTTATCAGTAATTATTGAGAAGCTTAAGAAGATGGAGCCTTACTGGATACTCAATATGGCTAAGGCGTTAAAACTCGGTGTTAGTGTTGATGAGCTCCACAGGATTACCGGTATAGATAGGTACTTCATTCAAGTCGTTAAAGATATAGTTGATTTAGCTGAAGAATTACGTAGTAAGAAGGATGTGATTAAATCAAATTATGAATTATTAGTTAAGACTATAGCTAAGGCTAAGGAATACGGATTTAGTGATGAGCAACTATCTAAGTTGTTAGGTATGGATGTTGAGTACTTAAGGAAGTTAAGGATTTCTGAGGGTATCAGACCTTACGTTAAGCAGATAGATACTCTAGCTGCTGAATGGCCTGCAAGGACAAACTACCTCTACCTAACCTACGGCGGCTCTACAGATGATTTAGACTTCAGTAGGAAGTCTAAGGAGAAGGTATTAGTATTAGGTGCTGGGGTATTTAGGGTTGGAGTTTCAGTAGAGTTTGACTGGGCTACAGTTAACTTAAGTAATGCTATAAGGAGGAGAGGTTATGAAGTCATAGTACTTAACTATAATCCAGAGACAGTCTCAACTGATTGGGATGTTAATGAGAAGCTATACTTTGATGAGATCACCTTAGAAAGTGTTAGGGATATAGTGGACTTAGAGAAGCCTTTAGGTGTAGTAACATTCGTAGGTGGTCAGATATCGAATAACTTAGCTAAGAAGCTTGAGGACGTCGGTGTTAAATTACTCGGTACTAGCGGTCGTAGTGTGGATAAGGCTGAGGATAGGGTTAAATTCTCTAAACTCCTCGATTACTTAGGTCTTAAACAACCCCCGTGGATCGAGGTTACGAGTTTAGAGGAAGTCCTCAAGAATATCTACGAGATAGGGTTTCCAGTGATAGTTAGGCCGAGTTACGTATTAGGTGGTATCGCTATGAAGATAGCTTATAATGTTGATGAGTTAATGAATTTCCTCAAGGTAGCTACTAAGATTTCTAGGGAGTACCCAGTAGTAATCTCTAAATTCATAGATAATGCGTTAGAAGTTGAAGTTGATGCGGTATCTGATGGTAGGAAGGTTGTAGGTGTTACTATAGAGCATATAGAGCCTGCAGGAGTCCATAGTGGTGATGCAACTATGGTAACACCTGTTAGGAGGTTAAGTAATAATGTGATTAAGGAAATCCATGATGCTGTCTTAAGACTTGCTCTAGAGTTAGAGGTTAAGGGTCCCTTCAACATACAGTTCGTGGTTAAGGATGATACAGTCCACGTCTTAGAACTCAACTTAAGAGCTAGTAGGTCTATGCCGTTCTCAAGTAAGTCTAGAGGTATTAACCTCATGGAACTAACTACTCAAGCTATTTTCGACGGTGGTTTAAAGATTGGTAAACCTGGTGAATACCTTGAACTACCTGCTAAGTCATGGGCTGTTAAAACACCTCAATTCTCATGGGCTCAAGTTAGGGGTGCATACCCGTTCTTAGGTCCGGAAATGCGGAGTACTGGTGAAGTAGCATCACTAGGTAAGACGTTTGAGGACGCATTAATTAAGAGTTGGTTATCAGCAACACCTAATAGA
>JAJHRE010000072.1 GCA_020832985.1 Desulfurococcaceae archaeon | reverse complement strand
GCATGGGGATAGTAGATGCTATTTCTGTGCTAGACTTAAACCCTGCTATACAGGCTACAAGCTTCTAAAGTTGGTTTAATTACAGGTGTTGATGGTGGTTAGAGTTGAGGCTATAGGTTTGAAGGTGTGCATTATTAAGGGGAGGTATGATATTGTTAATGAAATTCTTGATTCAGCTAAAGCTCAAGGATGTGCATCTAGGGATAGACAGGCTTTACATTTAGGTGGTGCTAGGCTGCTTTATTAAACTATCATATTTATCAACTCTCTTAACATCTTTTCTACGGGTTAGTGACTTGAGAGGCTTCACTGGCTGTGGGTGAGCTATTTATGAATGTTAGTGTGAGGAAGGCTGGGTGTGCTGAGGAGTTTGCTGAGCTTCTAGCTCAAAAGTTAGGTGGTAGGCTTGTTAAGGTTGTTTTGTTTGGAAGTGTTGCTAAGGGGTTTGCTGATGTTAGTAGTGATGTTGATGTGCTTGTCGTTGTTGATAGGATTAGTGATGATGTGAGGAGTACTGTAGCTGAAATAGCATTTAATGTGAGTGTTAGGTTTGGTGAGCCGATAGAGTACATTGTTATGGGTTTAGAGGAGTACAGAGCAAAGAGCTTAGACAACCCATTTATCTATGAAGTTGAACACTTTGGTAGAGTTCTTTATCATGATCCAAAACCTGAGGAAGAAATGGTTAAGAAGCTACTTAGACTAGCTGATGAGTACTATAGCTACGCTGTGAGGTGTGCTCAACAGCTGATGTACAGGCCCGCCATAGACTTGTCTCAAAATGCTGTAGAGCTGTTGTTAAAGGCGTTAATACTAGCTAAAGGCGAAGCCCTGCCGAGGACTCACGGAGGATATATTCACAAGTTTGGGGAGCTATATGTGCTTCAAGGAGATGTTGATAGAGTCATTATAGCAAAGCTCTACAAGGTGCTAGAGCTAAGAAATAAAGCAAGGTACGACCCTGAATACGAACCAGTGGAAGCGGAGGTGAGTGAGGTACTTCAAACATATAGAGAGCTTAGAGAAATAGCTTACAAAATACCCATGAAGAAGTCTAGCAATTAATAGAAGCTTCCTCAAGCTTTAAACATGCTTCTCATTAACATCAGCAACTAGAGAACCTCTAGAGAACTACGGCTAGCTAAAACTATAAAGAAAGGTAATAGAGTCGTAGGTATAGAGATAAACAATAATAAGAAGATAATCGTAGGAGACCCAGCACTAGGTAGAGAACTAAACATAGGCGCTAAAAGAAATAAAACAACATGCCTATACTGCCATGCAAAAAATCGAGGGAGTAAATGATAGGTGGTACGTCAAGGGAACACTAAAAATGGAGCCAAAACCTAGAGAAATACCTAAACAATGAAATAAGCCTCGAAGAACCAAGACAAAACAAAGTAAGACCAAGACTTCTGGTTAAAGTTAGGATAACCAGTAAAGACCTAGAGTTTTGAACCAGCCATAGAAAAAGGGTGATGAGGAGCTCTGGAAAGCACTAGAGAGATTAAAGTCATTTTGGGGACCTAGACATACCAGTAGAACCTATAGCAATATATGAAAATTGATCAGTATGGACTCAGTCTTACGGCTTAGATAAGTTCTACAGACTTTTCTATCTACGTCAGCTCCTAACTTTAGTAAAGCTCGTCAAGCTGATTAGAGAAGTAGGTAAGAGAGTTGAGGAGGAGGGACTGAAGGAGGGATAAGGTAGGGAGTATGCTCGCAAATATGCGGAAGTGGTAACAATATAAATACGTGGTACCTTTAGTTAGGAACTTAATACCTGACCCAACACTAAGTAACGTAGCTACTGTAAGGAACTTAGATGCTGTACTACTAGCCTCATCATAACGTCTAGCACCTACATACTATGATAGTAACGCTATATTAGCTGTTGATAAAGCTATCAAGAAGGTGTTGAAGAGCATTATCAGAGGCGCACCTGCCTCGGAACAGCCATAGACACATCACTATACATACTCAACCAGAACGCATCAGCTATGTTGTAGGATACATTAACTAGTTGAACGACTATCAATGGTAGGCCTAACCTAAGTAGAGTCCTAACTACGGAGCCGTTAACTATGGAGTCTCTATACCTATCAACAGTGATGGTAGACTAGTTAGTCAGAGTACACACCTAAACGTAACCGTAACTCAATACTTACTAAAGTGTTTATAAGTATTAAGCGTTAAGTACCCTGAAGTACTACGTCTTCTAAATAACTCGTAAGTGGTTAACTAGTTATTGAGGTAAGGAGTTAGTTAGTACATGTACTAGTCCATCCATAATTACTGATTAAGTAGTTTATAACGGTAATACTGTAGTATCGGTAAGCAATACGTATAGTTCGATCCTACCTAGATCAAACCTCTGAGGATTCATTATGTTAGGATTCCTAAGTTGACGTACTGGTTAACTACTTAACCTACCATATATGTTACCTACGTATACGTAGGTCTTAAGCATTTACTACTACTTAATTATGTGTTTATTAGGTCAGTCGTAATTGAATTTACTAGTGTTTATGTTGAGTAGTAAGCACGTGATAGACCTCCCTAAGAAGGTAGTCGTCGGGAGTGGTGTTATTAATGACATACCGAGTATTGTTAAGGAGTTACGTCTAGGTAGTAAGGCATTACTTGTGTCAGGACCTAATGTTAAGGTAGTCATCGGTGAGGGTGTAGCTAACTTACTATCTAGTAATGATGTTGATGTTGAGGTTGTAGTAGTTCGTGAATCAACTTCAGATGTTGTTGAGGACTTACTAGGTAAGTTCAGTGGTAAGGGGTTTGACTTCGTCGTAGGTGTTGGTGGTGGTAAGGTAATTGATGTGAGTAAGTACGTCGCTGCAAGGTTGGGGATACCATTCATCAGCGTACCTACAGCTGCCTCACATGACGGTATAGCATCTCCATTCTCATCAATTCGTGGTCTAGGTAGTGTAGTCTCTATCAAGACTAGGACACCGGTAGCTATAGTTGCTGATGTAGACGTTATTAGTAAGGCACCTAAGAGGTTATTACTAGCTGGTGCTGGTGACTTAGTAGGTAAGTTCACAGCAGTTCTTGATTGGGTCTTAGCCCATAGGCTTAAGGGTGAGTACTACGGTAGTTACTCAGCATCACTAGCCCTACTCTCAGCTAAGCACGTGATAAACTATAGTGAGTTGATAAGAGGTAGTACATTAGAGGGTGTTAGGATAGTTGTTGAGGGTTTAATAAGTAGTTCAGTAGCTATGTGTATAGCCGGTAGTACTAGACCTGCAAGCGGTTCTGAACACCTATTCAGCCACGCATTAGATGTAGTTGCTAACTACCCAGCACTCCACGGCGAGCAAGTAGCTCTAGGCACTATAATGATGGCGTACCTACACGGTAGGAATTGGAGGAGGTTGAGGAGGACTATAAGTATGTTAGGACTGCCTACAACTGCTAAGGAGTTAGGAATACCAGATGTTAAGGTTGTGGAGGCGTTAACAATAGCTCATAAGATAAGGCCTGAGAGGTATACAATACTTGGTGAGTCAGGCCTTACATGGGAAGCTGCTGAGAGGTTAGCTAGGATTACTGAGGTGATAAGTTAGTGGGTAATATAATAACTCTAATCAGCTACTTAACAGCTAAGGAAGGTTTTAAATTCGTCTTCACGGGCCCGACACCAGAATGTCTTAAGTGTAGGTTTAACTACGTATGCAACGGTAAGCTTAAGGTAGGTCAGATCTACGAGGTAGTTAAGGTCTACGGAATAAGGAATAAATGCCCTATCAACGAGTTTGTAGAGACTGTAGAGGTTAGGGAAGCTAGTATTGAAGTAGCAGTAAGTCGTAAAGTAGCTATTGAAGACATGATAATAAGTTATAATAAGGTGAAGTGTGATTTAAGCAACTGTAGTAACTACTCCAGATGTGTTCCTCAACTAATAGTAAGACCTGTTAAGTTGAAAGTGTTGAAGGTCTTAAACAGTGTTAACTGTCCTAAGAAGTTAGAACTAAGTAATGCGTTGGTTAAGATAGTTGAGGTATTATAACTTCAACGTCTTACCTGTTGTAATTTCTCAGGTGTTATTAAGACGGTGTTTATCTGGACTATCTCCTCACTAATCGTGTTACCCCTAACATACTTCCTCCTCTTCTCACCATCTTCTCTAGGATGGAAGCCTGGAGGTGATGATAGGAGTAAGACCCTCTTAGCAGGGCCTGGTAATGTCGGTATCATGGGGAACCCAGTATTATCACTACCACCAGTTATACGTAGTAACCTACCGGGGATACCTACTACTGAAGCATCTACTACATCACCTACCTTCAACCCGACGAACCTCCTAGCCTTATCACCATCAACAACTACTTGGAAAGCCTTAGCCCTAAACAACTCACCTACAACCTCATTAACACCTAACTTCTCAGTAAGTAGGTCTTTAGGTACGTAGATAGTGTCGTCTGGGACTTCATTAGATACTCTAACCTTAAAAGTGAGTTTAACCTTCTCATTCTTAGCCCTATCCTTCCAAACCCTTAAAGTAACTACCCCGTATGGAGTATTAACCAACCTTAGTGTCTTCTCATTAATTAAAGCTGTAGGTAATACCTTACCACTCTTCATATCCTGTGAATAGCTGAGCTCTTCAGAACCAACTACCTTAACCTTAATAAACTTACCATCACCTGCCTCAGGATCTGAAACCACTACCTTAAACTCTACCACGACACCACCTTAAAGACTAAACCTACTTAACATATAAAACTTTTAAGTATTACTCTAACGAACATAGATACTAAACACTTCTTAAATACCTACGTAG
>JAJHRE010000070.1 GCA_020832985.1 Desulfurococcaceae archaeon | reverse complement strand
CTTTCAATTCTATTTTAGATATTCTGCACTCTGCTTCTTCTATTAGAGATTTAGGGATTTATTCAGTTCTATCACTTTAGTTTTTCCTAATCAAGTTTTTAAATTTTTCGTTGTCATGCGTTCCATCAATGTGATTTACTTAGTGATGTATTTGAAATCCCATGGTCTACATAACCATCATTCCCAAGGTCTGTCTTGGGAATTCTACCATAAGGAATACGTGACTTCCCTCATGGTAGAATTTGGTTGATCTATTAGTTGAGATCTTGCGATGTTGTGGCATGTGTGTTCCTAAGGTGTTCTTGGGAATGGTCTTGTTTTAGGGAATGGAATTTATAATTTCAGTTGTTGTGTTTGGCTTAGGTTGTTCTTATTCTTTTAGTTCTTCTATTTCCCATATTACTGTTCCGTCTGGGTCTGGGCATTGGATTGTTTTTGTTTTTGGTAGCCAGTCTCTCTCCTCGACTATGTTTCTTTGTTTTGCAGGTATTAGTGGTAGTATGCTTGCTAGTGCGTAGATACATACGTGTTTATTTCTTCCTGGGAAGCTTAGTCTACCGCCGTCTACTCTGAAGCAGTCGCCTACGATGTGGTTTTCACACCTACCTCTGATTTCCTTTACTTTAATTAGGAGTGGTTTCATTACCTCACCCTAGGTGAGGAATGATATCCACCCATATATAAGTATTAGTATTACCATGATAGGCATAGCGAACCTAACCCAGTAGTACAGGATTCTCCAAGTGATGTTCTGATCGTTGGTGTTGAGTTCCTTAAGTAGTTCAGAGGTTCTTACGAACCAACCGAACGCTAAGATTGAGAATAAGGAGGCTAACGGTAACATAGTACTACCCCATAGTAAGTCGTTGTAGAGGAGTACCTCAATACTTAAGATCGATGGGATACCGAGTACTACCTCAGCAACCCCCATCAAAACAGCTGCAGACCTCCTCGAAACCCCGTAATTACTTAAGGCATCAATGAATATCTCAAAACCAGGTACAGCTGAGAGTAATGCTGCGAAGAGTAACGCAGTAAAGAATAACGTTGAGATCAGCCTCCCATAACTCAGTTGACGGAGGATCTCAGGTAGGGTTATGAAGGTGAGTGGAGGACCACTACCCGGACTCACACCAAATACGAAGGTGAGTGGTAGGATAGCTAAACCAGCTATGAAGGACGCTAAAGTATCTCCGAAAGCAGTATATACAGCAGCCCTAACAACCCCATACCTCCTAGACATGTAGGAACCGTAGATGAAGATCCATGTAGACCCAAGCCCTAAGGAGAAGAATACCTGACCCATAGCAGCTAAGACAGTCATACCGGTAACCCTACCCCAATCAGGTCTTAAGTAGAATGTCAAACCATCAACTGCTCTAGGCAGGCTAAACACGTAAACAGCTACTAAGACTAAAACTAAATACACTACAGGCATCATAAACTTACTCGCTAATTCAATCCCCCTCCTAACACCACCAGAAACAATCAACACGCAGAAGACAATCACTGAGGCATGCATCACCAACTGTAGTATGGGGGAGTTAGTAAGTCCTTCAAAGACAGCCCCAACACTAACCCCCTCCTCAAAGAGGACACCAGACACCGACAGTATCAAGTACCATAACACCCAACCAATCACGACTAAGTAGTAAGCTACAGCTGCTAAAGCAGTCACCAACAAGATAACACCTATAACCCTACCACCAGGCATCCCCAACCTCACGAAAGCCCTGAAAGGACCGCAACCAACATACCTCGAAATACTTAACTCAGCAATCAGTCCTGGAATCCCTAAAGCTAAGACTAAGACTAAGTAGATAACTAAGAATGAAGCACCACCAAACATACCTAACATATACGGAAACCTCCACACATTACCTAACCCAACAGCCACACCAATCAATGATAACGCCAACCCTAACTCAGAACTCCAAGTCTCCCTACTAGAACCACCCATACACACCACCCCTAACCCGGTAGTAAACCCATACGACGTAAGTCCTCCACAACATCTCTTAAGCCGAGCTCCTCAAGCTTCCTAACAGTAGGTATGCCTGACCTCACATCCCAACCACGGACCCTGTAGTACTCATCAAGCATTAAATCCAACTCAATAACATGACCTGTAGAAGCACCTACCTTAAGAGGTTCCCTCAAGAACCTCTCAGGTAATACATCATGTTCTCTCCTCACACCCTCCCTAACATCGTAAACCCTCTCTAAATTCACTATCCTCTCACCAATAGCTTCAACCTCAGCTACTGAGAGGGTCATACCGGTTACAGCCTCAACAAGCTTAGCAACCTTCTGATAGTTAAGTATGTCCATATTCTCAGCAAGATTCTTACAAACACCTAAAGAATCAACTAAAGCACATAAGTTCTCATAATACGCTACAAGCCTACCCTTACCCCTCACACCAAGCCTAAGAGTAGCTTCAGGCTCACCAAACATCATCAACCCAACCTCAGGGTCATCACTAAGCTCTATAAACGGTTCAGACCTTAGGTGGTCAGCACCCCTACTCGAAACAGCGAATCCGAGGCCATACCCCTTCAAACCCCTAGGATCTGCCTGAATCATCTCAAGCCTCTTCACATGAAATGCTATTTCAAGCCCCTTACCGAGTTTCTCAGCAGCTGCAACAACACCATCAGCAAGTACGTCACCAAACCCTCTCCTATAAGCTATATCCATCAAGAGCTCCATAACCACCTCCATATCCCCCCAATCAAGACTTAACCCACCAACCTCCTCCCTACTCAGAACACCTCTAGAGTAGAGTTCCATAGCCCACGACAACACCTCACTAACTGATATAACATCCATCCCGAGGTCGTTAACTAACTCTATAGCCTTCAAAGCCTTATCAAGGTCTTTATTCCCTATCCGTACAGTCATACCTGCTAAAGCCTCATACTCAGGACCCTCACTAATGAAGCACTCACTAAATCTCTTCACGACGAAGACACGACTACACGGTACCACACAGGAGAAACACGCCCTATTCTTCACGTTATACCTCAGAGCCAACATCTCACCACTAACTTCAAACGCGTACGGTACTTCAGGCTCTGTAAAGTGTTTACCAGGGAGTACACCGATCTTATTAGCAGCCATGAGGATCCTAGTAGTACCCATCACCCTCCTAGGCCAGTACTGCTCATGACTATAGACCTCAAACTCAACCTCCTCAACTAACTTTTCGAAAAGCTCCGGCTTAGCAACCTCTACATACCCATCACCCCTCACAGCAATAGCCTTAAGACCCTTCGAAGCCATAACAGTACCTAAACCAGTCCTAGCAGCAGGTCTAGACCTATTAAAGAATATACCTGAAAACCTCACTAAATTCTCAGCAGCCGGCCCAACCACAGCTATCTGTACCCCAGGATCTCCAACCTCCCTCCTAATAGCTTCGTAAGCCTCCCTAACCCTCATACCCCACAACCCATCAGCATCTCTAACCTCTACAGCACCATCATGAATGTATAGGTAGACAGGCCTACTACTACGTCCCTCAATAACTACCTGGTCGAAACCCGCATACTTTAACTCAGGGGCGAAGTGACCCCCAACATTCGAATCACCGAGGATCCCAGTCTGCGGGGACTTAGCAGTCACGTTAAGCCTAGCACCGAGTGGGAACCCAGTACCGACTACAGGTCCAACACCGAAGAACAACTTATTCTCAGGTGATAACGGGTTAACACCGGGTGATACCTCATAATACAGCCTCACTACGTTAAGACCTCTACCTCCTAAGTAAGCCCTAACCAACCCCTCCTCAAGCTCTACAACCCTAACCTCCCTAGTAGTTAGGTTAACCCTTAATACCCTACCTACGTAACCGTAAAACCTACTTAACCCTGACACGAACACCCCACCTCTCAAGGAGCTTACCGAACTCAGTAAGTGCTAACTCATAACGCCTACCTAAACCCTCAACACCAACTACCTCTACCTCAGTCAACGGATACAGAGATAAGGCATTAGTCGGACACTTCATAACACAGACAGCCCTCCCACCACATAAATCACATATTAGTGGGAACCCATTCACAGGGTCTTTAAAGACTGCTCCGTAAGGGCAGGCATCTAAACACTTACCACACCTAACACACTTCATACGTTCTAACCTCACCACACCATCACTACCTACGTAGAGAGCACCTGTAGGGCATACAGACACACAGACAGCTTGAACGCATTGCTGGCAGACTATAGGGAAGTCCATCCCTATAACATCATCCTTAATAACTCTAATCCTTGAGAACGATGTTGAGAACACCTTCTCATGTGTGAAGGAACACCAAACCTCACAATACCTACATCCAGAACATTTAGACAGGTCTACTACTACGTGAAGACCCATTGGCGCATAGGAACACCTCATAACACTATAGGTAAGACTATATAAACATTACGGTGATATAATAATGTAAAACCTACAACTAAAACTCAACACACTTCAAAAACCATTCAATACTAGGTCGTAGGAGGTACCTTAAGTCAACCTCCTATCCCTAGGCCCTATATGACCTACCTCAGTCTGTACTATAACTGTCTTCAACCCCCTATCCTCAAGTACTTTCTTCACCTCAAGCATCTCATTAACTGTAGGCCTCCTCAACCACCTCCTTCTGAATGTTGGGAAGTAGTCAAGTACCGTCACCTGTATTGTCGGATCTATAGAGTATATCTTATCACCTGCTTCAGCAACCTCATCCAATGTTATCAAGTCCTTATTATATATCAGACCTACACCTAAGTACACCCTATCCCTGTAGTTATCGTATACGTACTTCACAGCCTCCCAAGCTGTCTGTAAGTACTTCATAGCTAATTCCCTATCATCAATACCTGTAACCCTCATGTAAGTCTCAACACGTACACACTTAGGTTCAACACC
>JAJHRE010000019.1 GCA_020832985.1 Desulfurococcaceae archaeon | reverse complement strand
ATGGGAGTGGTGATAGCACATATAAGGAGGTATTTAATGAAGTTATAGAACCTATAATTAATGAGTTTAAACCTGAGTATATTTTAGTGTCTGCAGGGTATGATGCTCATTACTCAGACCCACTAACAGATTTAAGGGTTACTGCAATGACGTACTACTACTATTTTAGGAAACTACGTGAGTTAGCAACTAAGTACTGTAATGGTAGGTTAATAGCTGTCTTAGAAGGTGGTTATTCTGAAGGACTTTCTAAGGGATTACCAAACTCTATAGCTGCATTAGCAGGGGAGTCTCCATATGTTAATGAGACTGAGACTACAGATAATCGAGGTAGGGAAGTGATAGAAAATGTTAAGAAGGTGTTAAGCAGGTATTGGAGGTTTACGTAGTAATATACACGTTTACGTTTAAAATACTAAGATTGCCTGAGAACATCATTAGCTACTTATTAAGGTAGTAGTTGTTAAGATACCATTCAATCTCCTTATCTGAGTGACGACCCTATCCAGCTCTACTAATGAGTTTACTCGAACTTTAATAACCATATCATACTCACCGTAAACTATCCTAACCTCATCAACACCTTGTAAATTCCTAATATACTCTAGTAACTCATACTCTTTACCTAAGTTAATCCTAGCTAGTATATAAGCTACTACTTCATCCCCTCTTACTCCACTCATAGTTCCACCAAAATAATATAATATAATTAATATATTTATTAACTTAGTCTCGTAATAGGATTATTAGGTGAGGTCTTGGTAATCATTAAATGGTATGGTCACGCATGTTTTGAGATTATTGATTCTAAGGGTAGGTCGATAGTTATAGACCCACATGACGGTAGGAGTATAGGTATTAAACCCCCTAGAACTCAAGCTCATGTAGTACTGATAACTCATGAACACTTCGATCATAATGCTTATCAAGGTGTTTTAAGAAGTGATGGTGTTGTCCACAGTATGAAGACTGGTAAGTTCATGGTGTTTGAACATGAAGTCCTCGGTTTAAAGACATACCACGATAAGGTCAGGGGTAGGAGGAGGGGTGAGGTAGTAGTATATAAGATTAATGTGGATGGTGTAAGGATAGTTCATTTAGGTGATCTGGGGTATGTACCGTCAGATAATGAGTTAAGACCTTTAATACCTGTTGATATATTAATGGTACCTGTTGGAGGTACTTTCACTATAGATGCTAAGGAAGCATTACAACTTTCTGATAAGTTATCACCTAGAGTTATCATCCCAATGCATTACTGGGTTGAAGGTATTAACCTACCTTTACTGCCTTTATCGGAATTCCTTAAGTTGATAACTACGCGTAAGATCATAAACTTAGAGGGTAATACATGGAGTGTTAGTTCAGGAGAGATACCTGAAAATACTGTAGTAGTTTTTAAGTTAACGTAATTTCTTTAATGTTAACATTATCCTTCTTTGAGGTTTTTAGATGTTTTATATAGGTATGTAACGCACTCCTTATAATCTCAGACCTACTCTTCTTAAACACTTTAGCAATCCTATCTACTTCCTCAAGTAATACCTCATCAACCTTAAAAGTTATTATACGCACTACCTTACACCTAAGATAAGTCTTCATTAGTTCATTAATATAACCGACTAATATAGCCCTAAATGTCTTCCTCATTAAATATTAGTATATATTAGAGGCAAATTTATATACTCCGATTTCAAGAGATTTCTTGAGAGTGGTATATATACCGACAGTACATCTATCAGTACCTGAGAATCTCTATAGGGAGTTGAGGAGTAGGGCTGAAGAGTTAGGGATTCAGATAACAGACTTAATAAAGATGTATATAGTGATGGGTTTAAGGAAGGAATTTAACATTAACGCTACAGACCTCAGCAACTCGAGAGACATATTGAGTTCTAAGATAGTCTATATTGAGGGTAGATTAGCACAGATATCCAGACTCATTGAAAACTTAATAGGTAAGGTTTCAGAACTTGAGGAGAGGATTGAAGAGTTAGAATCTCCAGACATAATCTCAGAGGTTGTGAGGTCTCGTAGGAAGGGTTAATCATTAATTATACGTAGTTAGGGTTTAAGATGCTTATAAAGGTAGTTAATGATAGACTTACACGTATATCCAATATGTTTTCAGAGTTAGGTCTTGATAGAGTTAAGGTTTTCGAGGATTTCGACCCTCAGTTAAGAGCTGCTAAGTTAATTAGTTATAGATGTAGTTCGTTAACACCTCATATACTATTTACGAATGCGTTAGTAACATACCAACTCAGTATGGATGGTGAGACTTACTGGATGAAATTTGCTGAGTTAGTCAGTGATTTATGTCCATCAAGTTATGATGATGTATTAGAAGTAGTTATTAAAGTGCTTAAGAAACTACATAAATTCGCTGTTAATGAGAAGGAGAAACGCCTGAATAAATTAAGGTTATGTATGGATATATACGACCTCATATCTGGAGGTGATTTTAATTTAATACGTAGTAGGGTGTCTAAATGTTTAGGAGCTGGTATCAATGATAAGACTATAGTCTTTAGTATTAAGATGATTTATTATGGGGTTAAGAGTTTAGGAAGGGATATACTGCTACCTTTTGATATTCCAATACCTATTGACAGGAGAGTGGTTAAGATTTCATATACTTCAGGACTCATAGATATTGAGGGGTTAAGTCATTATACTTCAGATAAGTACGTACCTTACGATAAAGTTATTAGAAGTAAGCAGAGTTTGAACATTTTAAGAGATGCTTGGAGTAAAGTAAGTCTAGAAAGTTCTATACCTCCTCTACATCTAGATACTGTATTATGGCTTATCGGGAAATACTGTAGTAGTGGGTCTAAAACTCAGGCATTTAACTCCTTAATCCACGACCTAGGGGAGGAGATATTAGAACGTGTAGGTATTAGGTATCTTAAGATGTTAATTCATGAATTACTGTATAGACTACCGTAGTGATGGTTATATAGGCATGAAGTCTTCAGGTTTAGGAGGTTCTAGCTTAAGACCTTTCCTCTCCCTTATCTTCCTCACAATATCTAAGAGTATTGAGTCAGGTACTGGCGACCATCTACTGAATTCTGTCCCCCAGAAAGCCCTACCAGCAGTAACACCTCTTAACTCATTCGCTAAGTCGACAGACTCGCTAACAGGTATTTCACCAACTATCCTAACTAAATTACCACTTAGTTGAATAACGTTGAGTATCTTCCCCCTCCTCTTACTTAAAACTGATATGATACCACTCATAAAGTCTGAAGGAGTTCTAATATCTATCTTCTGAATAGGTTCTAGTAATGTTGGTCTGGAGAGTAGCATACCGGCGTATATCGGGTTTCTAATAGCTGGGTATAATTGGGCAGGTCCTCGGTGAGCAGGGTCTTCATGAATTAACGCATCATGTAGTATTACCTTAACACCCCTTACAGGCTCCATAGCTAAGGGACCTTCCCTCATAGCAAGTCTAAAACCTTGAATTATAGTATCCTTAACCTCTCTCAAGTACTGAACACCTGAGGTCTTATCTATGAGTACGTTAATGTTCTCATCTATAGCCCAAATTCTCCTAGCCTCATCATAATCCCAACCTGCCTTATCCCTTAATATCTTAGCTCTTTCCCTAGCATCCATATCCTCTATAATAACTCCTTGCTGGATTAACTTTATAGTCTCTTCATTAAGAGGTTCTACACTGACATACAACCTATTATGTTTATTAGGTGATTTACCCTCAATAACTTGTGAGGAAGCTCTTATACTCTCCCTATAGACTACTGTTGGTGGTGATGTCTCAACTTCTAAGCCGTAGACCTCCTTAAGTAGTGTTAATACTATCTCTAAGTGTAGATGACCCATACCTGAAATTAAATACTCTCCAGTCTCCTCATTAATCTTAACGACTAAGTTAGGATCTTCTATACTCATCTTCCTCAAAGCATCAACTAACTTCATAAGGTCTGTAGTCTTCTTAGGCTCTATAGCCATAGTAACTACGGGTTCTGAGATATAGTGAAGCTTTTCAAAAGGTACCACCACATCTTTAACCTCCATAGATACTGCAGTCTCACCTGCTCTAGCCTTATCAAGACCTAATACAGCAGCGATATTACCGGCTGTTACGTAGTCGACAACCTCTCTATAAGGACCCATGTAAAGACCTACCTGAAGCACTCTTTGCGAAGTTCTAGCATTAAT
Organism: Desulfurococcaceae archaeon; assembly: GCA_020832985.1. Classification (GTDB taxonomy): domain Archaea; phylum Thermoproteota; class Thermoprotei_A; order Sulfolobales; family NBVN01; genus CAZZLT01. The sequence goes on along the minus strand of JAJHRE010000019.1, from coordinate 18,896 downwards.
TAACCAGACCTCAACACCAGGTTTTAAAGTACCTGATAACACCCTACCAGTAGCTACTAAACCTGCATGTGGGTCTACCCTCATATCATTAATTAAGTAGACTATCGGGCCGTTAGGGTCAGCTCTCAACATAGCCTTCCCTACTTCAGAGTCTATATCACCCTTCCATATCTTAGGGATCCTATATGATTGAGCCTCGATAGGATTAGGTATGAATTTAACAACCATATCTAATAAGCTCTCATGTAACGGTATAACCTTCTGTAACTCTTCAACAGCTTCCCTACCCTTCCTATAAGCCTCAATAACATCTAATACCTTAATACCTTTCTTCTGAGCTGCTGGGACTGTCAAACCAATCTTATCCTTGGCAGATCCGAAGGCAACCATACCTTTAGCTGGGTCTAAAATCCATTTATCCCTGAATTCCGGATCGGCATACTCCTGAATTAATACGTTAACATCTTTTATTATCTCGATAAATCTTTGTTGGATTTCTTGAGGTTGTAGTCTTAACTCCTTAATTAATCTATCAATTTTATTAATGAAGAGTAAAGGTCTAACCCTCTCCTCAAGTGCTTGACGTAATACTGTCTCGGTCTGGGTCATAACACCTTCAACAGCATCAACCACAACTATAGCACCGTCTAGTACTCTAAGCGATCTAGTTACTTTACCTGTGAAGTCTACATGTCCTGGAGTATCTATAAGGTTAATTACGTAAGCCTTACCACCGTATTCGTGGTATAAGCTTATGTTCGCAGCTTTTACAGTCATCTGCCTCCGTTGCTCAACATCTAGGTAATCCATAGCTAATGCCTCACCAGCGACCTTACTTGAAATTATTCCGGCAGCAGCTAGTAGTGAGTCTGTAGTTGTTGTTTTTCCGTGGTCTACATGTGCTATAATACCTATATTCCTAACCCTCTCTAAATCAGACATTAACTTCTGAATATATTCTACAGACTTATACTTAACCATTACTGCTAACCTTATAACATCTACACTGTAGGAATTATAAGCTTATTTTGATTAGGTTATTTATATTTAATTAAGTTAGATCTTAGAGAACAAGTTGAGTAGTTATGGTAGGTGGTGAGTTTAAGGAGTTACTGAATGAAGTTTTAAAGTATTTGAAGAGATTTACTCAAGCTCAAACAGTAGACTTGGATATGCTTTTAGGACAGATAGATATATTAGAAGTTAATGGTTTGAGAGTAGTTAGGAAGAGGTTCTCAAGTGAGGTAGGTATTCTTAAGTGGCTACCACCATCTATATTCTATAAGGCCTCTTACCCCTTCACTATAAACCCCTTAGAGAGGTTTAGGAGGGAGTTAAGCTTTTTCAACTTAGGTAGTGGTAGATTCTATAGTGTTCCAAGACTTTACGAAGTTGATGAGGGGAGCTTAATAATAGTGAGGGAGTATGTTGATGGTAGGAAGTTATCATATGATAGGGAATCATGTGAGTTACTTAGTAAGGCATTAGCAGAGATACATTCGAGAGGTTATGTTTTAGGTGATGTTAAGCCATCTAATTTCGTAATAAATGATCGAGGAATTTGGGTTATAGATGCTGAACAAGCTGTAGTAACTTCTAATGAGGTCCTCTTTGGTTGGGATTTAATACTTACTATGTTCTTTGCTAGTTATAAGTATGTAGTTGATGTTGAGAATTTCAAGGACTTCATTAAATCGTTTATTAGGGGTTACTTAGGTAGTGGTGGTAAGGTTTTATGGGTTAAGTCTATGTTCTCTATAAAGAACTTAGGTATAGCATTACTAATCCCCCCACATACCCTCAAAGTACTGATGGAGGAGTTATCAGAATTCATAACATAGGGAAATCTCAATATTTAAATATAATTAATATTAAAACACATGAAAACTTATGAATCCTCAATAATATTACGGAGTTATCTTGACGTTAAGTTGATGATTTATACTTACGTACAACTCTTATATTAGTTATTACTGTTTCCGGGTATTGCCCCATCTCATCCTTTTCATATTTTTTAACCATATCCCAAATATTCAGTAAAGCTATTGAGGTAGCTGTTAGCGCCTCCATCTCAACACCTGTTTGAGCGTTAGTTCTAACAACAGTAGTTACCTTTATACCGTCATCTAATAATTTTAAATCTATATCTACATGTGTTAATGGGATTGTATGACATAGAGGTAATAATTCAGAGACCTTTTTAGCTGCTAATATTCCAGCGATCTTAGATACAGTAATTACATCACCTTTCTCAATAGCACCTCTCCTAATGAGTTCTACAGTCTCTTTCCTCAACCTTATAAAGCCTTCAGCTATTGCTTCTCTATAAACATTCTCCTTCTTAGATATATCGACCATATAAGCCATTGCCTACACCATATAGTTATATCAGTATGTAGGTTTAAACTAATATTAATATTTAGGCATTTCAACATGTAGGGATATGTCAAGAAGATTGACTCTTAATGAGTTGTATGCTGTTAGATATTATCGTCTGACATAGCTTCATAACGTTATCTAATGTTGATGCTTCAGGATTCTTAAATGTTATTGTGATGTATGACTTATATATTGAGTAATTAACTAGGTTTAATAGCTCCGGTATGTTGTTAATTATTTTATTAGGGTCTAGATTAAGATTCTTATTAATACATAATCTTATCTCATATCCATTGGTGTTCTCATTAACGAGTAACGCCATTTTATGTTTTTTACATAGGTTATTAAGTAATTCATTAGCTACTACCTTTAAATACTGTAAGTTATTCTTCAGGAACTCATCCTCAATATAATTACCTGAGAGTATCATGGTGGCTAAGTCTTCAAATACCGTATATTTCTCTTCATTAATAACTTTATTAATTAAGGATAGAGCGTATTCGTAATTCTTAGCATCTCTTTCTAAATCACTACTGACTTTAATGATCTTGGATGTGAAGAGATTATATGCGTAGTTATATATAGAGAGTAAAGTATCATTCTTACCAACACCCCATTTATACGCATAATATATCGTTCTCCCAAGACGTGTTAATTTAGAAATATCCTTAGACTTTATACATGCTAGATCTCTTAATATTTCTTGAGGGACTCTAATATTATCATTAAGTGTTTTAACGTATTCTAAAGCTACTTCCAAAGTTGAGTTAATATTACTTAACTTCATCGATACGTTATACCTTCCATCATTATCATATTTATAAATTAATCCTAACTTCTTCGTAGGTATGTGAACTATAGCTATGGAGTTCCTAATAACGATGTTGTTGACATGTGTTAGGTCTATAGCGTACGAATTGATAATATTTAACTTCTCTGAATCAGGGTTATTTAGAAATTCTATAAACACTCTATAATTCTTCCTAGAGAGTGTTGTAGCTAATGCAGCTGCAGCGAATATAGCATCTATATTCTTATTTGAGTATATAGTGACAGATGTCGACATTAACTCACCTATATCTACGTAACCTAGAGTAAGGTGTCTTACTAGAATTTTTAAGTTTTATGATGTTAGTGTTCATCATTGGTAATCCTAACCCCTAATTTAAAAGCCTTCTTATTCAGATCTCTCCATTCAGTACTGACTAAGTCATCTATAGCTCTCTCAATAGATTCCTGAGTTAGTATTTTTAGGGTACCTACTAAATGCCCTAGAGCTACCATATTAGCAACTCTTACATTCTTAAGCTCCTTCTCAGCCAGCTTAGTATACGGAGCTTTAATCAGTTCAACATTACGTATCCCTAATGATTGTATAGGGAAGGAACTATCGATAAATACTTTAGAACGGTCTTTTAATAAATTAGAGAATTTAGCTAGGGAGTTTGGGTGTAGGAATAACGCTATATCAGCTCCTCTAACCTTTATATAATCTAATTCATCTTCTGACGACGCTAATATTAAGTCAACCCTCGAATCACCACCTCTAGTCTCAGCTGCGTAAGATTCACAGCTAGTTACGTATAAGTTACAGTACTTAGCAGCAGCTAGTCCTAAAATCCTACCTAGTAGTAGGACTCCCTGACCACCACGACCAACTACTAAGAGTTCGTATCTCATCAAACTCACCCCTTACACCACTTATTTAAAGACTTATATACACTCCTCACAAATCCTTCTCTATTGTTTATGACGTACTCACCAATAACTATCTCATTACCCCATACAATATCAGATCTCTCAATAGGTGGTTTCTCGTAAGGTCTAACCATCTCTTTAAGTTTATTAAAGAACTCGACAGCATTCTTAAAACCTAGATGTCTGCCGAAGACTTCAGGACATGTAGATAATACCTCTATAAATGCTAATCCCTCAATACTTAAGGCTTTATATATGTACCTCTCTATCAAATGTGGGTGGGTTATCGAAGCTCTAGCTACGTAATTAGTGTTCAACGCTGAAAGCAACTTAATGACGTTTATAGGGTACTCATAGTTACCGTAAGGTGTTGTAGTGGTGTATATGGTTGGTGGTGTAGTTGGAGCTACTTGACCTCCGGTCATACCGTAAATCATGTTATTAACCATTATAACTGTTAAGTCAACATTCCTTCGAGCTGCATGGAGTAGGTGATTACCTCCTATAGCGGCTATATCACCATCACCACCAATGACTATCACCTTTAACCTCGGTTTTACTAACTTCAAACCGATTGCGAAGGGTATAGCTCTACCATGTATCACGTGAGCACTGTCGAAGTTTAGGTATAACGTAGCTCTAGCAGCGCATCCTATACCTGAAACTACTGCAACATCATCATGACTGAAGTGACCTTCACTTATATGTTTATCTATAGCTCTAAGCATGGCTGAGACAACTATACCTATACCACAGCCTGGACACCATATATGTGGTAGTCTATCAGTTCTTAAGTAACGATCTAATGGGTGACTCATAACCACTCCCTCATAACGTTAAGTATATCCTCAGGTGAGGGGATATCTAAATCTATTACAGGTATCGATATCACATCTTTATTCTTTAAAAACCTGCATACCTCATTCACGTAAACACCTACGTTATTCTCGACGACGAAGACTTTCTTAGCCTTACTACAAGCTTTAACGAGGGCATCATCATCTATAGGCCATAGAGACTTAGGTCTGAAGAGGCCTATCCTAACACCTTTACTTCTTAACTCCTTCACTAACGCATAAACAGACCTAGCAGTAGTTCCATAAGCTACTATGACGTATTCAGCATCATCTACGAAATATGATGCTGAGTCAACTACTAAGTGTTTATTCTTTCTCACCTTATTAACTAACCTCCAAACAAGTTTTCTCTGCACCTCATTAGTTGTTTTATAATAGCCTCTCTCATCATGAGTTAAAGACTCAACTAATACCCTATATCCCTCACCAAAACACGCCATAGGAGGTACTAAGTCTTCATCTGGTTCATAAGGTTTATACATATCCTTAGGTACTTTAGGTTTCTTCCTATCTACTATGACTACCTCCCCAGGACCCTTCATAACTACTCTCTCCCATAAATGAACTAAGGTAGCGTCTGAGAGTAGAATTACAGGAATTCTAAGGAGTTCAGACACGTTGAACGACTTAATAGTTAGGTCGTAGGCCTCCTGAACAGACCAAGGAGCATATGCAACGATCTCGTAATTACCATGAGCACCCCATCTAACCTGCATAACATCGTATTGACCTGACTTAGTAGCGATGCCTGTTGAAGGTCCTGTACGCATGACGTAAGCTATAACTAGAGGTGTTTCAATCATGATGGCTAGGCTTAACCCCTCAAGCATTAGGCTAAAACCAGGACCACTCGTAGCTGTCATTGCTTTAACACCAGCCCACGAAGCACCTATAATAGCATTTATAGAGGCTATCTCATCCTCAAACTGTACTACAATACCTCCTACCTTAGGTAACTCCTTAGCTAAGTATTCGAAAATCTCGGATGACGGGGTTATGGGGTATCCAGCATAGAATTTTAACCCAGCCGTCATGGCTCCCTCAGCTATAGCGTAATTACCTGTTAAATACTCAACCTTCATAACCTACACCTCTAACTACGAATATGGCTATATCTGGGCATATGTACTCACACAACTTACAGCCTATACAATTATCGATGTTCTTAGGGACTACATACCTATATCCACGAGAGTTGTATTCCTCACCCCTAACTAAGACACCCTTAGGACAGACATTTATACAGAGACCACACTCCTTACATCTCTCCACTAACACATTCACTACGTATTTAGTACCTTGCTTAATACTAGTTGATGATAAAAGATTTGATGGAATTTCATCCCCCTAGAATACTGGAGGTATGGGTATAAAACATTTATTGAGTGTTGAAAAATTATTTCTTTAAGAGTATTTCTAAGTGATTCCCTTGTCGTCTTATAATGACTTCCTCAATAATATTTACCTCATTACAGCCTCTACACCTACTTACATACCTAACGGTCTTCACACCATCGCTACTACTTTCAGATTCAATAGCAGTTGCCAGTTTACTACCGCATTTAGGACATATACCATTATTCATTCTCATTCATTACCACCGGTCTTAACGATTACCACCGTCTTGTTACTATATGCTTAGCACTGTAGTTCTAATCATATTAAATAAATTCATGTTAATAAATTTAATCGTTTAATCTTGGAGGGATTTAATTATTTTATGGTTAGTAAACAACATTAATAAAGTTTTAATATTTTATGTAGTGGTTTAGATAGTAGTTATTTATTTAGAAAGGATATTTTAGCTTAACAGTTATTATAATTGGTGTCACTACGGTATTAGTTGATAGGTATGGAAGGCAGTTACTTAATGTTAGATTTGCTATCACATTAAGGTGTAACTATAAGTGTTTGTTCTGTCATAGAGAAGGTTCTCAGTACATAGTAAGTGATGAGTTAAGTTTTGATGATATAGGTATTCTGGCTGAGGCATTATCTAATGTAGGTATTAGGAAGTATAAAGTCACTGGTGGTGAACCACTCTTAAGAAGTGATGTAGTTGATATTGTTAGGGTATTGAAGGATTACGGTAAAGCTGAGGACCTCTCTATGACTACTAACGGATTCTATTTAGGGGAGTACATTAGGGATTTAGTTGATGCTGGGTTAAATAGGGTTAATATAAGCCTACATACGTTAAGAAGTGATAGATATGAGGTAATAACTGGTGTTAAAGCATTAGATAGGGTCATCTCTAACATTAGGAATACCCTTCAATACAGTATTGATAAGGTTAAGATAAATTCTGTAGTTTTAAAAGGTATTAACGATGATGAGTTATGGGATATTATAGGGTTTGCAGAAGGTTTAGGAGTTCATGTCCAGTTAATAGAGTTACACCCTGTAGGTAGGGGTAAGGAAGTATTTACTAATTACCACTCATCTCTAGATGGACTTATTAAGGAGTTAGAGGGTAAGGCTACTAAGATCTTAGTTAGAGGTGAGTTACATAACAGACCTATATATGTGTTACCGACTGGGGTTACCGTAGAGGTTGTAAGACCTGTATTAAACCCTATATTCTGTGCTGGGTGTAGTAGGATTAGGGTATTACCTAACGGTAGTTTAATGCCATGTTTAAATAGCTATGTAAGCATACCAACCATAGACATTATTAAGAGCACGTTAAGTAGGGAGGAGAAAGTTAGTAAGTTAGTTGATCTGATAGTTAAAGTCAATAGTATTAGAAAGCCTTCAAGTCCTTGGCCTCTTAGGGGTGATGTTGATATAGAGTATATGAAGCTTTTAAGGTTAGGTGGTCTGAAGAAGGGTTTTAGACTGTCCTTATAGTTTAGTTAATATGTGGTGATATGTTTTGAAGGCATTAGTAACTGGTGGGGCTGGTTTTATAGGATCACATGTAGTTGAAGACCTCCTTAGGAAGGGATTTGAAGTAGTAGTTATTGACAACTTGAGTTCTGGGAAGTATGAATATATAGAGAAATATGTCTTAAGCGGTGATATCAAATTCGTTAATACAGATCTTAAATCCTTCAGTGATGAACTACTCAACCTCTTCAAAAACGTTGATGTAGTATACCATCTAGCAGCAAATCCGGAGGTGAGGACCTCGTTAACAGAACCTAGAGTACACTTTAATGATAACGTATTAGCGACTTTTAACGTCTTAGAAGCTTGTCGACTTAATAATGTTAAATCATTAGTATTCACAAGTAGTAGTACTGTCTACGGAGATGCTAAAGTGATACCTACCCCTGAGAACTACTCACCGTTAGAGCCTATATCAGTCTACGGTGCTAGTAAGTTAGCTTCTGAGAATCTAATAATAACGTATAGTAGGTTGTACGGGATTAAAAGTATTATATTAAGGTTAGCTAATATCGTCGGATCTAGACAAAGTCATGGGGTTATAGTGGACTTCATCAAGAAGTTACGTAGTAATCCGGAGAAGTTGGAAATCTTAGGTGATGGTAAGCAGAGGAAGAGTTACTTACATATCAGTGACTTAATAACAGCTATAAATACCATCATGGAGAATGCGGAGGGTTTGAAGAGTAGTTATGAGGTGTTCAATGTAGGAAATATCGATTGGATAGATGTTGATGAGATCGCTAGTGAAGTCGTGAGTAAGTTGGGGTTAAAGGATGTTAAGTTTCACCATGTAATGACTACATCGGATGGTAGGGGTTGGGTAGGTGATGTTAAGTTTATGCTACTTGATGTGAGTAAGTTATGTTCATTAGGTTGGAAACCTAGGTTAAATTCTAGAGAAGCTATTAGAGTAGCTATTGAAGAGATTATTAAGTACTTATGATATTATAATCATTAGTAAATTATAAATTATCATAATTTATAATTTAGAAGTAAATACTTTATTTAGCTATGTCTAATCAGTGATGCCTACCCTGATCATGTTAAAATTTATAATTAAGACTTATAAAGGCTTTGTAAATGATTATCAAGGTGATGGTAGATGATTGAAGTACCGATTATCACTGGTTTGATCGCGATACTGTATGCTATAGTACTAACGTTCATAATACTTAAAACCCCGCCTGGTGAGGGTAGGATGGTTGAGATTGCAGAGTTTATTAAGGAAGGTGCTTCAGCATATCTTAGGAGGCAGTATACAGTAATATTCATTATAGCTATGGTTATAGCTGTAGCTACATCGTTTATATCTTACAGGTTAGCTATTTCATATATCTTAGGGGCTATATCATCAGCTATAGCTGGATTTCTAGGAATGTACGTAGCTGTGAATACTAACGTCAGGACTACTAATGTTGCTAAGAACTACGGTCTAAGTAAAGCCCTTAGTATAGCTTTTAAAGGAGGTTCTGTCATGGGACTCTCCGTAGTAGGTATCGGTACTTTAATGATTGCCTTACAATATGTAATGTACGGTGGTAGTATTGATGTAGTAAATGATATATTAGGGTATAGCTTCGGTGCTAGTACAGTAGCTTTATTTGCTAGAGCTGGTGGGGGTATCTATACTAAGGCAGCTGATATCGGTGCTGACCTCGTTGGTAAGGTAGAGAAAGGAATACCTGAGGACGACCCTAGAAACCCTGGAGTAATAGCTGATAACGTAGGTGATAATGTAGGTGATGTTGCTGGTATGGGTGCAGACTTATTCGAGTCTTACGTTGGTGCGATAATCTCGACAATGATAATAGCTGCAACAGTATTTACAGTTAAGAATGTTGTGTCATGGGTTCTATACCCTCTAGTAGTTTCATCAGCTGGTATCATAGCCTCAATACTAGCTACATTCGTAGTGAGGGTTAGGGAAGGGGGTGACCCTTCAAAACCACTTACATTAGCAAGTATCGTAGGGGCAGTCATTATAGCGTTGATTTCCTATCCAATATCTACCTATATGTTAGGTTTTGATGCAGGGATTAGGGTTTGGTTAGTAATTATAGCTGGTTTAATAGCTGGTATCATAGTTGGTCTAACATCTGATTACTTCACTAATAAGGATAAACCCCCCGTAGCTAAGGTAGCTAAAATGTCTCAGATGGGGCCCGCACTAACTATACTTTCAGGATTTTCCTACGGATTCTTAAGTGTAGCTATACCATCTGTTGGTATAGCTATCGCGGAACTTATATCATACTACATACTCTATAGTTATGGAGGTTTCTGGTACGGGATTTACGGTGTTGCATTAGCTGCGGTTGGTATGTTAGCACTTACAGGTATTGTAGTATCTGCTGATGCTTACGGACCTATAACTGATAACGCTGCAGGGATTGCTGAGCAGGCAGGTCTGGGCAAAGAAGTTAGAGCTATAACTGATAAATTAGATGCTGCTGGTAATACCATGAAGTCCATCTCGAAGGGCTTTGCTATAGGTTCCGCAGCATTAACAGCTCTAGCATTCTTAGCTGCTTACGCAAGTAAGTTAGGTCTATCCTTAGATACTTTAAGGATGAGGTTATCATTGATGGACCCTCTAATTATTTCAGGTAGTTTCATAGGTATTACATTACCTGCATTATTTGTAGCGTTAGTTATTATGGCTGTTAGCGATACGTCATTTACACTTATTGATGAGATAAGGAGGCAGTTTAGAGAGAAGCCGGGGATTATGGAGTTTAAGGAGAAACCTGACTATGGTAGGGTAGTCTCTATAGTGACTACAGCAGCTATTAGGAGGTTAATACTTCCTGGGTTGGTAGCGATTATAGCACCAATCATAGTAGGTTTCACGTTAGGTCCGTACGCCTTAGGAGGGATGTTATTCGCATCGATAATTACCGGCTTACTCTTAGGTTTATTCCAAGGTAATGTAGGGAATACTTGGGATAATGCTAAGAAGCATATTGAGGAGGGTAAGTATGGTGGTAAAGGTAGTGAAGCTCATAAAGCAGCAGTAATTGGTGATACAGTAGGTGATCCTCTTAAAGATGCTTCAGGACCTTCAATAAACATATTAATTAAGTTGATGAGTGTAGTATCACTAGTCTTTATAACATATATAGCGAGTTACAACTTACTAATACTGTTTATGAGTTAGTCATAATTTAATTTTAATCTGGCTAAACTCCCATATTTTTGGGATGGTAGGAAAGGGATGTTATACATAGTTAAAGTTAGTGGTGAGATACCCCTAAAATCTCATAGGACCAGACCTAGGTTTGAGAATAAATTAGTAAGTAATATATTAGAAGCTTTAAGAAGGCATGGGCTCAGATGTAGTGATGTTAAAGTATCTGAAGGTATAATATATGCTGATTGTGATGAAGGTGTTGAAGGTGTAATTAAGGATGTATTCGGTGTTCATAAAGTATGTAAGGCATTTATGTTTGAGTTTAAGGATTTAAGTGATATATGTAGATTAAGTGAGGAATTCTTCAAGGATGTAGTTTCTGGGAAGAAGTTCGCTGTTAGGGTTAGGAGGGTAGGTCAGCATACATTCACATCAGTTGATGTTGCAAAAGCTGTTGGTGAGGTGTTGAGGAAGTACTCTAGTGGTGTTGACCTAGATAACCCTCAAGTAGAGGTCTTCATAGAGGTTAGAGGTGATAAGGTATACTTTTACCGTGAGTGTTGGCAGGGTGTTAACGGCCTACCTATAGGTGTTGAGGGTAGGGTTTTAATGTTAGTCTCAGGTGGGTTTGATTCTGTAGTAGCTTCATGGTTAATAGCTAAGAGAGGTGTTGAGGTGGATATACTCCACTACATCATGGGTAGTTACGAAAACCTTTTCAATGTGTTGAAAGTCATTAAGAAGTTAGCTATGAGGTTGTACGGTTACAACCCTAAAATATTCTTAATAGACTTAAGCACCTTAGTAAGTTATATATTGAAGAGTGTGAGGAGTGATTACCGTCAAGTAGTTCTACGTAGGTTTATGTATTTAATAGCTTTGGAATTAGCTCGTAAGTACGGTTATGATGCTGTAGGGACTGGTGAGTCGTTAGGTCAGGCATCATCTCAAACACTTAAAAACTTAAGAGTTATTGAGGAGAGCCTACCGGTAGAGTATAGGTTACCTATTCTAAGACCGTTAATATCTATGGATAAGGACGAGATAATTAAGTTAGCCAGGTACTTAGGTACTTATGAAGATTCCTCTAAAGTTTTAGAACTCTGCAACATTGCGTCAGGACCAGTTACAACTAGGGCTGATTTAAACGCTTTGATTAGTGAGTCTTCGAAAGTAGGTGTTGAGGTAGTTAGTGAGTTAGTAAACTCTGTTAAAGTCTACGACTTACTCAGTACGGACGTATACGACATATTAAGGGAGTTCACTATAGAGTTAGACTTCATACCCGATAATGCTGTAGTTGTAGATGTTAGGGATAAGAAGGAGTTTGAGGTATGGCACTACCCAAACGCTGTAAGTATTTACGATATAGATATTTCAGAACTACCTAAGGATAGACCAGTTATTACCTACTGTGATAGCGGTCAATTAAGTAGTGTTTGGGCTTCAACATTAAGGGCTAAGGGGATTAACGCCTTCAGCTTTAAGGGAGGTTTAGGAAGGATTAAATCATGTGTTAGTGGTTGAGGAGTTCGGGCTTAATAATTACTTATAAGTCCTCCGTCAATATCTAAAGATTTTGGGGGTTAAAGTGATTGAGGAGGAATTAGAGAACCTCAGTATATTTATTCAGACGTTAAATGGTGGTAGTTCTCTAGCTCCGTGGGTACCTACTAAGGACGAGTTACTCCCATACATAATGGGCTTAGCTAAGGTAGGGTCAGGTGATGTTGTTTATGACTTAGGCTGTGGTGATGGTAGGGTGGTTATCGAGGCAGCTTTAAGAGGTGCTAAGGCTGTATGTGTTGAGATTAATAAGGAATTAATCGCTAGGGCTGAGGAGAGGGCTAGGAAGTTAGGAGTCATTGATAGGATTGAGTTCATCAATGATGACTTCTTCAATGTCTCGTTAAGTGATGCTACTGTAATATACATGTACCTACTGACTTCAGTTAATAAAATGCTTAAACCTAAATTGAGTAGGGAGACGAGGTTAGGTACTCGAATAGTAACTCTAGACTTTGAAATACCTAACTGGAAGCCAGTCCACGTGGTTAGGGTTTCTCTAGGTTATAGGGAAGCTATTCTGTACCTATACATAAGAGGTATTTCAGACCTTCACGACTTCATATTATAGTTACCTACTAATATGTTTTGAGAGTACTTCTACTAACTCCTTAGATTCGTTAAGGACTTTCTCACGTATAGGTCTGATGATGTCTATGAGGTGTTTAACTACGAATGACTTTAAATCCGCAGGATGTAGGGACCCGTTAAGGTATAACTCCTCAAGCTCTTTATACCTACTAATACTTATAGGCCCACCATACCTCTCCGGACGTTCTATAACTACTTCTTTAGGTTCTTCATAGAATATTATATACTTAGCTAACTCTACTACCGGGTTGAACTCCACCTGACGTGGTGGGCAGTAAGCATTAAAGACCTTACTTCTTATAACCTCATCAGAGTCTGTTATAAATATCGCTGATTCAGGACGTGATTTACTCATCTTAACACCTGATAACACGTCATCTATCTCACCTTTGACGTCCATCCTACCAATACCTTGAAGTGAAGTCAGCAATGGTGTGTGGATAGCTATAGGTTTCTTAAACCCTAACTTCTCAGCTATATCCCGAGCAAGCATATGCGCCTTCCTCTGATCTAAACCACCTAAAGCTATGTCGAGGTCTAGGTAGAATATATCGGTAACCTGCATTAACGGGTATATAAGTTTGGAGAAATCAGTCTCACCCTCCTCACTCTTCCTACCCATTATAGTTAAAGCCCTCCTAACCCTAGCCAACGATACGGATTTAGCTACCTTAATCAAAATACCCCAGTAGTCCTTATCATCAACTAAATCCTCAGCATCTACTACCTTAACCCTACTTATATCAACGCCGAGATACCTAAGAACTGATACTACGTGATCTGCAGCAAGTCTAATGAGTTTCATATCACCACCGAATTTATCATTTATCCATGCGTGCCAAGTAGCTGCAAGTAAATACATCTCAACACCAGCGTTGACTAAGTCTCTATACTTTAGAGCCCATATCAACCAACCAATATGGAATAGACCGCTGGGTTCAAATCCTAAATACCCTTTGAGTTTAACCCCCATCTCCAGCTTCTCTTTAAGCTCATCAAGAGTTATGACCTCAACAGTATTCCTCCCTATCAACTCTAGCTTCTCCTTAACATCCATATATATCCCGATCTAGTTATACTTGATAAGTTCTTAATAAGTTAACGTTATAAGTTAATACACATTAAATTAATTGAAGTGATGAGGAAGAGCTGAGCAGATATAATGAAGATGTTATCCTCAACTGAAGAACTAATGATTTTAAACTTAGTACTAATATTCTAGCTAGGTCTAGCATATGAAGTATGTAGGGATTGCGGCATATAGTGGTGAGGCACCTCCTGACTTAATTAACGATACTAAGGAATTCGTTAAAGGCTTAGTAAGTTGCTGTGGTAATGAGTTAGTCTTAGTTGTAGGTGGGTATTGGGGGTTAATGAAAGTATTAGTTGATGAGGCTCTATCATTAGGGGTTAAAGTATTGATAATACCTCCGATAGAGTTAGAAAACATCAGCTATCCTGAGAACTCATTAGTCATTAAGAGCGGTACCTCATATAGGTTAAGGAGTGTTATACTAGTACGTACTAGCGATGTACTAGTAGCTTTAGGAGGTGCTGGAGGTACTTTCCAAGAGATAGTAACAGCTTATGATGAGGGTAAACCCACCTTCGTTTTAGGTGGTAAAGGATTACCTACTGATAAGGTTAAATACATAGCTCCATATATAGATGATAGGAGGACTTCTAAGATAGTTTATGTAGAGGATGTTAATGAATTAGTACTTGGAGTGTGTAGAGAATTAAAATGTAGTACCTAGGAGAATGTTTTTAAGTTTTAAGGTAATGATAACTCAGGTGGTCCCCATTTGTGTTAATGCTATATAACACGTTAAGTAAGAGAGTTGAGGAATTTAAACCATTAAATGAGTTTAGAGTGAAGATGTATTTCTGCGGTCCAACAGTTTACGACTACATGCATATAGGTCATGCTAGAGCTTATGTAGCTGCCGACGTCCTTAAGAGATACTTAAGCCTTAAAGGGTATGACGTACTACATGTTCAGAACATTACTGATATAGATGATAAGATAATTAAGAAAGCTAATGATGAGAACGTAAGTTGGGAAGTAATAACTGAGAGGTATATTAAGGACTATATTGACATGCTTAATAGGTTGAACATTAAAATACATATACATCCTAGGGTTTCAGACCATATTAAAGATATTATAGAGTTTATAGAGGATTTAATATCTAAAGGCTATGCTTACGTAACACCCTCAGGTAGTGTATACTTTAGTGTTGATAGTTACCCACACTATGGTGAGTTATCAGGTAGGTTAGACCGTACAGAATGGAGGCAGGAGGAGGAATTCCTAGCTGAGAAGAAAAAACCTTACGACTTCGCATTATGGAAGGCAGCTAAACCTGGCGAACCGTATTGGGAGTCTCCCTGGGGTAAAGGCAGGCCTGGATGGCATATAGAGTGTTCAGTCATGAGTTCTAAGTACTTAGGCAGTCAATTCGATATTCATGGTGGTGGTCAAGACCTAATATTCCCTCATCATGAGAATGAAAGGGCTCAGAGCGAAGCTAGGTTTGGCTTAAGACCTTGGGTAAAGTATTGGTTCCATGTAGGTTACCTAACTATTAGGAAGGAAAAGATGAGTAAGTCTTTAGGGAATGTTATATACCTTAAAGACATATTTAATAAGGTTAAACCTGAAGTTCTTAGGCTATGGGTCTTATCAGCACATTATAGAACACCTCTAGAGTTTTCAGAGGAGTATTTAGAGAATGCTAATAAGTTATTTAATAGGTTAGTAAGTTCTGTAAATCTACTTAAGAAATTACTAACTGAGGTAGAACCGACACATTACTTAGATGAACGTGGTATTAGTATATTAAAGGAGTTAAGCAATATTAGAGAGTCCTTCTATAGAGCTATGGATGATGACTTAAACACTCCTAAGGCTTTAGCATGTGTTCACGAACTTACAACATTAGTGTTTAGAGATTTAGAGCAGAAACCTACTCTAGCATCTGTTCTTAAAGCGTACTCAATCATGAGAGAGTTTAATGAAGTTCTCGGTGTATTAGACAATTATATATATACTGGAGTTAAGGAAGAGTTACTTAATAAGTTGATAGAATTGTTAGTGATTATTAGGCAGAAGCATAGGGAGGTTAAGGATTACGAAACAGCTGATTGGATTAGAAGTGAGTTGATGAAATTAGGTGTAAAGCTCATGGATTATAAAGATAGGAGTAAGTGGGTACTAGAACTCTAATCACATGATTAGTAGTTCCATATCTAGAAGACTATATAATCCCATCTGTACGTATGAGTTATTATGGTGGGGTCATGAGTAAAGTCATTAAGATGTGTGAGAATGTATACATACTTGATGTGGAGATACTTGGACTAAGTAATTGGTTGTCAACCCATCTCGTAATAGGTGATAAAGGTGCGTTACTAATAGATCCCGGACCTGTTATTAACGTTAATGAATTAGTTAATTTATTAAGTACTGAGTTTAGTGATGTACGTATAAGGTATATAGCATTAACCCATATACATCTAGACCATAGTGGGGGTTTAGGGAAGTTAGTTAAGTTACTTGACAATGTTAAAGTATATGTCCATCCGAGAGGTGTTAAACACTTAATTGACCCTAGTCGTTTATGGGAGGCTTCTAAGGAAGTCTTAGGAGACCTAGCATATGTTTTCGGACCTTTAGAACCTATAGAGCCTAATAACTTAGCTGGATTAGAGGATAACTCAATCATAGATTTAGGTGGTGTTACAGTCAGAGCTATACATACCCCTGGACACGCATCTCATCACATATCCTATATTATAGAGCCTTATAACATCCTAGTATCTGGTGATGCTTTAGGTAATTTCTTCAATGGTAGAATATATCCAATCTCAGTACCGCCCTTCAACCTAGTTGAATATATGAAAAGCATAGATAAGTTACTGCGGTCTACATATAACTACATTACAGTAGCACACTTCGGTTACGTTAGTGATAATACAGACATCTTCATACAGAGAGCTAAGGATAAGGCATTAGCCTGGGCTTTACTAATAGCTAACATGATAAGTAGTGGTGTTAGAGATCCTGGAGAAGTGTATAAAGAGTTAGTGAGGAGGGATTTAGAATTAAACTACATGGTTACATATAGAGAACGTCATAAATTGCTTGAAGGCTCTTGCTATAGAGCTGTGTTAGGTATGTATCAAAGTGTTAATGAGTTGTTAAGTAAGTATTCATCATTGGAGAAAGCATTAGTTCTTAATAACTAATTAGTCAGTAGTATAGGTGTTTTAGTATGTACTTAAAAATGTTTTTTAGAGGTTGTATGGGGTATCGATAGTGCATGAATACTCGGTAGCCGAAGGTATAGTACTGAGTGTAAAGTCGTTGATGAGGGAAGAAGGGTTAAGTGAGGTTTCAGAAGTTACAGTATCTGTAGGTGATCTAGCTCAGATAGATAAGGAGGTATTACTGGAACTGCTTAAGATATTGAGTAGTGAGTATGGGTTAGGTAATGTTAAGTACGTGATCGTCAGTGAGGAGACTACATTTAAATGTAATTATTGTGGTTTCTCATGGAGTTGGTCATCAGTTAAGGACTCCATACTTAAAGACCTATGCGGAGATATTGTAGAGTGTGATAATCCGGTACACTTCATTCCGGACCTAATTAACGTCTTCATGAAGTGCCCGAATTGTGGGTCTCAGGATTATAGCATATTGACAGGGTATGATGTAAGATTAGTAAGTATTAAAGGTGTTAAATAATGAGTGGGGTCAAGGATTATAAGGAATATATGATACTTGATAAGTTAAGAGGTATTAAGAGGGCAGTACTTATAGGTTCTGGGAAGGGTGGTGTTGGTAAGAGCACTATAACAGCATTACTTGGACTACGAATGAGGAATTTAGGAATTAGCGTAGGTATACTTGATGCAGACTTACACGGTTCATCAATACCGTACATCTTAGGTATGAGTAGTGAAGTAGGTGTTGAGGCAGTTAAGGGAGGGTTTAAACCGTTAGAGATACATGGTATTAAGGTGATGTCATTAAGGATGTTTGTAGGTGATAGACCAGTACCGTTGAGAGGGGAACGGAAGAAGGAGGTTCTTAAGTACTTACTCTCTATGACTTTATGGGGAACTCTAGACTATCTATTGATAGACCTACCTCCAGGAATGGGTGATGAACAGTTAACTTTAATGAAGTATTTAAAGGGGCCTCATGTAGTAGTAACAATACCTACTAAAACATCTATTGATGTCTCATTAAGATACTTTAAATTCGTTAATGATTTAGGCTTCAACATACCGGTAATAGTAATAAACAACTTAGTAAACTCTACAATAGATGATGAATTACTTACTAAGTTACGGAAGGTAGCTCCAGTAGGGAAGTACATCATAATACCTTACTGTAGTGAAATAGAGTACTCACTCAGTACCGGTACTATACCTAAGATAGTTATTGAACCTATAGATAATTTAATCGATTGTATACGTTAATAGTGTGAAGTATTGATCGAGGATTGCTGATCTGTGAGGCTACTTAATTAAGATCGACTAATGACGTCTTATATTAGGTGTAAGATGCTTATGAAGTTATCAACAAGATGTATGTATGGTCTAAACGACTTAACATACATATATTCTCTAATCTTCATAAACGGTGTTTCTTCATCACTAATTAACTTAGCGATGTCGTTAAGAGCTTACGATATTAGTAACTCAGCATCTCTAGTAGCAATTACGGTAATGTTTTATAACATGTCATACGTCATAGCTAGTTGGTCTTTAAG
>JAJHRE010000069.1 GCA_020832985.1 Desulfurococcaceae archaeon | reverse complement strand
GAGACTACCTCCCAGTAATCTCGTATGGTGGTCTTAAGGGTGGTATAGCTAGGGTTAGAGGTGATATAAGCTCTCAATTCATCTCATCACTACTGATAGTATCGGTATTAACTAAAGAACCTACAACTATCATCATTACCTCTAGGTTAGAGTCTAAGCCTTATGTTGAGATGACGTTGAAGACCCAGGAGTGTTTCGGAGTTAGGGTAGTGTCTAGTGGTGATGTGTTTGAAGTACCTCAAGCAAATTATAAACCTACTGAATTCTCTGTAGAGGGTGATTGGTCATCAATAACTTACTTCTTAGTAGGTGGTGCTATCTCCGGCTATGTGAGGGTCCTCAACGTAGACTTAAGTAGTTTACAACCTGATAAGAAGGTCTTAGACGTGTTGAGGATGTCGGGTGCTTCAGTTGTGTTAGGTAGTGATTGGGTTGAGGTGAGTGGGGGTGGTTTAGAAGGGTTTGAATACGATGTGTCTGACTCACCAGACTTACTACCAGCTCTATCAGTACTTGCTGCGGTTTCTAAGGGTACTAGCGTGATTAGAGGTGTCAGTAGGTGTAGGTTGAAGGAGAGTGATAGGGTTGAGGCAGTCGTCACTAACCTCAAAAATTTAGGTGTGGATGCTAGGGTGTTAGGGGATGAGGTCTTAATCAAGGGTTGTAAGAATGTTAAGCCAGGCGTTGTAAGTAGTTACGGAGACCATAGGATAGCTATGGCGTTCTCACTACTTAGTCTAGTCTCTGACTACATAGTTATTGACAACCCATTCTGTGTGAGTAAGTCATACCCTAACTTCTGGGAAGACCTTAACTCTTTAGGGGTGAAGGTAGAGGTCGTCCTATGAGCTTCAGCTTAGGTAGGTTATTTAAGATCACGGTATTCGGGGAGAGTCACGGATTCGGAGTTGGTGTAGTTGTTGATGGATGTCCTGCAGGGCTTAGGCTGAGTGAGTCTGATGTACAGGTAGAGTTAGAGAGACGTAGGCCTAAGGACTCGATAACATCTACGTCGAGACGTGAGGTTGATAAGGTGAGGATATTATCAGGTGTTTTCAACGGCTCCACTACTGGAGCACCTATATGTATGTTAATACCTAATGAGGACGTTAGGTCAGACTACTACGAGTTAATTAAGAACATACCTAGGCCTGGACATGCAGACTACGTCGCCCGTATTAAATATGGTGGTTATAACGATTATAGAGGTGGTGGTATATTCTCTGGTAGGATTACTGCAGCTATAGTTGCTGCTGGGGCTGTAGCTCTTAAACTACTTAGACATGTAGGTGTTAAAGTCTTAGCACATACTGTTAATATAGGTGGTGTAGAGGTTGAAGGACTCGACACTAATGATATTGATAAGTTAGAGAAAGCTGTTGAGGAGAGTCCTGTCGGGTGTGCTGACCCTAAAAAATCTGAGGAGATGTTGAGAGTCATTACTGAAGTAGCTTTAAGAGGTGATAGTGTTGGAGGTATTGCTGAGGTATTAATATATAACGTACCTCCAGGGATTGGTGAACCTCTATTCGATACCTTAGAAGGGGACCTAGCTAAGGCTTTCTTCGCCGTACCCGGTGTTAAAGGTGTTGAGTTCGGGGTTGGGTTTAAGGCAGCTTCGATGTTAGGTTCTCAATATAATGACCAGTTCGTTGTTGTTGGTGGGAGGGTAGTCACCCTAACTAATAATTGCGGTGGTGTTCAAGGAGGTATAAGTAACGGTATGCCTATAGTTTGTAGAGTTGTTTTCAGACCGCCATCATCTATTAAGATACCTCAAAGGAGTGTAGACTTAAGTAGGTTGGAGGAGGTTGAGGTAAGACTTAACGGTAGGTTTGACCCCTGTATACTTCCTAGGGCGTTACCAGTGCTTAAGTCCGTAGCAGCTATAGTATTAGTTGATCATTTAATCATATCTCAAGTCATACCTAGGGTGTTGAGATGAAATACCTTGAAGAACTCCGTAATGAGGTTGACGCTATTGATGAGGAGTTAGTGAGGTTAATTGCTAAGCGTTTACGTATAGTTAGGGAGATAGCTAGGTTTAAGGTTGAGAACGGTATTAAGTTATTAGATACTCAACGTGAGTTTAAGGTTGTTGAGAAGGTTAGGAGGCTTTCTCAGGAGTTAGGTGTAGATCCAGAGTATGTAGAGACTATATTCAAGATAATAATGTTGTTATGTTTGAGGGAGGAGGTGAGGTATGTTGAGGAGTGTGGCAGTTATAGGTGCTGCCGGGAGGATGGGTAGGTGGTTATGTAATTTACTAGTTAGTGAGGGTTTTAAAGTATTAGCTAATGATGTAGATATTAGTAGGTTGCTGGAGTTGAAGGAGTCGATCCGAGGGGTGGAGGTACATAGTTTAGAGAGGTGTGTTAGGGAGTCTGATATAGTACTTCTATCAGTACCTATAGAGGCTTTAGAGGACGTGTTGAAGGGGGTTAAACCATACGTTAAGGAAGATCATATAGTGATTGATATATGCTCTATAAAGAAATTACCTGTAGACCTAATGCATAAGTACTTAAGTAGAGGGGTTAAATTAGGTTCACACCCATTATTCGGTCCTGGAACACGGTCTCTGAAGGGAAAGAAGGTAGTCTTAACACCTACATCTAATGAAGAGTTCAGAACTTCGTTAGAGATTATTAAGTGGCTTGAGGAGAGAGGGGCTTTAGGGATAGTTATGGATCCCTCAGAACATGACCTACTAATGACTAAGGTTATGGGTATATCACAAGCAATCGGTATATTAATAAGTATGTACTTAAGCAATAACGACTTAAGTAGTTTTGAGGTCTTAAGCACACCTACATATAACTTCATGAAAACCTACGCCACCGCTATACTAGCCGGTAACTTAAACCTCTACATAACATTACAGAAGTATTTAGGGGTGGAGGAGGAGTTAAGTAGGTTTAAGTTATTGATTGATGAGTTCATAACTGCTGTTAAGGAAGACCCTAACATCACTAATAAGTTGTTGAGGGTACGTGAGAAGTTCATTAAAGCTGGTGTAGATATTAGTAAGTCTTACGAGATTATGTATAGGATTTATGAAAGTTCTTAACAACTTATATACTTTCCTAACGTGATAAGGTACTGACGCACCCTCTAAACCATCTATAAAGTAGGAATCCCTCAAAACCCTTTAGTAGAATTTTGAAGAATTTTTGTGAATGCCGAACCCGTAAGTCGTACCACGTACATACTGAAGTAATGAATATAGGGCTCACTCCTTCTTTAACGAGTTACGTGATGAAGTGGGTTTAGTTATTATTGTTAAGACTTAAATACTTAGACGTAAGGTATTCTAGGGTTTCGTATGGCTAAGGCTAAGGTTATTAGGGTTGAAGATCAGGAATTCGTTTATCATAAGGCAAATCCTAACAGGATTGTTAAGATAATATCACTACCTGATATAACTGGGTTTAAAGGTGTTGCTGCAGGTATAACTGTATGTCAGTCAGCATGTAAGGGTATGCCACCACACGTACATCCAAATAGTGATGAGATGATGATAGTTATCCACGGTGTCGGTAAGTTCGTAGTTGATGGTGAGGAGTATATATTGAGGGAGGGTGAGGCGATAATAGTGCCTGCAGGAACCCCCCACGGTTATGAGGCGTTAGACCCTGCAACACCATTCGAATTCGTATGGATCTATAATGACCCTAGAGATGCTAAGTGGCCTGAGGAGTTCTGGGTACTTGGTAGGAAGCACTCACTAAGGAGTAAGTAAGTCCTAACTACTTAAACTCATATTTTTTAACTCCTGAACCACCTATTCTTCAGGTGTATTAAATGTCTGAGGAATTACTTAACTTCCTCATTAGTAGGAGGAGTATTAGGAAGTTCAGACCTGACCCAGTACCTGATGAGTTAATACTTAAGATATTAGATGTTGCTAGGTATGCACCGAGTGCACGTAATTCCCAGCCATGGGTCTTCATAGTAGTTAAAGACCCTGAGATTAAGAAGAAGTTAGCTAATGTTCATGTATGGGCTAAGCCTTTAGAGAACGCACCGGTAGGTATAGTAGTAGCATGTAATACTGAGGTATCACCTGAGTCTTACCAAGTTGACTGTGCTAACGCTACTATGCAGATAATGCTGGCAGCTCATGCATTAGGCCTCGGTACTGTCTGGCTACAGACTTTAAGGAATATAAGTGAGATTCAAGGGATTGTTGGGTTACCTAAGAATTACGTACCAGTAGCTATGTTAGCGTTAGGATACCCTGATGAGAGGCCATCACCGAAGAAGAGGAAGGAATTAAAGGAGATCGTGTATTTGAATAGGTATGGTAGTGTGTTCGTAGGTTGAGTAAGGAGAATAATATTAAGGTTATTAAGGTTTTACTCTCTAAACTACTAATTAACTATAGGGAGTTCTTCGATAAGAACGGTATTCTAAACTCAGAAGGTAGGAAGGTGTTAGAGGAAGTCATAAGATTGATACTGAATACAAACCCAGAATATAGGAACACGATATATAGGGTTAGGAGAGAACCGACGTTAGAGAATGTAGTGAGGATAGCAAGTAAGTATATCCCTGAGAAAGATATTTACGAGTTAATACAACCATAAAACAATTTAAATCCAACGCATCAACCCTAAACTAGACCTACAATCATAAATATATTAGTTATGAGGAGTTTAACTATTGGTGACGGTCGCTGAGTAGGACTAGATACATCATTGGTGAGAAGACACTTAAACTTATGTTGGAGAGGAACTTAAGGGTTTTGAAGGGTAAGAAGTTAAAGTATGGGAAGTATAAGATTGTGAAGAGATACGTTGTTAAGGTTTGAGAACTTGGCCGTGAGGGTTAGGGTTAGGGTTTCATGGAGAGGTCGTTCAAAGACATTTACAGTATTAGTTAACGGTGGTGCTGAGAGTGAGGATGACGTTATAGTATTAAGACCTGAGGATGTTGAAGAGTTAGGACTATCCTTAGATGATTTCGACGTGATAGAGGTTGAGTTGGCTTCAGGTAGGACTCA
>JAJHRE010000068.1 GCA_020832985.1 Desulfurococcaceae archaeon | reverse complement strand
CACTATCGCTACCTGTAGTGCTACTACCTTTAGCGTGGTTGACTAAGGTCTTAAACCTTCCCTCACTCAGAGCCTTCATAAGGTAGTAAAGCCTGTGATGAGTTAAGATAACAGCGTTATAGTTTATGTCTACAGCTATACAGTTTCTACCAAGGAGTAAAGCCTCTATACATGTTGTTCCAGAGCCTACCATAGGGTCTAGAACAGTTTCACCAGGGTTAGTATACTTCAGCATCAAGGCACGAGGTATTTGAGGAGCCCAATTACCCCTATAATCACCTCTATGAGTAGCCCAAGAACCTCTCTCAGGAAAACTCCAAACAGTTGTAGAAACATCTGTCAACTCTTCAGGTAGAGGTTCAAGCCTCTTAACCTCTATAGGCTCGAGAGAAATTATCTGATCTTCAATAACAATAGTTTTATGCTTAGAAACAAAGTCTAAGTACTCTTCTATAGAGACCTCCCTCATATTTCAAACCCTATAACACGCCTCACCTCAGAAATTGTGAAGCCTTTCAATTCTACTTTAGATATTTAAACCACGTTCCCCAGCCAACAACATCTGATGATTTAGTAGAGTTGGGCTTCGATGCAAGTTTCATCAACCCCACCTACACTCAATGAGCCTAGTCGAACCTAACACCATGAAGCTCCTACCTAAGTAATACATCTCCATCAATACTCAGTACACCTCACCACGATATGTATCATAGAGTTCAATTAATTATAAAGTCTTAGATATTTAAACATTAATCGAGAAGAGTAAGCAATTACAAATGACAGGTATTTAACTTATTTTTGTTAGTTCTGTATAGCTTCAAAGTGATTTAAAGATGATAAGACCTGTCTAAAATAGGTAGATAGCTTTGATTGTTATGTTTACTTATCATTAATTTTTAAATAGTGTGTGTTTAATCTATAGTTAGGTGGTGTGATGCCTTTAAGACCTGCTAGGTGTTATAAGGAGCTTAAGAAGCCCCCGTATACTAGGAAGGAGTATATTAGTGGTGTTCCTCAGCCTAAGATAACTAAGTTTGTTATGGGTAATGTCAACGGCAGTTTCAACGTTGTTGTGAGGATTATTTCTAGGGAGGATGCTCAGATTAGACATAATGCTTTAGAGGCTGCTAGGATCATCTCTCATAAGTACTTGAGTAAGTATGTCGGTGATGATAACTACTTATTAGTTGTTAGGTCCTACCCGCATCATGTCTTAAGAGAGAATAAAATGATGGCTTTTGCAGGTGCTGATAGGCTTCAGGACGGTATGCGTTTAGCCTTCGGTAAACCTATAGGTACTGCTGCTAGGGTTTACGACGGTAGTATAGTAGCTGAGATCAGAACTACTGATAAG
The DNA here is from genome assembly GCA_020832985.1 of Desulfurococcaceae archaeon. GTDB lineage: Archaea > Thermoproteota > Thermoprotei_A > Sulfolobales > NBVN01 > CAZZLT01. Next base: position 3,689 of record JAJHRE010000068.1, on the reverse strand, counting down.
TTCTTAGAACATGCTAAAGAAGCCGCTAGGAGAATGTTATCTAAGCTAGGTATTAGAGCTGAGGTAGTTGTTGAGAGTAGGTCATGAGTAGGTTAAGTGATTCATACGAATACGACTTAAATAAAGTTATTAGATTTGTTAATGAGTTTAAAGCTAAGAAGGTATTAATTCAACTACCTGATGGTTTTAAACACTATGCAGTAGACTTAATTAACGAGTTAAGTACTTACTTAAGTGATGTTGACTTCGTAGTTGATGCTAACCCAATATACGGTTCATGTATACTTAATAACTACTTAGTTAAGGACTACGACTTAGTACTCCACTTCGGTCATGAACCATACCCATACTATAGAGGTCCTGAAAACGTAGTATTCATAGATTTCCTAAGTAAGTTAAGACCTACTAATGACTTAATGAACGAGTTACTCAGTAATTTAGATTCCTTAAACTGTAGGAAGGTCTCAATATATACAGTACATCAACATAAGAAAACTACAGAGCTTATCGGTATGTATCTAATGAACCACGGTTTTAAAGTACTGAATAACTTAAGTAACGCTACTATCATGGGTTGCTGGTTTAACGATGCATTGAAGTACTTAGACTTAATAGATTGTTACGTAGTAGTATCTAGTGGTTTATTCCACCCATTAGGCCTCGGACTACTAACTAATGGTCAGAAACACATACTTCAGTTAGACCTTTATAGAGGTGAGGTTAGGATATTAGATGATGAGGTTAGTAAATACCTCAGAATACGTTATGGTAAGGTTGTAGAAGCTCAAAACTCTAGAGTATGGTGTTTAGTACATGGTGTTGAGGGTCAGTATAGAGGGTTTGTCAGGGATTCTTTAACTAAGGCTTTAAGGAGTAAGAGGTTGAGGTACTATGAGTACCGAACACATATAGTTAATCAGGAAGTGTTAAGGAATATAGATACTGTAGAGTTCGATGTGTATGTTATAACATCATGCCCTAGAATACCTATAGATGACTTATCACATCATGAGAAACCAGTCCTAACACCTGGTGAGGCTTTAATGGTTTTAAACGATTTAAGGAGTTATGTATTCCCATGGACTCATAACCTAATTTAAAATTAATTAACACTAACTTGTAGGTGGTGGTATATGAGTAGGTTGAAGGAGTTAAATGGTTTAGGTGTCGTACCTGGAGATACCTTATGTGTTATTGAGGAGTTCTTACCTGGTAACTGGACTTACGATTATGATAACGTAGTTAGAGCTACTGTTGTAGGTAGGGTAGTTACTGACTTAAGGTTTAGAGTTATAAATGTAAAACCTACTGTTAAAACACCTCAACTACCTTCTAAAGGTGAGGTAGTTTATGCAGTAGTTACTCTACTATACGATGATGTAGCGATAACTAAGGTAAGTGCTAGTGAGTCTGGTAGGAAGTATCCTAACCCATTCACAGGACTACTACACATATCTCAAGTCCAGGAAGGCTATATTAAGAACTTCTACGAGGTGTTAGCCGTAGGTGATGTAATTAAGGCTAAAGTATTAAATAACAACACACCATATATCCTAACAATTAAAGAACCTAAGTTAGGTGTAGTACTAGCCTACTGTAACGTCTGTGGTTCCCTAATGAAGAAGCACTTAACAGATACTTTAAAATGCTCTGTATGCGGTAATTTAGAGAAGAGGAAGTTAAGTATAAACTACTCGAATGTGAGGTTTTAAGACTTAATTAATTGTTAAGCCCTCCCGAGCATTACTTAAGAGCATATCCCTACGTAACCTTATACCTACTACATCACCTAACAATAAAGTTAATGCTTCATCACGATTCAGTAAGTTATCCCTAACAGCATCTAGTAAACCCTCAATCTCTCTAGTCATAACCTCACTAGTTATATCTGGTAAGTACTTAGATAGTAGGTCGTAGACCTCAACACCTAATTTAGTAGGTATTAAGCATAATCTCCTCTTAGAGATTATTAAATAACCATGTCTAACGTTATTATCTACTGCCTTAGCGTAGGTACTCGGCCTACCAATACCTCTATCCTTCATCAACTTAACTACATCACTAACAGTGAGTAACTTAACTTCAGACCCTCTAACAACTCTAACATCTCTAGGCTTAACGACCACCTCATCAACATTTTCTAATGACGGTAACACGATCAAGTTGTTATATATCTTAAGGAATCCATCCCTTAAAATACTTACGGGTACCTCAATAACTCTCTCTAAAGTATTGATACTAGCTACGTATGTGTAGAACTTAACCTCAGCTTCACTGAGTTGACTAGCTATAAACCTCCTAAATATTAAGTCATAAAGTCTTAAGTGGTTGTGAGTTAACCTCATGTAAGGCTCACTAATTAGGTAATTACTTAACTCATCAACATCTATAGGTCTTGTAGGTCTTATACATTCATGGGTCCCTACACCACCCCAAGACCTAGGTCTGAAATCATTACTAATACCTTTCTTAATGACATATTCTTTAGCAACCTCAACACCAACACCTGATACATGCGTTGAGTCAGTCCTATGGTAAGTTATAAAACCTAATTCAAAGAGTTCTTGAGCCAACTTCATCACAGTAACTGCAGGTAGTTTTAACTTACTAGATGCTTCTACTAATAGTTCGTCAGTACTGTAAGGTGGTTTAGGCTGTAAGGTCTTAACTTCTTCACGAGTCTTAGTCAGCCTTACCCCAGAACTAGTTACGTAGTCAACTATCTTTAGAGCTTCCTCCTTACTCTTAACAAATATTATTAAGGTGAGGTTATCGAAGAGCTTTATAAATACGTTGTAACCCTTACCTCTGATGTAATCCCTATAGTTACTAACTACCCAACCAAGTACTGGGGTCTGAACCCTACCACCACCAAGCCAGTACTTATTGAAGTATCTCTTAAGCATATCACTAACTTCAAAACCTACTAACCTATCATCAACTCTCCTAACTATCTGAGCATTAACTCTAGACATATCTATATCTCTAGGGTTTCTAATAGCTTCTATTAAAGCCCTTCGAGTAACTTCATGAAACTCAATACGTCTTATATCCTTAGTAAAAGGTTTTAAAGCTAGGTAGACATCGTAAGCTATCTTCTCCCCCTCATCATCCGGGTCTGTAGCTATGAATACAGTATCAACCTCTTGAGCTAACCTCCTTAAGATATCTATAACTTTATAACTATCCCTCAACCTAGGAGATCCGCATCTAGGACACTCACTAACCCTATCAGTGAATTGATGCCCACAATCATAACATCTCTTAATAGATGTGTAGATAGGTGTTAAACCATCATTACTAACCCTAATACCGTGTAAACCATCACCAACTACTAAGTCAGTTATATGTCCGTATGTGGATGCTATAGTCGCTACGTAAATCCTATCATCTACAGGAATGACTGACTCGTAAACTACATACTCACCTAAATACCTCCTACCAGGCTTACCAAACATAGATGCTATGGTTCTAGCCTTAGTAGGCGACTCAACAACTACTAACGCAGGCTTTACAGAAGTGTTTATTGATAGTGTAGATTGTTTTGAAGTACTTCTAGACCCGTACTGCCTCCTCCTAACCTCACTTAAGTCTACATCACCTAACCTCCTAAAGTTATTACTCGGTATGTAATTCCTTAACCTCCTAATGAATATACTCATTAAGTCCTCATCATCAACTAACACTAT
>JAJHRE010000047.1 GCA_020832985.1 Desulfurococcaceae archaeon | reverse complement strand
TCATCTATATAGACATCACCAGCTACTACCGTAGTTACGTTTAACTTCCTTAAGAACTCTACAGTCTCTAGGAATTCCCTACCCTTACTTAACCTAAGTACAGTTACTGGTATACCTGTAAGTGTTAGAGTTTCTAAACTCTTACCTAAGTTAATGAGGTGTGGGTTAGGTCTAGGGAAGTCGTATATAAGTATTAGACCTAGGTCTACTTGACCATACCTATAGACAGCATAGTAGGAGTCCTTACCACCAGATAGGAAGGCTACACGCATCTTAACACCTTAATAACTTACTTATAGGGTATGGGGTAGTGATATGTTTTAAATAGGTTTTATGGTATGTCATCCTAGGAGGTAGTTTAAGACATTTAGATATGAGTAGGTGTAAGTCCTCAGGTGTTAATTTAGGTAGTATTAAACTTACAGTACTGGTTAACCTACTTCCTTGAGGGACTTTAGTTAAGGGTATATCGACGTATTTTAAAGCTATGTATAGGTCAACCCTATCAACACTCACCTTAACTTGATCCCTACCTATGTTGAGTATTAAGGGGTCAGGCCCTCGTTTTGTTAAGGATTTCAACTCATCTATGACCCTCACTAACTCACTTAAGCATGATTTAATGTTGTCATTAGCTATGTATACCCACCTACCGACATCCTCAATATCAGTACCATACCTAGCTAAGAATACTGGAACCTCCTTAACACCTAATAACTTTAATGCTTTAAGTCTATGATGTCCGTCAATAACAAACTTCTTAAACTCCTCAATAATTAACGGCTTCATCAACAATTTATCACTTCTTAACGATGTTAATAACCTCCTAACCCTAAACCATTCAACATCCTCCAACTCGATAATTTCATCAATCTCAACAACTTCAAATTTATAACTTCTCCTACGCAATTAAACCACCCTCTAAAAACGTGTTGTATGTGGTGAAGAGTAGGTATGTTAAGAATATGTATGAGGTAGTGGTTATCAGGGCTAATCTTACGGATTTAGAGATATCTTCATGTTTAGGTAGGTTAAACTCACTACCTATACAGTACGTATTAATTTTCTCTAACCTCACTGATAAACACCCTGAAACTGATGCGAAGATACTTCCAGCATTAACACTCTCTGTCTTACCTCGATCCCTAAGGTACGTAGTTAATGACCTCTTAAGAGATCCGTTGACTAACGGGCATAGAAGTATTATAAGTAGTGACGTAACTCTACTAGGTATGTAGTTAATGATCGTATCTACCTTAGCTGAAAACCAACCAGTATTAATGAATTCATCAGTTCTATACCCTAAAGCACTATCTAAACTATTTACTAACCTCTGAAGTAATGCCCCTATAGGCCCTAAGAATGTATAGTAGAGTAGTGGTGATGTAAATCCATCAACTAAACTCTCAAATAGAGATTCTATAGTTGCTGAAGCTATATGACCCTCCCCTAACTTACTAACATCCCTCCTAACAATACCTGAGACATACTGACGTGCATAGTTAATATCACCACTCCTTAACCCAAACTCAACATTACGTACATGTATGAGTAGTAATCTTAAAGATATTGAAACCTTAAGAATATATGATGAAGTTAAAACCCATAATAACCTATTAAAACTACTTAAGTAGAGAATTAATACGTACGGTACTGTATGAGTTATCACAACTATAAACCATATCATAATACCTGAAGCCTTAGTCTTAGGTAGGTGTTTATGTAGTTTTAAAGCCATAACATATGATGTATGGACTGGATGAATAATCAACATTAAACCACTATGGTATGGGTAGATAAAATCCATAACCATAGCCACAGTCAAAACAAGTAGAAATTCCGTACAGTCCTTAGGTAATAACCAACTTATCACGGCATCACCTACAACCAACTATCTAAACTTCTAAAGACTGAATTCATCAACTGTAGAGTGATTATTGATGTTATGTAGAAGACTTCTGATGAGAACCCTAGAACATCACCATTTACGAATCCTAAGGTCTTAAGTGCTAACGACCTACTCAACCCTAAAGATATTACTGTTGAGATTATTAGACTTAATAACACCTTAGTAGGGTTTAGAGATGCTGTGTAAGTAATTAATATCGTTAATAATGACGATATAGTAATTACTGCTACGACATCCCCAACCCTTAATGAACTCTTAAATAAAGCTCCAATACCTTCAGGGCCTACCTTACTCGATAATGTAAGTAATGTGATTATATTGAAGATCCATACCTCAAGAATTAATAGGATATATACTAAGGTCTTAAGGCCTAACACATTAATTAGTGATACTGATGTTGTGTAGAGTATGAGGGTGTATGATGTGAAGACAGCTATAGCGTAAGAACCTCTATACCTATCCTTAACTACTTTATAAGCATTAACACCGAATCTAGACGCTAGTATAGCTTCAGAAAAATCTATAAATCCATCAACATGTAGAAATCCCTGAGCTATGAAATGTGTTAAGATCATTACAGAACTAAGTAGTGTTGGGTCATGCAACCCTAATACTGTTAATATGTAAAGTGTTGAGGAGGGTATTAACCCTCTAACAACACCGACTAACGGTAGTAGGTATAATGAGCTGAACTTCAACTCAGTACTCTTCCTGAAGATCGGTATTGGTGTGAAGAACGTTATCAGTAGTAGTAAGTCAGAGATTAACTTCTTAATACTCATGTTTAAGACCGTTAATGATTTGAGTGAGGTTCTTAATGAATACTTCATTATCTTCACGATCCCTAATAGAGATTCTAATATAGTCCTTACCTAACCCTCTAAAACTCCAACACCACCTAACACTAATACCACGGAGTTCTAACTCCTTAATAACCTTCTCAGAGTTAAAGCCTAAGTTAATTAGTAGGAAGTTAACCACACTATTAAATACTTTAAGGCCTAAATCCCTAAGCCTCCCTACTAATCTAGACCTCTCAGACGATGTGTAATGTCTAGACCTACTTATGAACTCCTTTAGTAAGTCTGTACTCATAAACACCTTAGTAAATACACACTCAGCTAAACTATTAACATTCCAAGCCTGCCTAACAACGTTTAACCTCTTAATTAATTCCTCATTACTACTGTATAGGAATCCTAATCTAAGACCTGGTAATGATGTATACTTAGTTATAGACCTCACAATAACTACATTCTCAGGAATATCTTGAGGTATTTCATAAGGACATACATCACATAACTCAACATAGGATTCATCTATCAAGAATATGGGTTTGAAATCTTGGATATGGTTGAATAACACACTCCTGCTTAAGTAATTACCAGTTGGGTTGTTAGGGTTGGTAATCACTATAATCCTATCATTGTTGTTAAAGTTATCTAGAATCTCTAAATCTAAGTAGAAATCATCGTTACGAACCTTATACAACACGTAATCATATCTAACCCCTAAGGAGTTAGCTATGTCCTCATACTCACCATATGATGGCTCAATAACTACTAAGTCCTTCCTTAAAGTAGTGATTACTAGATTTAATGCTTCATTAGCACCGTTAGTAACTATAATGTTGTTAGGGTTGCATCCGTAGAACTTAGCTATACCGTTACGTAAGTCAACATATTCGTAGTCTGGGTATTTAAGGAGTACTCCACCATCTACACACTCCCTTATAAGGCCCTCAACATATTTCGGAGGTCCTAAGGGATTAGTATTTACGCTGAAGTCTAGAGCTACCTTACTACGTCCTCCATGGAACCGCATAAATCCTCAACCATCTTAAGGTCTTCCTCAGTATCAACATCCTTAAGTTCGAGTATGTCGGGGAATTCTATATTAACCCAAGTACCGCTGAGGTTATTAAATAATGATATACCTACCTCCCTACACTTACTACTAGAACATACTGTAAGTGTTATGACGTCAACACATTCCCTACTAGCTAACTCTACGAATTTCCTAATAATATCTAAAGTTATGAATGGTAGGTCTGAAGGCAGTACTAGTACGGGTAGTTTAACCCTACTTAATATGTAGTTTAAGTCTTCTACATAACCTCTACCAGGACATAATACAACCTCTACACCCTCTCCGAAGGACTCATTAGTAATTTCTTTGGTGTAGTCACTAACGCATATGTATACCCTACCATCACTGACTAACTCCTTAGCTATACCTATAACGACATCTATTAACCTCCTACCGCATAGGTTTAGGAGGGGTTTCTTAACACCCTTAAGTCTAGTAGCCCTACCACCAGCCATTATAACTACATTCAATTTAAACCCTCGAATACCTATCATAAACCCTACTTAACACAGCACCTACTAATGCAGTTATTAAGTCGTCAGTAATTGGTGGTAGTCTCAGTAATTCCTTAACCTCACCACTCTTCTTCAACCTCTCTACCCAGTAGTATGAGAGAAGACCTTTAAACCCATTAACATACTCTGCTAATGCCTTCCCAATTAACTCATCAACAATTATGCCTGGGGAGTCCTTAAGATAATCAATAACACTTAACCCATGTACCATACCTAAAGCTAATATAAACTCTATGAATCTACTACCCCTCAATAACGCTAATATGTTGGGGTCTTTAAGAGTTATTAGTAACTCATTAAGTACTTCAGAACTTACCTTACCAAACTCCTTACCAGGTATCTCACATTTACTGTATACCTCCATAGAGATCTTATGGAGTTCCTCAATACTAATACCTCCTAACGTGTACCTAACGTACTCATCTAATGATAATTCCTTCAATCTACCTACCATAGCCTCAATCAATGCTGAGATAACAGCCCTACCTAGTCCTACACTTACATCTAAATACCTCTCACTACCTAATGGTGAAGCTACTAAGGTAGCATCTGATGGTGTACCTACAGACGGTGTAGTAGTACATGTAGGTCCTAATAAAGTCATTAAAGAGCCTTTAACCTCAGAAACCAGTCTGAATACGTCTAGTAGACCTACGTTATTGAGGGGTTTACTCACGAAGACAGCTATGTTTATAGTGTTTAACTGACCCTTAACTCCGTAGATATTCACTACTGAATCAAGACATGATACCCAGTCAATACCTAAGGTCATGAAGACCTCAACCCTCACTGTATCAACCTCTTTAACAGTATGGGTGTATTTAGATACGTCAGCAACTGTTAGGAATACTGAAGTCTTACTCAGGTCTAAACCTAATGTCCTAATCAACTCAGTACAATATTGTTCAACCTCATCAAGTCTTATGTACTTAGTCACTTCATTGAAGACTACATACTTAATAACATCATATGTTTTAGGATATGCTGCAGTTGATAGTGCTTGGTAATCACTCCCTAACTCTATAATTAAGTTATTACCACTAAGGTAATGTTTAAGCATTACGAACACCTACTAATCGGTTATACTCATCATATATGGTATTGATTAAGTCATCATAACCTACACCACGAGTTAATGCTAGGAATGTAGTACCACCAGCACCTACACCCTCCTTCACATAACCTTCCTCATAAAGTCTAAGACCTTCAAATGGTGCGTTAGTGAAGTCTAAATCACTATATACTAAAGTTACTCTAGGGTAGTAAGTACTTAGAAACTCACTTAACTCCCTACCCCTATCCCTAATAACCCATTTAGTCGTAGCATGTATGACCTTCTCCTGATTAAAACTACTCATTACCGCACCCATAATAGCTAGTACAGCTAGCATTTGAGTACCTCCAGCTAATACTACATAAGAATTTGATTGTAAGACTCCAAGAGCTATACCAGCTACGGATATATGTACAGGATCCCCTACACAATCATTAACTTCGAAGACGTTTAAAGAATTATTTAACCTCTTAACAGCCTTCTCCACCACAGCCTTCTTAATCTCTATAGGGTTATCCCTCATAGAACTACTAATTAATTTGAGGTGTTTAAAGCCTAGAGCGTAGAGTATAGCCATAGCTGTAGTAGTACCTCCAGGAATACTCTCACCAATTAAAACTACATCAGCTATAGACCCTAGTATAAGGCCTAGACTTAAGGCCTCGTTAAACAGTTTCTCTGACGTACCTGGAGGTAATGCTTGTTCTAAATCAATCCTACCACCTACACACCTACTCGGGAGTACTACTCTAGGGATCTTAGGCTCTACGTAGGAACCACTATCTACTACTAAGTAAGGGATTTTCGACGTTATCAATGCTGAACGTGTTATTAATGCAGGTGTTGGGATCCCGTTAGGTGTTGTAGGTATTATATCTAATGTTGTAGGCCTCCCAAGCTTTAGGTACTCAACATCTAATGCTGGTGTGAATAGGGTGGCTATAGGTATTGAACCAGCTATGGATATGTTAGGTATTAATGATGTCTTAGTAGAGCCTATGACGTAAGTAGCTAATACCCTACCACTACTGATAACACTCCAAGGTATATCCCCTCTAACTACCTCAACACCTCTAACCATACCCTCAACCCTACCTAGGTTTAGGAATTATCACTAATGAGTTATCACTTAAGGTTATGACCTCAACATCAACACCGTAGACATCTTTAATCACATCACTAGTAAGTACTTCGTTAACAGTCCCGTACTTTACAATACGTCCTCTATCCATAAGTACTATCTCATCACAGAACATAGAGGCTAGCTGTAGGTCATGTAGTGCTACCACAGTAGTTAAGCCGTATTTAGTAGTAACTTCCTTAACATATCTTAAGACTTCAAACCTATAACGTATGTCTAGGAATGCTGACGGTTCATCTAGTAGTAATACCTTAGGATTCTTAACTAATGCAGTAGCTATTAAGACCCTCTGAAGCTCACCACTACTAACCTGGTCTAAACGTTTGTTAAGTAAGTATGTAATGTTTAACTCTCTACATACTTCATCAACTATCCTTAGATCGTTAGGGTCTTCAAAGAATTGTGTATTGCCTTGGAATGGGTACCTAGCAGTTATTATGAGGTCTAAGACCTTAACAGGTATTGACTTCGATATATTTGGTTCTGAGTATGCTATAATCCTAGCAATCTCCTTAGGATTATAGAGTCTTAAGTCTTTAAAATCTAGATATACAGTACCTTTAGTAGGTTTTAGTATTGATGCTATGACCTTAAGTAGTGTTGTCTTACCAGCACCGTTAGGACCTATAACACATGTTACTTTACAAGGCTCTATATCTAATGTGACATCGTTTAACACTTCATATGAGTCATAACTAAATGACATACCTTCAACCCTCACCCTCACTTCCTACCACCCCTAATTATGAGGTATGCAAGAAATGGTGCACCGATAACGCTGGTTACCGTACCTAGAGGGAACTCACCCTTAGCTATAGATATTGATAATACCCTAGTGATTATATCAGCTATTAAAGTTATTATTGAACCGACGATCATTGTAGTTGTTATCGTTATCCTATGGTCTGAAGTACCTAGTATGTATCTAGTTATGTGTGGTGCTGCTAAACCTATGAAACCTACTATACCTACGATAGCTACTGTAGTACCTGTTAATATACTAGCTATTAGTGCTGATGTAGGTATTAACACTCTTAAGTTATAACCGAGTTGTTTAGCATGTTCATCACTGATTAAGTAGGCGTTCAACATCTTAGGTATGTTAAGTATGTAGGTAATGACTAAACA
>JAJHRE010000039.1 GCA_020832985.1 Desulfurococcaceae archaeon | reverse complement strand
GAGGAAATAATGAGTATTAGGGTAAGTGGTATTAATATTGTTAGAGAGAGGAAAAACCTCCTTAATTTAAGCCTATATAACGTGTAGGTCAATTAAAACACCTAACTACTTAATACCTCCTCATAAGGAGTGATAGTCGTTGTCTTCGGTACTGTAGTACCTAACTTATAAACTACCGGTATATCAGGTTCTCCAAACAACTCCGGGTAGAGTATCTTAGCAATTAGTTGAACTGCCTTACCTACCCTCGGACCAAACCTCATTAGGATGTCATCAGCTTCCTTATCTAGTAGGTAAACCCTACCCTCCTTAAATGCCTTAGTCTCAACTAGTAATGTCTTCCTCATATCATTGATTACCTCCTCATAATTCATATTCATAGCACTAACAATTATTACATCGGGATTCTGAGAAATTATATATTCGTAGTCTAGTCGAGGCCATCCTGAGAACTTCCGAGCTATGTTAATACCTCCAGCAGTACTTACAACCCAGTCAATGAATGTATCACCACCAACACTTATTAAACCCCATGATGGTGGTCCTAACAATATTAATACCTTAAGCTTAGTTACGTTAACGTCTTGTAACTTCTTAGTTACGTTATTAATCTCATCTTGAATACTACTTACTAATTTCGAAGCTCTATCCTCAACATTGAATATCTTAGCTATTAATGATATGTCTCTATATAGATCATATATATTTCGAGTACTACCGTATATGTATACTATTTTAAGCCCTAAACTCTCAAACCTATCCTTAAGCTGTATATGTGGTGGCGTACCTGCAGAACCTATTATTAAGTCAGGTTTTAACGTAATTATCTTCTCAGGGTCTGGATTCCAGAACCCACCTATGACAGCTATCTTACCCTCCTCAACAAGTTTAGGTACTTCAGGTGGGTAGTTACAGTAGCTAGTAACACCTACAACCCTATCACCTAAACCTAAAGCAAACAATGTCTCAGTAATTGACGGTGCTAAGGAGACCACCCTAGACGGTACCCCCTCAAACACTACCTCCCTACCGAGACCATCAACTATAGATGTAGGTATCCTAACCTCCTTAGTGATTGTTGAGGTAATCGTAAATGTGTAGACCTCACGTGAAGTACTCCAACCTAACACATAACCACTAATGAGGGCGACTACAGCTATTACTAAGACAATAGCTAATAACCTCACCTGCATGTGTAACCACCATGTGGATAGGTTATCCACATATTAATCAACCAAGACATTAGTTAAGGACTAACTAATAAGCTTTACTAGCTCCACCGGAAAAGAGAGTCAATTCAACATAAATTATAAACTTACTAAAAACCCTCAAACCCCGAACTCTATAGAACTATTAACTACTAAGCAATTGATGGGTTAACTCTGAGGATGAAGTATGGAAATACTCAAGTTAATAAAGATTTCAGTATGGTAATTGAAACCAACAATATAACTAATCAACTAAAGCTTAACATAAACTACTTAAGTGTAAGGTTCTACTATTTAGTACATCTTTAGTTATGAGTATTCCACTGGATAACCTAGGTAGTAGATCTTAATACTGAATTACTGTGTTAGTGAAAGTGTTATTAAGGAGTTGCTTAGGTTTTAGTCTAGATGGGTTAACTCTTCATGATTTCCATTAACTTCTGCGCTATGTATGATCCGTGATCTGCCATCCTCTCTAGGAATATAACCGTAACTAAGTCTATACATGAGCATATATTGGCTGATGTATGTGTTTTCTCTATAGCTTCTCTATATAGTTCGTCAACACTTTTCTCTAATTCGATTATCCTCTCAATAATGTCTTTACTAGGTTTGTTGAATGCGTTTATAGTTAATGTTATCATATCAACTACTATCGGTAATGTATTCTTAGATATGTTGAGGATGCATTTACTATTACCTTCTTCTAAGGTGTCTTTAAAGTATGAAAGCATTCTTGAGATATCTAATGCGTAACGAGTGAATCTGTAGAGTCCGTAACTCATTTCGTAGGCTACGAATATCCAGTATAGGTCTGAAGCTGTTGGTTGATACCTAGCGATTGTCCTGATGACTACCTCCCTAATACTGTCCTTAACCTTCATAGCCTCACCAGATAATTTCCTAATCTCTACGTAGTCCCAATTACCTTCAACAACCATTTTAGCAATCTTCAACACTATACTCATGATGTTTTTCAATTCTTCATTTATTTGATTTAAAGCCCTATCAATAGGTCTCATAAGACTACCCCATCCTACCTGTCACGTACATCTCTGTATATTTATTCTTAGGTTTCGTAAATATCTCATCAACACTGCCCACCTCTAAAATAGTCCCGTCATACATAAACGCTACGTAGTCTGAAACCCTAGATGCTTGGAACGGATTATGAGTTACTAGTACCACTGTTAAGTAGTTCTTAAGTTCTATTATTAATTCCTCAATCTTTGAAGTAGCTACTGGGTCTAGATTTGATGTTGGTTCATCCATTAAAATGACTTTAGGCCTCATAGCTAATGCCCTAGCAATACATAACCTCTGTTGCTGACCTCCAGATAACTTTACTGCCGGTACATGTAATCTATCCTTAACCTCATCCCAAAGATATGCTTTCTCTAAAGCCCACCTCACCAACTCATCTAATTCCCTCCTACTCCTAACTAATCTATTAATCTTAGGACCTAAAGCAACGTTCTCATAAATTGTTAGGTGTGGTAATGGATTTGGAATCTGAAATACCATACCTACCAACCTCCTAACGTATATGGGGTCTGTCTTAGGGTCATAAACACTCACTCCATCAACTACAACATCACCACTAACTTCTACATCATCGTATAAGTCAAGTATCCTATTTATACTTCTTAATAATGTTGATTTACCACTACCTGAAGGACCCATAATAGTGAATACACAGTTCTTAGGTACTTTAAGGTTAACCCCCTTCAGTATTTCCTTACCCCCTATCCTAACCCTTAAATCATTAATAATTATTATAGGGTCTCTACTCATACTACCTACCTCTAGATAATACCTTAGAAATTACGAATAATGTAGTAGACATTACTAGGAGTGTGAATGCTGCTACCCAACTCAAGTCTATCCAATTCTCATATGGTGATAATGCGAAGTTATATATTGCTAGTGTTAACGTACCGATAGGTCTGAAAAGTATTTGAGAGTCAAGTATTGGGTAATGATCACTACCGAATGCTGTGAATAGTAGTGCTGCAGTCTCACTTATAGTTCTGAAAACACCTATGGTTATTGATGCGTAAAGTGCTGGTTTAATATAACGTAGGAGGATGTATGCAGCCTTAACCCTAGTAACACCTAACGAGTATACAGCCTCTCTAACATGTGAGGGGATAGACTTTAAAGCATCCTCAACTTGTGAGTAGACGTATGGTGTTACAATAATGATTAAAGCTAAGGTACCTGCTAATAAGCTAAACCTAGGTATGTTAATATTGAATAGATTGTTAATACTTGTTAGTAATCCATAAACTGTTAAGCCTATTATTATGGTTGGGAACTCAATCAACATATGAGTGAATAACCTAGTATACTTCCCAATAGATCTCTCAAACCTACTTAAGGCTTCTGAGGAGTAGAGTGAAGCTAGTACTGATATCGTCAACGTTATAGGTATGGATAACGACGTTATTATGAGTGTACCGACGATGTATGGACCAATACCACCTACCTCCTTAGACCCTGGTATAGGTCTGACATCGAAGAATATGTTTGGGAAGTTCCTAGATATTACCTCAACACCTTTTAAAGTTACTGAAGTGATTAGGTGGAATATCGGGATTAACGCTAGTACTGAAACTGTAGTTATTAAGGATATCATTAAGTAGGACTTCAACTTCCTAATACCTAACCCCCTCATCTCTTCTCACCGTAGATCATGACTAACACATTAATTACTAAGCTTAACATGAATAAGAATAAACCTGCTGTGAAGAGTGCTGATACCATGTAAGTATAGGCTTCAGCATTAGGGTACTGATCAGCTATTAAGCTAGAGATAGTGTATCCAGGACTGAATACCTTGAAGAAATCCGTAGTTAACGTATTACCTACAACCATAGCGACAGCAGCTGTCTCACCAACTGCTCTACCGTAAGCAACAGCTAATGCTGTGAATATAGTCCTCCGAATATACTTTAACTCCATAACTATGACCTCCCACTTAGTAAGAGCTAATGATGCTAGTACCTCCTTTATATGTATTGGAATACTTCTTAATCCAACCCTAATTATACTTGCTGCAAACGGTGTAATCATGATCGATAGTAGGATTGATGCTGAGAATATAGAAGTACCTAAACCCCTCGGATAGCCGAAGATACCCCCTAAACCTAACTCAACAACTCTATCCATTACGAACTCCTTAAGAAATGGTGATAATATATATAGACCCCATAAACCGTAGATAACACTCGGTATAGCAGCAGCTAGATCAACTAAAACCTCAGCTAAAGACCTTAAACGTCTAGGCAGTACCTCAACTATGAGTACAGATGTGGATACTGATAAGACTAAAGCCAACGCTAATGCTATAGATGCTGATATTATAGTACCTACAATAGCTGGTAAAATCCCGTAATCCTCCTTAACAGGATTCCATGAAGTCTTCAAGACGATACTGAAGCCATCCCTCATAAGGATAGGTATACTCATAGAAACTAATATGAAGAGTATTGAAACTACGAAGAAAACTATAGTTAAGTTCGTCGTAATAAAAACCTTATATAAAAAATCATGTGGTTTAAACAGGGTATCACCTTAGGAAATCCTAACCCTTCGAAGGTATCTTCTCTAAATACTGAAGTGCTTTCTCAGCCATAGCCTTAGGTAAGGGTATAAATCCCTCAACAACGTTCTCAGGTTTCTGACCCTCTGTTAACACCCATCTGAAGAACTTCTTAATAACATCTAACTTCTCTATACTTGTTTCTAAGTCTATTATCGCTACTGGAGTCCCAACGATTGGGTAGGAATTCACTCCCTCCCTATACATGTAACTCCAGGGTAAGTCTCCCCAGAACGCCTCTGGTGGAGGTAATTCAGGCGCAGCTCTCTCTAAAGTTGCAGCGATTGTAGTTACGTTAGGTATTACGAAATTCCCATCCTTATTCCTTATAGTAGCTACTGGAAGGTTTTGCTGGATTGCATAAGCTACCTCAACATAACCTATTGAGTAGGGGGTAGCCTTCACCTTAGCTGTGACTCCTTCATTACCTTTACCACCCTCACCTAACCCTAACTTATCCCTAGGCCAATCTACAGTATATCCATAACCTACTTTCTCAAACCACTCTCTAGATATCTTCGATAGGAATGTAGTGAAGAGTGCTGTCGTCCCACTACCATCACTTCTATGTACACCTACTATCTCCTTCCTAGGTAGTAAGTCCCTACACCTCTCTACTTGTAGTGATTTAATCCTATCATCATTCCAGTAAGTAATCTTACCTAAGTATATATCAGCAACTACCTCACCAGTCAGTCTTAGAGGACCACATACACCCTCATTCCATTCAGGTAGGTTATACGTGATAGCTACAGCACCAGCAATTAACGGTATCTGTATAAACTTCCTACTACTATTCACTAACTTCTCATAACCTACTTTAGAGATACCTACATCACTTACCCCAACATCTAATGCTCTATCTATGAATTTAGCTTCACCAGCCCCACTACCTATAGATTGATACTCAATTACTGCAGAAGCATCTACAGACTCCATATACTTCTTAATCCATGCCTGCATCTGAGGATTGACGAAGGTTGCACCACCCATAACCACATATACTCTACCCGGTGTTGTTGGCTGCGTAGTTGTTGTAGTTGTTGTAGTTGCTGTAGTTGTTGGTGTTCTACCAATGATGTTTACATACATTAGTGATGATACACTTACAACTATTATAACAGCTAATATTACTACAATAGCTTTATTACTTAACTTACCACTACTTAGGAGTCTCACCATATCTAACTCCGAGTGTAAAGATTAGGCTGCTAATTTAAGCATCACTTATCCAAGTTTATAGTATACCTGAGGTTCTTATAGATGATGAGTAAAGTTTTATATATATGTATAAGTAACTAATAAGATATGTATAGTGAGTTTAATATAGGTTGATATAAAAAGATTTTTGGGTAGGTATGTCGAGAATATATAGACGTAGGGTTCAACGTATAGGTAGTTCAACATATATAGTCTCACTACCTACTTCATGGGCTAGAGAAGTTGGTTTAGAACCTAAGACTGAGGTTGCTCTTGAAGTACTTCCTGACTTATCACTAAGGTTGTTTATACCGGCTAGGCATGTAGTTGGTGTGTTAAAAGAGTATGTAGTTAATATAGACAGTAGTTTTAAAGTTCATGAAGTTGTTAGGGAGGTTATAGGTGGTTATGTTTCAGGTGCTGGTATTATTAAGCTTGTTTTTAAGGGTGTTAAGAGGGATTTTGTTGATGATGTTGTATCTATAGCTAGGGATAAGTTGATGGGTTTAGAAGTTATTGATGAGGATTCCACTACGTTGGTATTACAGGTAGTTGTTGATCCTAACTTAAGTGATTTAGTAAGTATAATTAAGAGAATACTTAGAGTAGCTATGTCAATGCATGAGGATATAATCTCATATATTGAAGGGACTATTAGTAAGGACTCACTTGAGAATGTAATTTCAAGGGACGATCTAGTTGATAAACTATACCTACTAGCTCTAAGACAGTTAACAACAACACTTTCAGACCCTTACGAAATGCATAAGAAGGGGTTAAGTCATGTAGACTCTATATACTTATCACTATTCATAAAGAGTTTAGAGAGGTTTGCAGACCATGCAGTAAGTATAGCTCAAGTACTCTTAACAATCCCTATACCACCAACAAACATTTTAGAGTTATATAGGAAGGCTGTAGATACTTTTAGGAAATCTGCTGAAGCCTTCATAACTAATAATAAAGATTCTGCAGTAGCATCAATAAGAGATGTTGAGGAAGTAAGGAAGTTAGAAGAATTAGTACGGAAGGAAATTGGTGGGTACTTAATAAAGTACCCGTTAACAACAAGGGTTTTAGACGCTATCTCAAGGATCCTATCTAGGGCTATGGACATAGCTGAAGAAGTCATAGACATTAGCGTATTTAAGAACCTCCAATTAATTCAGTAATACCTAGTAGTTAGTAATAAAAGGACTTCCACACTTTCCTTAAGCTGTTACAGGCTTAAAGTGATTTGTGATTAGCTGTTAATATTTCTAAATACTTCTCAAAAAGACTATGGATATACTGAATAGTGTATCAGAACACATCATTTCCTTCTCATAATTTATCTCTACTTCCTCTATAAAATAATCTAATGGAGGTTGTTTCAGGTGGTAATAGTTTAATGATAGTTAGTAGTTATATATATTTACCGTAATGAACTTACTGTTAATTAAGTATGATTAGTAGGTTTCAGAATATAGTGTATGAAGATCTAAACCCATTTGAGAAGACCTCTGAAGAAGTATTTTTAGGATTAATACTGAAGGAAGCTATAGAATCAACTTCCTTATCCGTAAACCTCACTTAATAGTTTAAGCAGTCTTAAAATAATGTCTATTCAAGACTTAAGTACATCCTTATATTCTATCTTAAGGATTCTTAAGTAGAGAATTCATAACCACATGAACAACATCTATATTTCCTCCTACCAATAACAACTAAGAAATATGATCTACACTTCGGACATCTTAACCTACTCTCAATTACTTCGTAAGTTGCCCTACTCATCAAATCTACCTATCTTCTTAATGTTTATAAATTTTTGTACTAGTGAATACATATGTACACAAGTATATAGAAAATTTTAGAATTTAGGGAGAATAATCTTAGGGATGCTGAGAGGGGATCTACGAACCCTCCATGGAGTTTTTAAAGTATTTAACTCTTAATAGGGACTGATTTCGTATTAGTAGTCTTAATAATGATGTATTTTACAGGGTAGTATTTATAGTGCTTAAGTGTTTACAACTATGCTGTTGATGGTATTGAAATTATGATATGTCTTTGGTACGTTATGAAGGGTTAAACCTAAATCTCTTAATAATGATTTTTACTGAATACAATATCTGTAGGTTCTAAGGTTCAACCTACTCATACTAAAATCATAGAAACAATAGTTTATATGTATAAGGTAGAAGGTTTTCTTTCTAGAACTTGTGGTCGTAATTAAATTATAAGCTTTGTTATTGTTGGTTGTGTAATACATTACAACTAGACATAGATACGCTATTAATAAAGTATTATGATCATTAAAAAGAATTATAGGTTAAGATTAATCAACCTAACTACTCCATTCTAGATATAGTTTTAAGTTGAATACTCCGTAACCACTAGCTAACCATCTTAATTCTAGTGTAGCTTCATATACTCCTTCATCTATCTTTAGAGGTAAGTCATATCCAGGTATTAACATCATTATCCTATAACATGACTCTCCAATACTTAGGAGACATGGCATTAAGATCCTATATGTTATGTTGTTAGATTTCAGTGTTAACTCCCCGTTTAGTAATATGGTGAAGTTTCCTTCATAGTTAATTAACTTAGACCTTACCTGGATATTACCTGAAGGGATTTTAATACTCCCTAGATAGAATGTCTTCTCACCTTCATACTCATTGATATCTACCTTAATATCTACAACCTTAGTCATATTAGGTACGTTTATAATACCTACAGTATTCACCTCTAACAAGTACTTTACACCTATAACTACTGATGCTGATATTAACAGGGTTATTAATGATAGCATTATTAAGTTCTTCATTATATCACTAAGTATGAGGGAGGTTAAGACGTTATAACTCTAACTTAAGTACACTCCGTTCAAATTACTGAACATTTAAATCACTTAATCGAGTATATGTGGAGGCTGTTGCAGAACTGACGATAAGTTTAAATGCCTATGAATACCTGTAAATATTTGGCTCTTAGAGTAATGTTTAAATACCTCTATACTTACTATAATTGCTTGGACCCTATGATCCGCACTGCGGTGAGGTGTACTGAGTAGTGATGAATCCATACCCTCAGATGGGAGCCTCATGACGTTAGGCTCGACTGGGGCCCATGGGGTGCGGATGAAGCTAATGATTCCGCACCGAGGCCCAACCCCGTAGATATTGAAAGCGGGGAAACGTGTGGATTATGACCTCTAGATATTGTTTAGGTATAGCTGTACTTACGTA
>JAJHRE010000082.1 GCA_020832985.1 Desulfurococcaceae archaeon | reverse complement strand
ATGTATTAACTTAGACTCGTATAAACCACCAACACGTGCAGGCTTCACATTAATAACCCTACAACTACCTAATCTTAAAGCGGCTTTAACATCATGTAAATTCTTAATACTTTCATCTAAGCATATAGGTGTTTTAATCTGAGACTGTAGTTCTGCATGGTCGTATAGGTCTTCATAACTTAGTGGTTGTTCAATCATTAGTAAGTCGTAGTTATCTAACTCCTTAAATACTTCCATATGTTCTAAGGTGTAGGCAGCATTAGCATCTACCTGAAGTGGTATACCACCGAACTCCCTCCTTATCAACTTAACCGGGTTTACATCCCAACCAGGTTTAATCTTAATCTTAATCCTTCTATAACCCTCCTCTAAGAACTTACTAACTGATTTAAGTAGGGCTTCCTCATCACCTATAACACCAATACTAACACCACTTACTACGTAATCCCTAACACCACCTAATAACTTATAGAGTGGTTTACCCTCAACCTTAGCTTTTAAATCCCATAAAGCCATCTCAATACCTGCCTTAGCCATCCTATAACCACGTACACCTTCAACAAAGTCTAAGAACTCTTTAGGATGTTCTAAACTACCTAACTTAAGTAGTCTAGGTATTAAGAACTCCTTATACACGTATAACGTAGTCTCTACAGTCTCATAACTATACCAAGGCCCATCCTCAACAGGTGCTTCACCCCAACCAACAACTCCTGAGCTATCCTCAACCCTAACTATAACTCCATGCCTATCTACAGTCTTACCGAAACTTGTTTCAAAAGGTGTTTTCAACCTCATAACTACGTGGTATACATCTACTTTAACTACTTCCAAGGTAACTCACCACTTAATATACGTTCTAAACCCTCCCTTAATAATACGTAGTAATTCCTCCTAAAACCACCTACAAACTCACTTACGAACTCAACAACTACGTAGTTTAACTCATTTAAATACCTATTGAATACCTCCCTAAGACCTAACCTCCACTTAAGTAGTAAGTTGTTATCACTTCTTAACTTACTTAAGTCTTCAGGTATTTCAATAAGTACTAACTTAGAATTGATGTCTAAGTTATAGTTAGTAAGTACTGGTAGGTTATTACTGAACTCAACGTTAGTTACTACCTCACCACCTAACTTAATTAGGGTATCTAGTGTTGGAGGTTTTAGTAAGCCCTTCAACTTATCCTCAACTAACTTACTCTTAATCCACCACTCAGCTTCGAACCTATCTGTAGGCATACCGATGTTTATAGAGTCTCTTAACTCTCCATAGTAGTTAATATAGAACTTCCTAACAACAACACCTAACTTACCTATGTTGAACCTAGCGTTAGGTGATTGTAGTGGGTCGTAAGTCCAAGCAATTAGGTCTAGACCTTGCTTAAGTACATACTCCCTCTGCATTAGCTTAAGTATGTAGCCTAAACCCTTATACCTGTACTCAGGAACTACACCAGTCATATGACTGTAATGGTATAACCTACCATCAGGTGATATTGCTGGGAACCCGAATACGAAGCCAACCATCCTACCAGTATCCTTCTCAAAAGCACCTAAAACTAAACCACCCCTCCTATCAGCAGCAATTAACACGTGATGAGCAACAACACTAGTGTAATCCATCACACCCCAAACACTTACCTCAGTCTCAGTAACCATACGATACTCTTCAGGATCTTTAAGCCTCCTAACCTCAATAACCCTACCATCAATAACTACTTCCAAACACGACCACTGAATTAGAAAGAACTAACTCAACCTTAAATACATTCAAATCGAGAACCTAATCTTAAACGGTAATAACTCAGTAATTAAGTGGAGTCCTGGAGGTAACTGATATATTTTCTCGATAGTGTTTAGGATTATTGCAGCAGTCCCTAAATCACCGTGGGTTCCTGTACTCCTCCATGTAACGTTGAATTCTTTACCCTCAATAACTATCTCATCATATTCAGGAGCTCCTACATACGCATTAAACTCTACCTTAATAACATCCTTACTACCTACATAACCAATACCATAACCTCTAACGCCCTTACACATCCCCTTCTCAACCCTAACATCTCCACACACTATAGTCTCCTCAGCAGGTATAGGTTCTTGATACTCTACAACCTTAGTTATATTTAAATCACCAGCTAATGCTATTAAGTATATAGATTCTGCATAACCTACATGACCTGATAACTCACCAGACTCTAACTTCCTCTTAACTACTACAGGATCTTCACCAACACCTAACTTCCTCCTAAGTGCCTCCCTCCGCTTACTAACATCTAAACTCCTAACAACTCTTAACTTACTAATTGTAGGTACCGTAGAAGCTAGAGTAACCATTAAAGTATCAAATATGAATCCTGGATTAATACCAGTACCTAGAACAACTACACCGTAATCCCTAGCAAGTCTATCAAGTCTTAAAGCAAGTACTGGGTATCTATAGTATGGGAATGCTAGAGTCTCACATGTAGAGACTATAGGAATACCTAACTCAATAACAGATTTAATCTGATTATACGCCCTATCTAAGTATGAGGTAGTTGCGTGAATAACTACATCAGCATCACTAAGTTCTAAAACATCCCTACCCACCCTAACACCTAAACTACCTAAACCTAATAACTCACCGACATCCTTACCGATAATACCTTCATCAATATCAATAACACCTACAACTTCATGACCTCGTTCTAATGCTAACTTAGTTATTAACCTACCAATAGATCCAAAACCATAAATACCTAACCTCATATAAACAACCTCAAACATACATTGAGTAATAACTTAAGTATTTTTATGATAGAAAAGTCTATAAGTAATGAAGTGAATTAATTTGCAGCAGTAGTATGGGTTTAATCTACGTAGACGGTATTGTTAAGTATGGGTTGAAGAGTGTTAAAGTTAGATTTCTAGTTGATTCAGGAGCTACATATACAGTATTAACTAAGGATGTCTGGGAGGAATTAGGTTTAAAACCATTAGGTGAGATGGAATTCATACTAGCTGATGGGACAGTAATTAAGAGGTTTATCTCAGAAGCAATCCTAGAATTACCTGGTTATGGTGAGAGACATACACCAGTAGTTCTAGGTGAGAAAGAGGATGAAAACTTATTGGGGATAGTAACGTTAGAGATCTTCGGCTTAATATTAGACCCATTCAAGAGGGTGTTAAGACCTATAAGAGCGTTAATGAAGTAACACTTTAATCAACATGATTAAATTTAACTTAAATTACGGCTTACTTATTGGGTAGGTATGTTTGTTTCTGTTGATGTAGGTACTACTAGTATGAAGGTAGCACTTATCGATAGTTCTGGTCATATAGTTAAGGCGTGTGTTATCGATAACCCTATCTCACATCCAGAGCCTGGAACTGCTGAACAATCCTTAAATCATATCGTTAAGTCTGTTATTAACGGTATATCAAGTGTTGTCCGTGGTTTTGAGTCTAGGGTTGAGAGTATAACATTAATTACTTACATGGGTGCTTTAGGACTCCTAGATAAGGATTTTAACGTCTTAAGAGACGCTATGATCCATATAGATACACGTGGTATTGATGAACAACGAGAGTTAGAGTGGTTAGGACGTGAGATCTATGAGAGGACTGGATGCCCACCACTTTTCATGTACCCACCATATAAGGTATTATGGTTGAGGAAACGTAGGTTAATACCATCAAATGCTAGACTAACTTTCGTTAAGGATTATATAGTTTATAAATTATCTAATATCTACGCTATAGATTATGGGACAGCATCTGCTAATAGCTTCTTAAATATCTATTCA
Source organism: Desulfurococcaceae archaeon (assembly GCA_020832985.1). Taxonomy (GTDB): domain Archaea; phylum Thermoproteota; class Thermoprotei_A; order Sulfolobales; family NBVN01; genus CAZZLT01. Next base: position 452 of record JAJHRE010000082.1, on the reverse strand, counting down.
TTAGTATGGGATGACCTAATACTTAAGTTAACAAGTATTGATGAATCTATGTTGCCTGAACTTATTGAAGGAGCTAAAGTACTTGAGTACATTAGATTACCTGAGGTTGGGTTAAGGGATAAAGTAGCTCTGGTATTAGGGACTCATGACGGTCCAGCACAGAATATAGGTTACTCAGTATATGGTGTAGATGCTGTAATTGGTATTGGTTCAAGTCTAACACTTAGATTACTAACTAAGGATATAGTATTAGATAAAGACCCTAAAATGAGATTCTATAGTTACTACGTAGCTGATGGTTATAGAGTTATTGGTTCACCATCAAATAATGGTGGGATAGTAATAGATTGGTTTAAATCAATTGTAAATAGGGATGAATTAAGAAGTTTAGGAAGAACGGTATGTAGTGAAGGTATATATGTCTTACCATTCGCAGTTAGTGAGATATTCCC
>JAJHRE010000067.1 GCA_020832985.1 Desulfurococcaceae archaeon | reverse complement strand
ATGATTAAGCTTATGTATGGGAATGCATTAGCATCATATGTAGGGACTCCGAATATAATTGCTGGAGCATCCATTAACTCCCTAACCACGTAAGTAATAGCTGTTTCAGGGACCTTCATCAATACTGCCTTAACACCTACCTCCTCAACACCCTTAACTACATACTTAACAGCTTCCTCTAAATTCCCATACATACTTGAGTACACGATAACTACCTTAGACTCAAACTCAGGTTTAGACCATCTTAAATATAGGTTAACTACCTTCTTAATATCACTGACTAGAGGTCCGTGGGAAGGAGCTATAACATCAACTTCATACTTAGATAACTTCTCAATAGCTTTAACTACTTGAGACCTATAAGCAGATACTATATTAGCGAAGTACCTCTTACTTAAACTTACGTGTAGGTCGCCGTAGTCCTTATCCCAATAACTAGTCGTTAATACCCCATACGATCCGAATATATCACATGAGAATAACACCTTATCACTAGGTAAGTAAGTTACGAATGTGTCAGGCCAATGTAACCACGGTACCTTAATAAACACTAACTTACGTTTACCAACTGATAACTCATCATAATCACTTACTAGTATGTAGTTGAAGTCTATGTTGTATAGGTTCTTAAGTATTTTAAGACCTACATCAGTAGTTACTACCTTAACGTTAGGGAACTCCTTAATAATGTCTGGGAAACTCCCTGAGTGGTCTGGCTCACCATGATGTACTACGTAGTAGTTTAAGTCCCTACCCTTCAGTAAGTTCCTTAACTCATCTACTAACGCCTTAGAATATACATTCTTAACACCGTCGAATAATACAGTCTTATCATCAATTAATAAGTATGTATTATAAGTTACGCCTTCAGGTATATCCCATAGAGATTCAAACAACCTAGTACGTATGTCATTCACTACTATCATGTAGATATTACTTCTGAACTCGTAGGTATATACAGGCATAGTATTCCCTTACTCTAACTAGGTTAAGACTTAAAAACTCATACTACCTCTAACACAGGCTCATACTTACTAAGAGCTCTAGATAACTGATTTAACACCTTAAGTATATCAATATTCCTAATAGGTAGTGCTATAGATGATAACCTAATATCAACTACTAAGAACTTAGTGTTTAACGACTTAATAACTACGTGGTTATCGTTAAATCTGAAAGGCCCTAAATCAACTTCCTTGAAAACCCTCCTAACATCGTTGAAGACGTCGTTAACATCCTCATCCTTAATAGAGAGTACTAACCTGATATTAATACTTGGGTTAAGCTCCTTAATCACAGACTCCATCAACACTGTATTAGGTATGTATATCTTATTACCGAAGAAGTCCTCAATAACTGAGGTTAGTGGTGAGATCTCAACTATCCTACCCTTAATAGGTTCTGAAGTAGTGTGTAGGTAGATCTCAGCATTCCTACCCTTAACATGTCTAAACATCTGAAGTGCTATGTATGCAGCGAATTGCTTAACCTCGTAGAAGAAGAGTGTAAGTACTGTAAATCCAAGTACTATAACTACTGCATACGGTGTTAAGGAAGCAGTTACTATGTTGACGGATATTATCAGAAATGCTGATAGTAGTGTTAGGTCTATTAACCTAGTTAGTAATGCCTTACTACTTAATGATATACTACCACGTTGGGCTAACGAACTTAGAAACCTACTTAAGATATATCTAATAACCACTACAACAACAGCTAATAACGTTATTACTTCTAACTGATTCAGTAATGTAGTATCTAATTCTAAGTTAATCACCCCTTCAAATAACTACTTAATTCATCCTCACTAGCCTTACTAAGTATTATTAGTTGGTAACCACTAACTAGTACTTCCTCACCTTTAGGTGGGTAGAGCTTCGAACCATCAAATATCAATAATATCCTAGTGTCTGGAGGTAGTTCAACATCCTTAATAGCTTTATTAACGACTTTATCAGTCTCTGATATACTCACTAAGTATAGTTTGAAGTCTTCGAACTCCGTAAGGAGTTTAGGACTCCTAACAGAGTCTATATAGTTTTTAATCATGTTAGCAGTTATTGAAGGTGATATTATAGGGACTCCTAAACCTAACTTAAGAACTAATTCAGCAACTCTAGGATCGTTAACCCTAGTAATCCTTATAGGTACGTTATAAACCTTAGCTATTGATAGGACGAAGAGGTTAGTCTCATCCTTATCAGTTAATGATATTACTGAGTCTATATCAGTCATAGAGACTTCAGAAGTATATAGTGAGACGTCTGTAGCATCCTTATTAACTACGTTAATATCGTACTTACTTGATAACTCCCTACACCTATCACTCTCTGAATCAACTACAATAACTTCATTCCTCCTAAGGTCTACACTCTTAATGAGTTCTTCAGCTACGTCACCACCACCAACTATTAATATCCTCATACCTCTAAATCACTCCATACTAATAATTAATACTGCCTCACTTAAATATCGTTGATTGATCAAGGATTTTAAGTTAGCCATTATCTTTAACACGTTTTAAACCTGAGGCTATTAAGAATGTAATTAATTTAGTTGAGTTCATAGAGCCTTCATACCTAGAGACCTCATCACCACCTACTAAAACTATAGTTGTAGGTACTGCAACTACGTTATACCTCCTACTAACACTCCTTAAATTCTTAGTCTGTACTTTAATGAAGACTGCACTACCTTTAAACTCTTTAGAAACCTCCTCAAACACAGGTATGTAGGACTTACATGCAGGGCAGTCAGGTTTGTAGAAACATACTACGACATTCTTATTACTACTGACTAACTTATTGAATTCATCCTCACTACTAACTTCTAAGACATTACCTCCCTCACTACTCCTGAGTACTACGTCCTTAGTGATAGATTCGAAGATCTTACTTAATATACTGTCTAACTCACTCATACATTAAATCTATAACAACGTTTAAGATATAAGTATTTCATTTAGTGGTTATAGGTGGTAGGTACTAGTTAGTTATAGGGCGGTTGAACTGAGGTTTAGAGCGTATAGGTTAGTGATCACAGGTATCGTACAGGGGGTTGGCTTCAGACCTCTAGTATTTAGATTAGCTAGTAAGTTAGGGCTTAGAGGTTATGTTAGGAATGTAGGTGGTTCTGAAGTTGAAGTACATGTTGAGGGTTGTGAGGGATCGTTGAGTGAGTTTGTTAGGATGCTTAAGGAGTCCTTACCACCTATAGCACGTATTGAGGAGTTAAGTATTTATGAGGTAGGTGTTGTAGGGTTTAAAGACTTTAGAATACTACCGTCAAGTCCTGAAGCTATTAAGTACTCTATGATACCACCTGATATAGGGATATGTGATGACTGTCTTAAGGAAGTCCTAGATAGTAGTGATAGGAGGTATAGATACCCCTTCAACTCATGTGTTTGGTGTGGTCCTAGATTCTCAATGATGTATAGAACACCTTACGATAGGGTTAATACCTCTATGAACGACTTCCCACTATGTAGTGATTGCTTAAGTGAGTATGAAGACCCTAACAATATTAGGAGGTTCCATGCTCAAGGAATTAGTTGCCCGAAGTGTGGTCCTAAAGTAACTCTATATACTAATACTGGTGAGTTAGTAGGTTGTAGAGACCCTATCGAAGAGGCTGGGAAGTTAATTAGTGAAGGTTATGTAGTAGGGGTTAAGGGTTTAGGAGGTTACCATATCGCAGCACTAGCTACAGATGATGATGTAGTTATTAAGCTTAGGTTAAGGAAGAATAGACCTCAAAAACCATTCGCTATTATGGCTTTAAACGAATTCATAGTTAGTAAGTTATGTTACTTAAGTGATGAAGCTGTGAAGATACTTAAATCACCTGAGAGACCTATAGTACTACTACCTAAGAGGGAGGGAAGTCCAGTATCTAAGTACGTATCCCCCGGATTAGATGTTGAGGGGGTCTTCCTACCATATACAGCACTACACTACCTCCTACTAGATGCTACTAAGGATAAGTTCTCAATAATGACTAGCGGTAATCCTGGAGGTAAGCCTATGTGTATTGATGAGGAATGCGCCTTCAAATTACTTAAGGACTACGTTGACTACTTCCTAATACATAATAGAGTCATAGTTAATAGAGTTGACGATAGTGTTGTTAGGTTTACTAACGGTAGGTTAGTCATGCTTAGGAGGGGTAGGGGCTACGCACCCCAATGGATTAAGACTAAGTTTAAGTTTAAGAGGCCTGTAATCGCCTTCGGTGCTGAGTTACAATCAGCTGGTGCTGTAGCATTTGATGATAAGGTAGTCTTAACTCAGTATATAGGTGATGTAGATGATTACGACGTACTTAACGACTTAGATAAGTACTTAAGTTGGTTTATAAGGACTTACAACATAGATGTAGGTAATGCCTATCTAGTAGTTGATAAACACCCTAACTACACATCTAGGGTACTAGCTGAGGAGTACTTAAGGAGGTATGGTGGTGATTTAGTAGAGGTTCAACACCACTACGCACACGCATTAACTACTGCTACAGACTTAGGTCTAGACCCTAATGAGGAGTTCATAGCTGTAGTACTTGATGGTGTAGGTTACGGTGATGACGGTAATGTATGGGGTGGTGAGGTGATTAGAGGTGATTACGTAGGTTATATGAGGGTAGGACATCTAGAGAATATAACGTTACCAGATACTGACTACTCAACAATATTCCCGGTAAGGGTCTTAACGTCATACTTGTACAGGATCTTAAGAGATGATGATGAGGTAATAAAGCTGATCAGTAAGTTAGGTTTAGTTGAAGCTTTTAGGTATGGTGTTGATGAAGCGTATGTAGTGCTTAAGAGGGTTAGAGAGTCTAAGATCTCTACATCAAGTACTGGTAGGTTCTTAGATTCAGTATCAGTACTACTTAAGGTATGTTTTGAGAGGACTTATGAGGGTGAACCAGCTATAAAGTTAGAAGCTATTGGTAGTAAGGGTAGGTTATTAGATGGGTTTGAGGAGTTTATAGGTTATGGTGATGACGGATATACAGTACTAACTACTAAGATTATTGAGAAGGTCTTAGAGAATATAGACAGAAGTGTTAGTGATCTAGCATTCAGTACTCAATACTCTCTAGGTAGGTCTTTAGGTGAGGTAGTACGTAGGTTAGCCTACGGTACTAAAGTAGATTACGTAGTACTTAGTGGTGG
>JAJHRE010000066.1 GCA_020832985.1 Desulfurococcaceae archaeon | reverse complement strand
ACCTCTAAACTCGGATAGCTCTCAACTAAGACGACATCCTTCCCATAAGCTATCTTATTATAAGCCTCCTCAATCTTCTTCCTTAACAACTCTACATTATTCTTAAAGTCTAAGACATTTCTAGTGATGGTGATAGGATTTATATCTTCAAGACTATCCTCTAAATTTAATGCCTGCTTCATAGTAATAACATCTGGGTCTACGTAATGCATCATTGATGGGAACTTATATCTAGCCTTCGAGATAGGTTTGAAATACCCTACCTTCAACCCTTCAGCTAAGAACCTCTTTAATAATCCGTATATTAGGACGGTTTTCCCCTTCCCACCTATTACAAATATCGTTCTTACCATCCAAAACACCTACTCAATAATTATTCTAGCATCAACTGCGATAGCTCCTATCTCATATACAAATAACGGGTTTATATCTATTTCTACTATTTGCGGAATATCCGTAACTAACTTACTCACCCTTAGAAGTATGTTAACTATAGAATTTATATCTGCAGGAGGTTCACCTCTAAACCCCCTCAATAAGGTGTAGGCCTTCGTCTCAGTTATCATCTCCTTAGCCTCATATATAGAGAGTGGTGCGAGTCTGAACGAAACATCCTTAAACAACTCTATATAAATCCCTCCAAGCCCAAACATTATTAAGTGACCGAATACTGGATCCTTAGTCGCACCAATTATAACCTCTCTCCCCTTAGGAACCATCTTCTGTACTGTAGCACCGTAGATTGAAGCTGTCGGTACGTACCTCCTAGCATTAGAAATCACTGTCCTAAATGCCTCAGCAACTTCATCATCAGATTTTAAATTAGTGATAACTCCTCCAATATCAGACTTATGAATTATATCTGGTGAGGATATCTTAACAACTACTGGGTACCCAAGCTTCCTTGCAATCTCTACAGCTCTATCCTCACTTACAGCTAACTTTGTCGGTACTACAGGTATTCCATAACTCCTTACGATTTCCTTAGCCTCATGTTCTAACAGTACCCTCCTACCCTGCCTTCTCACCTCCTCAATAATCTCTAAAGCCTTCTCCTTATCTACATCAAACACCTCAACATACTCTAAAGCCTTAGTTAAGAGTTCTCTAAGTTCTCTATAGTTAGAGAGTCCGAGGACTGCTGTAACAGCTCTCTCAGGCATATCATATACTGGTATATTATTCTCTATTAAGATCCTAGTAGCTTTCTCCACCTTCCCTCCCCCCATAAATATAGCTAAGATCGGTTTTGACGGATACCTCCTACTTAACTCCACTATAACCTTAGCTGTCTCCTCAGGCTCTGTCACAACTTGAGGTGTTAGTATGACTAAGAGACTATCGATATTAGGGTCTCTGAGCAATGCTTCAATAGCAACTCCATACCTATCAGCTTTCGCATCACCTATAACATCTACAGGGTTATACACACTAGCTACAGGAGGTAATACACTCCTGAGGTAATCTACAGTGTATCTAGAGGGTTCTGCAAGCTTAAGTCCTCTAGATACGAGTAAATCTGAAATCACTACCCCTGCACCACCAGCATTAGTTACAATACCGACCCTACTCCCTGCAGGTATAGGCTGTGAGTTAAACGCTATAGCCATATCAAATAATTCTGAAACTGATGATACTTGAATAATCCCAGCCTTCCTTAAAGCTGCTTTAAGTGCTGTAATCCCACCAGCCATAGAGCCAGTATGACTTAGAGCTGCCTTAGCCCCAGCCTCTGTGATACCACCCTTAAGTAGTATCACAGGCTTCTTCCTCGTCACAGTAGAACCTACCTCTATAAACCTCCTACCATCAGCTATAGACTCAAGATAAAGTAGTATTACCTTAGTTTCAGGGTCTTCCCCTAAATAAGTTAGGAAATCCACCTCATTAAGGTCTGCCTTATTACCTAGACTAACGATTTTTGAAAACCCTATCCCTGCCTTAGGAGCCCAATCAAGAATTGCTGAGAGGAGTGCCCCACTCTGTGAAATAAATGCTATACCACCTTTAGTCTCAGGTATTGAAGCGAATGAAGCATTTAGTGGGGTATGTAGGTCTATAATACCTAAACAGTTCGGACCTACAACCCTAACCCCATACTTTCTAGCAATCTCAATAAGTTTACCCTCCCTCTCAATACCCTCACCACCAATCTCCTTAAACCCAGCACTAATCACAACAGCGTATTTAACACCCTTCCTACCACACTCCTCCATAACATCTAAAACAGCTTGTGCTGGAATAACTATAACAGCTAAGTCTACATCTCCAGGGACTTCTAAGACAGATTTATAAGCATTCAATCCTAATACCTTATCAGCTCTTGGATTTACCGGGTATACCTCACCCTTAAAACCACTCTCAATAATATTCCTTAATACAGCATGACCTACCTTCCCAGGCTCTCTAGACGCCCCAATAACTACAACATTCCTAGGTTTAAATAACTCCTTCATATACCTCACCTCCACAACAACTAAGGTACGAGTATACCGTAGACCACTCCCTCTACCAACTTAAAAACATAAATAAAAGCCTTTAGCTAGTGGTCCTAGACTTTAATCTCCAGCATTAGGACCTCATCTCAATCATGCGAGTATTGTAAGTGTATGAAGAGGTTATGAAGTACTCTAAGATGAGGAGGTATATTTTAATGATGTTCATTACCATCTCTCAGCAGATAGTGGTTCATCGCCTTTAGTGTTCAATGATTTCAAGGCTCCTCACAATTTGCCTCTCGACGGTCTCCCTGAACCCACTCACCGTAGTGGCTCCCCGCTAGTCACCTAGGGCTCACAGCCCTACTGGTCTTGGGAGCTCGGAGGTATCAATAAGTCTGAAGGTGAGGAGCTTATAAATATTCTTGAAGAACTAGATAGACTACAACATCAGCATACCTAATAGCTCTAAGAGGTCTTAAACATCAATAAATATGAGTTATGTTAATATTTTTAAACTCAGCTTTAAGACTTACTTGGGTGGATAATATGAAGATTCTACATGAGTTTGTACCTACGAGAAAATTCTTAAAGATGGCTGAGGAGACTAAGGACTTAGCTGATGGTTGGAATATAACTGATAGTGCGGCTGGTATCCCAGCACCTAGCGGTACTGCAGTTGGTTGTGTATTGAAGGTTAAGTACCCTGATAAGGTGGTAATACCGATATTCATATTAAATTATAAAGGTCCTGTAGAGGTAGGTGCTTTAGCATTAGCAGCTGAAGCTGTCGGTCTAGACGGTATAGCTATAACTATGGGTGATGAGCCTAAATACGGAGATCCGTTAGGGCCTAAGTACTGGAAGAGGTCGGAGGAGGCTAGAGACTTCCTAAGGAGAGAGGTTAAGATTAAAACCTTAAAACTCGGATGCCTACTATCTCCAAGACCTTGGAGAGAGAGGTATGGTGTGAAGGAGTTTGGTGTGAAGGATATAGTTGAGAGGGTTAAGACTGGATGGGATTTTGCGTTCTTTATGAGGCTTACTGAGGAGACCTTACCAATACTTGAGGGGGTATCGAAGGAACTTAAGGGGATGAATATACCCCTATATACCTACTTCCTAATAGAAACACCACGTAATGTAGAGATATTAAAGAAGATTGGTTGGCAACCCACAACAACATTAGATAAAGCTGTCGAGTTTGCTGAAAGACTTGAAGGTCTTGTTGATGGGATTATCGCGACATGTGCAGGGGATTATCAAGGTGATTTAGAACTCTTAAGGATATTACAGAGGATTAGGAAGAAGTAGGGAAGTAGTAATGTCTGAAGCTAAATTCAAACCTGTATTCATATTCCTAGATACTGATAAACATGCAAGTCCATTCGATATACTCATGACGTTAGACCTCATACCCGATGTAGTAGTACTTAAGTATGAGAATGTAACTCCTGAAGATGTTGAGAAGATAGTTTATGATGCGTTATTCCCTAGAGGTCCTAAAGGAATAAAATACACTAAGGTCTTCGTTAATGGGAAGGAATTAGAAACTGTGAATGCAATCGTTGAGAAGATTAGGAAGTGTATGTTCCCACCCTTCGAACTCTCAGTAATAGTTGACCCAAGAGGTTCTTACACAACAGCTAGTGCAGCTGTAGTAAAGACTTTAGAGATACTACGGAAGTTAGGTCTAGGCGGTATTGAGGGTAAGAACGTTACAGTCCTAGCCGGTACAGGCCCTGTCGGAGTTGCAGCTGCGTGGCTCTACGCAGCTGAGAAGGCTGTAGAAGTAATCGTAACTTCAAGAGAAATTACTAGAGCACAGAAGGTAGCGAGTAGAATTAATGAAGAGTTAAAGACAGATGTTGTAAAGCCTTTCCAAGCTAGGACTCCAGAAGATGTAGGGAGAGCTATAGAGAATGCAGATATAGTACTTGCTACAGGTGCTCCAGGAGTACAACTCCTCCCACTAAATACTTTGAAGACCTATGGTAAGAAGGTGAAGGTAGTTGCAGATTGTAATGCAGTCCCACCTTACGGTATAGAAGGTCTAGATCCTAAATGGGATGGAAAGGAAGTCATACCTGGAGTATATGGGGTAGGTGCTTTAGTCATAGGTACACTCAAAAATAAAATTGAAGCAGAGTTGATTAAGAAAGCATTACAAGAACCAAAAGGTATATTCGACTTTAGAACTGCTTATGAAATAGGTAAGGCAATGCTTCCAACCAAGTAAATTTTTAAACCCCACACCCACATTAAGTTCTATATTACTAATAAGTTTAGGTTTTCAGAGTTCATAATTACTCGTAATGTTTGATGAAGTTTATAGGCAGTTTTCATGAAGTTATTCTTCTATAAGAAGAACTATGATGGACTCTGACGATGAGGTGATTAGAATTCCATAGCTTAGGTAGTAGATGGGGGTTGTTGAGGAGTAAATGGTAGAGTGTTGAATCGGTTGGGAGGGAGTGAATTATCATCTACTGAGGAAGTATTTGATGGTGTGAGGAGTTATACGTTAAGTAGAGCTTAACGAGTAGTGAATACCTGTGTAAGGTCGTATACTAACTTACTAGTATGTAAGAGTTCTACAACTCTACTTACAACAACATCTTTAGATCTTGACCTACCTACTAAGATACTGTTGGGAGAGTCAGCCACATTAATACTTCTCTCATTAGCAAGTGTTGGAGTTGTCTTACTAAGTATGAGGAAGTATGCATAATCACTCACTAGATCACCTAGAAAGTAGTGTTCGTTCTTACTTCGGTACCTACTTACTGATTTAACTAAGAACTCACCTAGTTGTGGGAAGACTTCATAGATACCGATAACTGA
>JAJHRE010000065.1 GCA_020832985.1 Desulfurococcaceae archaeon | reverse complement strand
ATGCTATCTGTCTTATGTATTCTGGCTTTATTGGTTGTGGGCTTCCGGAACCAGCTTCTAAGTATATGTACTTCATACCTAAGTACTCAGCAGCTAATGCGTATGCTATACCTATCTCAGGTTTTTCTAGGGGTAGTGCCCTAGCTTTACCTACGAATCCGGCAGTACCTCCGTAACCAACTATGATGTAAGCTGTTGGTAGTGGTTCTAACCCGTACTTCTTAACTATTGGTGCTCCTAGTACCTGAGCACCTATGATGTAGTATGGGTCGTCAGAGTTAAGTAAGCTCATGAATAGGACTGCATCAGCTATTTTTGAAAGTCCGTTTACATTTCCTGGGAACAGTATTACCGGTTTACCGAACTCACTTAAGACCTTAACAACTGAGTCTACATCATGTTCTGAAACACCTATACTACCACCGACTAAGAATGCGTCAGTACCTGCATTAACTAACTTACTAGCGATGAGTTCTAACTCCTTAATATCGTAGACTTTAGCTGGGTCTATAAGTGATAGATGTACTGCCTCACCATCCCTTACCTTACCCTCGATGTAGTTGTTTACCCTACCCCTCCACCTCATGCTCACTACCTCTACTGTAGGTTACCTCAATACTACCCTCAGTAAACTTATCTAGGAATTTAGCGTAGACATCAACTTCCTGGTAGATCTTAGGTATACCTCTTAAAGTCGCTCTTAAACCACAGTTCTGATTACTACATGATATGATAGCTACATCCTCACTCCTATCTATACTTATGCTTAACGTCATTAAACCACATGTAGGGCATTGAAACCTAGTTGGTGGTTTCCTAACAACCTGTACTACCTTCTTATACCTCTTCCTACTCCTCCTACCCATCAATACACCGTAATCTCTACGGTTTAAGGTCTATATAACTGTTTTTCCTAGGTTAGAATCTTCCTTAAGGTAGGACTCCTACCGATGTAGAGTATCTCAACTAATATATCATTAATTAACTCACTACTAACACGTAAATCCCTGAAAAACCCGTTACTCTCAGCAATATGTTGTGTTATGATATGGTAACAGGACTTCTTAACACCTCTGAAAATAACGTTTAACTCGAAATCCATACAACTACAGTAGATCTTAGGTATTATTAAGTAATCCCTCTCCTTACCGTAGAATACCCATATAACCACTTCATCAGATGATAACTTAATAATTCTCTTATCGTGGAGTGCTTCCCTAATCTTCTCATTCATTAACTCTAAATGTTTAGACTCTATAAATTCCTTAACTATTCTGAAGTTCTGACTCATTCAAGTACCTTAACATTAATATCTACATTGAAGTCATTCTCTAAACTTTTAATCTTCTTAGCTACTTTCCTCAACTTCTTTAAATCCTCTCTAGCTATATAGATAGTTACTGAATTACCGTTTATTTTGATGTTAGCTGAAGGTAATTCCCTAAGTATTACCTCCTTCAACCTATGCTCAATAGCACTCCTTACTAACTTCCTAACAGGTACTACTATAGTCTCATCACCGAACGTGTACATCTCATACTCTAGTTCATCAGTTATGAAGTCCCTAACCTCAACTACAGGTCTAGCTAGGTCAGCTTCTCTAAGACCTGTAGGTAATTTAACAGTCATATTAACTACGTAGACCTTACTCACCTCACCTCTATCTATGAAGACTACAGTATCTATAATACTTGGTATCATACCTAGATCAACCCTCCTAATAAACCTCTGTAGTGCGTCTATAGGTGATGTTGCGTGGACAACACCGACCATCCCTATACCTGCTAACCTCAAATCTACATATAGTTTGAAGTCGTCATCAGTCCTCATCTCATCAAATACTGTGTAGTCAGGCCTACTAAGCAGTAGTACGTCGTGGAGTTCGTCAGGGGATGCATATGCTTTAGAGTACTGAGTTACTTGAGGAGGTAATCTCATATCTCTAGGTGATTCTATAGTCTTAACGATCTTCCCCTTCCTTAAGTAGTACTCAGCTAGTGCTTGAGCGAATGTAGTCTTACCCATACCTGGAGCACCAGCAATTAATATACCTTCAGCCCTCTCCTCAAACCTCCTAAGGAGTTTATCAGGTAGTTTATAGTCTTCAAGTTTAGGCCTAACTAACGGTCTTACAGCAGTTATCTCCCAACCACTACTCATTGGTGGTCTAGTTATTATAATTCTATAATCACCTAACTGTACTATAGTAGATCCCTGCCTATCAATCTCTATAACACTGTTAGGACTATTCCTAGCTAACTCCATAACCTCATTAGCTATTAACTCTATATCACCTCTAGATAATGTATTACTATCTAATTCCACCAAATACCACATACCAGGCCTACCCTTCTTAGCTAGAGGTTTAGCACCTTCCTTAAGATGTACACTCATTGTGTTCTTATCAAAGAACTTCTCAAGCGTTAAGTTTGTAGTAGGTGTTGGAGTTATTAAGTGTACTTTAATACCTAATACCTCAGCAGCTAATGCTTGAGCTTTACTTGATGTGATTAATATACCCCCTAACTCATGGGTAAACTCCATGATAGCTAAGTCAATATTATCAAACTTCTTATTCATTGATATGTTATCAACCTCAACACCATACTTACTACATAAACCCCTCACAATACGTAACTCCTCAAGCCCTATAAAACCTAGTATATTACCCTCACTAGCTAACTTCTCAAAATACTCTACTAACTCCCTACATATGACTAAACGTCCTGAAAACCTACCCTCACTTACTAACCTCCTCAAAACACCGTTAACAACTACTGTAGAGTCAGGTACGTATACATCCTCACCAGCTATCTTAACACTACTCACTCAACACCACTACCTATACTCATTCTAAGTAATTATTTAGGTAATAAAGTTTTAAGAATTGTAGGTGAGTATCTAATTAGGTCTGTGGCCGCGGTAGCTCAGCTCGGTAGAGCGCGGGACTGTGGGCTCCTAAACAGAGGTGGAGATCCCGAGGTCCCGGGTTCAAATCCCGGCCGCGGCCCCACCCACCTTAAATTTTAAACCTTTAATAATAAACAATTACTCCGGTGGTAGGTATGAAGTTAAGTAGGTACTCACGTGAAGCGTTAAAACTAGGGTTTAAGGTCTTAGACATATACAGGTATAAGGATAAGGAGGTTTTAAGAGGTATATACAGGGGTAAGGTAGTATTAGTGGAATTACCTAGGTATAGGGAGAGTATGGACTTAGAAACGTTTAAGAATGAACTACGGTCGAAGCTACCCAGTTAAAACTAATAGTATTGAGTTTAACTAAACATGAAGTATCCGTAATGTGGACCTACCATTTGAGGACGTTAGGTCTTTTAGATTGAGCTCTACCCCTAGCTTCATCAACTATAGAATCTATCCTTGATATGAAGTCCGGATCTAATTTCTTGAAGAGTGGTTCTGGTTTAGATATCTTATGAGGTGTTTCAATATCTACGACTGTAGGTGTGAGTTTTACTGAGTTTATATCGATGTTTAAGATATTAAATAGTTTTCTAGTAGTGTTAGGTATTATCGGATGTAGCATTAGGCCTAGGTAATATATACTGAGGAATCCTAAGTATAGTGTTGCTATTACATCATTAGTATCCGTCTTTATTTTAGCCCATGGTTGCTTAACGTTAAGGTAGTAATTACCACTTCTAGCAAGTTCTAATACTACATCAGATGCAGCTCTTATCCTAGCTAAGTCCATATACTCACAATACCTACTTACAGCTTTTTTAATCTTGTCTAGGAAGTCTAAGTCGATATCTGAATATGTTGACGGTTTACTTATTAGGCCGTTGAAAAATCTATATATGAGTGTTAAAATTCTATGTATGTAATTACCTATATCATCATTTAACTCACTATTTATTATTCTTAAGAACTCAGACCATGAGAAGTTAGTATCTCTACCCTCAGGCCTCATCCTGATTAAAGCAAATCTCCAGTAATCCGGCTCAGGTATTATCTCTAACGCCTCATCTATCCATATACCAACCCTTCTACTCTTACTGAACTTCTGACCCTCAAACATTAAGTACTCAGTAGCTGAAATTATAGTAGGTAGGTTATAACCCTCATTACTAGCTACTAACATCGCAGGTAGTATAATAGCGTGGAAGGGTATATTATCCTTACCTATGAAGTATGCAGTACCTGAATCATTATTAAGCCAGAAATCACGCCACCTCCCCTCAACTCCTAAACTCTTAAAGTACTCCTTAGTAGCTGATATATAACCTAATAGAGCTTCAAACCATACGTATATGGTCTTATCATCAGCTTCAGGAAATGGTGCTTTAATACCCCACTCATTATCCCTAGTTAAAGACCTAGGCTTCAACCCCTGTCTAATCCATGAGATTGAGAAGTTCTTAACGTTCTCATCTAAGTACTTATGATTAACTAACCACTCCTTAATAACATCCTCAACCTTATCTAATCTGAAGAACCAATGCTTAGTCACTTTAAATGTAGGTCTACTTGAGCAGAAAGTACATTTAGGTGTTATTAATTCTTCAGGGTTTAATAACCTACCACAACTATCGCATTGGTCTCCTCTAGCATCTTCATAACCACAGTAAGGACATACACCAACTACGAATCTATCCGGTAGGTATATCCTATCTTTCTCACAATAAGGCATTACCTGTTCTCTAACTTCTATATATCCGTTCCTATATATACTCATCATTAAATCCCTTACAAACTCCTTATGTACCTCACTCTCAGTTCTTGTGTAGTTATCAAATGATATATACCACGCCTTAAAGAGCTTACTTACGTACTCATGAGCCTCATCAGTTAGTTCATGAGGTTTTATCCCCTTCCTCCTAGCCTCAACCTCTATGACAGTACCGTGTTCATCACTACCACTAACAAATACTACCTCATAACCACGAAGTCTTAAGTACCTAGCGAATACGTCAGCAGATAACACACTACCAATCATATTACCTAGGTGTGGGACAGTGTTTATGTAGGGCCATGCTGAAGTTACTACCCACCTACTGTAATTCACTTTAAACACCTAGAGTTCTTTATATTTTCTAAAACTTTAAATTATTTAGGATGTTATGAAGGGTAGTGATGTAATACAGAGGCTGTCACCGTATATTAAATACCCTTTTATGGTATCATTAAACGAGTATATGAGGAAGCTTTACGGTTCTTCAGTACCTATAACTCATATTATAGAGCATTGTGAGAGTGGATATGTTGAGAGGGCTGTTATTAGGGTTAGGTCAGCATTAAAAGACTTAGAATACATACCGTCAACCTCCGAAAGTATTGAGTTATCAGCTTTCTATATAGGGTTGATACTGACCTCAGCTCTAGGTAAGTGGTACTTCCGTAAGTATATTGATTACGAATCTAGGAGGTCGTATGAGTACTTATTAGGGGATTCTGAAGATAA
>JAJHRE010000018.1 GCA_020832985.1 Desulfurococcaceae archaeon | reverse complement strand
ATTGCTCAGGAGAAGAGGAAGAAGGTTGAGGAGAAAAGAAGTAGGGGTGAGAGACTCACCTTAGAAGACCTCAAGATACTTTATGGAGAATATCATGAGTAGTCCTACAAAGTTAGTAGTTATAGCTGTTGATTTCGATAATGATATCGGTAAATTAGGTATCAACACACCAGTTCTCGGATACGATAACATACTTAAGATTGCGAATGAGTACGCGTTAACAGCACCTCAAGATTCAGACTTAAACGTCCTCTTCACAGCCCTTAAACTTTATAGGGATCTGAAGAAGGATGAGAGTTATTCTGTTGAGATAGTTTTAGTAGCAGGTGATGAGAATTCATCATCGAGGGCTGGAATTAAGATTAGTAGGGAGTTAGATAAGGTTATAGAGGTTACTAAGGCTAATAACGCCATAGTCGTCGTTGATAGTGTTGAGGATGAGAAAGTACTTCCAGTGATTCAGTCTAAAGTTAATGTAGTTGGTGTTGAGAGGGTTGTGGTTGAACAGTTAAGAGGTGTGGAGGAGACATATGTCCTTCTCGGGAGGTATTTAAGGAAGGTATTAGAGGAACGTAGATTCTCAAAGATATTCCTTGGACTTCCAGGACTTATAATACTTACATACTCTCTACTACTGACTATGAACCTAGTCACATATATAACCCCTACGATATCAATAATCATAGCAGCTTTCTTAATATTTAAGGGATTCGGTCTCGACGAGTTCGTAAGTAGGTGGTGGCGTTTATCACCGATAACTAGGATATCATTGATACTTTCGACGATATCGACAGCTATGACAGTAATAATCCTATATATAACGTTAGCATCACGTAATTTTAGTTCTGATATAATGTCAATCACCCTATACATAAGTAATACCATACCCTTCCTCCTCCTCTCACTAATACCCTTAATTGGTGGTAGACTTACGTTAAGAATTCTCAGGAGGAGTATTAGGGTATGGAGGGATTTAATAACATTAACAGTTATTATAATGCTTTATGGTTTGATCACCAGGATATCCGAACTCATAATCACTACAAAACCTACTGATATCCAGCAAGTATTATTACTACTTAACGAGTATAAAATCACTAACATATTCTTCATATATGTAATTATAATTATGACTGTAAGTGCGGTTCTATACGTAATCGAGAGAACAGCTACCTAGGAAGGTCTAACACTATCTCCCAAATCTTCGTTCCCTCCTCTGATAAGACCTTATTGCCCTCCATAAATCTATTTTTCTGAAGTCAGGCCAGAAAACATCACAGAAGTATAACTCACTATACGCTATCTGCCATAGGAGGAAGTTACTTAATCTTAACTCACCTGAAGTTCTTATCACGAGGTCTGGTTCATCTAATGGTTCATTAATATATGAAGTATATAGATACTTTCTAAACATGTTCTCATTTATATTATCGATACTTAACTTCCTACTCACTAAGTCATCCACTAATTTTTTAATAGCGTCTACAATTTCTTGACGTCCCCCATAACATATCGCTACGTTAATATACCTATCACTATAGTTTTTAGTTAACTCCTCTACCTTACGTATCTTAGCAATTAACTCTTCAGGTATCATATCTAACCTACCGAAAACCCTAACCCTCACTTTTTTCTCATGAACATCACTACTATATATTAAATCATTAAGTGCTCGATCGAGTAGTTTAAATAGATACATCCTCTCTTCTTCCGACCTATAAATACAGTTCTCGTATGACATAGCGTATATCGTTATAACCTTAATACCTAATTCTAAAATCCATGTAAGTAAGTTCTTCATCTTATCATAACCGACATCATACCCGTAAGTTATAGGTTTACCTACCTCTCTAGCCCACCTCCTATTACCATCAGGTATTATAGCTACATGTCTAGGCATAGGTCCTTCAGATATTTGAATCCATAACCACTTCTCATATACTTTATAAATAGGCTTCATAAGCACTTCTAAGTACTTATATAGTCTTCGTATTAACCTCCTCAACAGCTTCATGAACCCCATCCTAGATCTTCTTCTAAAACTTTTAAAGTAACTCTAAATACTTTAGATAAGGTATGAGAAATGGGTGTTTATCAAGGGAATGACTTTAAGAAGGTATCTGGTGGTAAGAAAAGACCGCATAGAGGTAATAGGAAGTATGAGATAGGTGATTACCCAACACTTACAACCTTAAGTAGTGAGGAACACCAAGTTGTGAGGGAGAGGGTTAGAGGTGGGGGTATTAAATTAAGGATTAAGAGATGCTTATATGCTAATGTAACAGACCCTAAGACAGGTAAATCAAGAAAGTGTAAGGTGTTAAGGATCTTAGAGACACCATCAAATAGAGAGTATAGTCAGAGAGGTATAATAACTAAAGGTTCGATCTTAGAGACTGAGTTAGGGAGGGTAAGGGTTACCTCAAGACCTGGTCAAGAAGGTACCTTAAACGCTATATTATTAGGATAAGATGAGTGAGAATAGTAAGAAAGTTGTGGTATGGCCTCAATACATAGACTCAACACTTCCGAGGAGACTTGGACGGAGACTTCCTAAGGAATACTCAGTTAGTAGACCAACATTAGATGAGTTAGTTAATGCTTGTAAGAAATTAGGTCTGGAATTTGAGGTTGATAATGACTCTAAGTACTGTAGAACTTGGTACTTAGGGAGTACTGGTAGGGTCATCATCTACAACAGTAGTTTAAGTAAGCTTAAGTTATTAAAAACTTTAGCAATGACTATTAAGGAGTTAAGAAGTTCTAGTAAGTAATTAAGTATTTAAATATGATTTTGAAGTTATTAAATGTATGGTTTAGGTCTTCTATCCTCTTCAACATTCTTTAAAGTTTCTGAGAGTAGTGCTTCTGCTTCTTCAACAGCTTTAGAATATTCTATCAAACCCTGAACATCAACGCTTAAACCTAATAATTCATTAACCTTCTCTATAAAGACTGCAGCAGCTTTAGGATCGAATTTATCCGGTTCTGTATAAGGTAGTATCATGACTGCAGGTACTTTCTCTACCTCTAACGTAAGGAATAATATTGCTAAAGGCCCTACTACGTAGAGACCTTTATGGAACTTAGGTTCAGGTAATTCCCTACTACTGACTGAAGTCTTAACCCATCTCAACCTCTCATTACCTTCTTTAAACCTGCTATTAAGACCTCCAGCTAGTATGAATTCCTTAACACCTAATGACTTAGCCCACTTAACTATAGTCTTAGCAAATACTACCCTCTCAATGTTTGATGGTGTTGCATTATTTACTAATATTAATAATCTGTTATCGTAGGACATAAATAACTCATACGGGGTTAGTATACCGTAATCGTCGAGTGCTATGAAGTCAGGCATATACTTAGTGATTATATTCCCTATCTTCTCAGCTCTTAACTGTGTGACTAAGTATCTAGTAGCTATGGTTCCTACATAACCAAAACCTGGGAATCCTGTTATGAATATCCAATCATTTCTTGACCTTAACCTCTCTAGATAGTTACTATCTACTACTATATCAACACTCATTAAGAACCCCCTCTACACTCCCTTAATTTAACAGCTACACCTCTAGTGAAGAACATAACCTCATATGGTGATAAAACCAACCTACCAACACATAGTAAGTTATCACATTCATCCACAACTAATACCTCATCACCAGCTCTTAAGTCTTCATCAACACTCATTACATGTCTTGAGAAGACTGAAGACCCCTTAACAACATCTTCAGCTACTTCTGAGGCAATAACAACCCTTAACTTCTTAGTAACTTTATGGAGTATTGATGCCCCGTATAGTGATAAGTTGAAAGTATATGTTGATGCTCTAATAGATGCTATTCTAATACCTTCATCACTTAACACTTCTCTAACTCTACCAGTATTTCTAGAAATCTTCACGTAGATATCTTCAGGTATGAGGTAGTGGGCGACCTCTTCCCTAAATTGGTAATTTGCTATATACCTTAACTTCTTCACCTCCTCTGGAGTTGCCCTCCTAATAATGTACAACTATATCACCAAATACCTATGCTCATTATCTTTCAAACCAGTAGCGTAGTCGTAGGTGTTAGACGTATTAGAATATTGCTTAACCCTATTCTTAAGGACTTTATTAATTGCTTTAATGAAATCCTCCTGAGTAACATATGTTCTATTAGACCTAATCGCTGAGAACCCTGCCTCAGTACATATGGCTTTTATATCAGCTCCACTAGCCCCTTCAGTCATCATAGCTAAGAACCTCAAATCTACATCATCACTAAGTTTCATTTTCCTAGTATGTATCTTAAAGATCTCGAACCTCCCGTTAGCGTCAGGTAACGGTATCTCAATAATTCTGTCAAACCTACCGGGTCTCAGTATAGCTGGGTCTAAAACATCAATTCTATTAGTTGTAGCAATGATCTTAACGTTATCTAAGGGGTCGAAACCATCTAACTCAGCTAGTAACTGAGTTAAAGTTCTATGGATCTCCCTCTCACCACTAGTACCTATATCTAACCTCTTAGCAGCTATAGCATCTATCTCATCTATTAAAACTATTGAAGGTGCTTTACGTCTAGCTAATGCGAATAACTCCCTCACCATACGTGCACCCTCACCAACAAACTTCTGAGCAAGTTCTGAAGCAACCAACCTTATGAATGTCGCTTCAGACTCCCCAGCTACTGCCTTAGCAAGTAATGTCTTACCACACCCAGGAGGTCCGTAGAGTAAAACACCTTTAGGTGGTTCAATACCTAACTCTCTAAATAGGTGAGGGTATTTAAGAGGAAGTTCTATAACCTCCCTTAACTCACGGACCTGCTCACTTAACCCACCTATATCTGAGTATCTAGTATTAGGTCTTTCGATAACCTCCATAGCCCTAACTACAGGGTCCTCCCTCTTAGGGAGGATATCAACTATAGCTGAACCCCTCTGATTTAGCACTACATACGTACCTGGAAGTAATTTACTCCTATCTATGTTACCGCTAATACCTACTATTAAGTTAGGACCTGTAGTACTCTTCACCACAGCTCTATTATTATCTAATACCTCAAGGAGTATACCTTCGATCAATGGCGGTGCTAATAACTTATCAATCTCCTGCTTATAATATTTAATCTCCCTTCTCAACAATGAAATTTCAGCCTCCATCTCCTGAATCCTCTGTTCTAAATACTTAACATAATCTAGTACTTCCTGAAACCTCCTCTCCCTACTTTCAGACACCTTAAACCCACCTACTACTATTACACTATCTTGAAAAATGTTAAAAAGGTATACAGGGTTTTAAAATTAATACACTATTAAAGAGAACCACAACAATCCTCATACATTGACCACCAGGTAATTCCAGTCCTGAAGAGTTGAGATTATGGAGTTGAGATACAACATAAGGTTAAACTCCTGAGAAAATAATCCAAACCTCCTCACCCTAAAGTTAATTTAGGTAGTTTAATAACTTGATGCCTCAAATAATACTTTACTTAGATTTTGTACTTTCTTAACGATGTCTACGAATTTCTCCGAACATTTGAGATATACCTTACAGGCACTTATATCTGGGTGTACGTAGGTAGGTTTATCTATATCTCCAAGCTCTTCAAAACTTCTTAAATAACCTAAAGCCTTCTTAGCGATATTTGAAGCACCTAATATTACAGCCTCACGCGGTTTTGAATGTATAGCTATAGGTTTACATAGAACATTAGAGAATACTTTGATGAATTCCTCATAATTACATCCACCACCAGCACAATGTACTCTCTCGATAACGACGTTATTTTCCTCAATAGCATCTAAGATCGACTTCACAGTAAGTGCTATCCCCTCTACAATAGCTCTGAGGAAGTGTTTTTGATTATGTTCTAGACGTAGGCCTAATACTGCAAATGTTAAATTGGGGTCTCTAAACGGGTATCTCTCACCTGTGAGGAATGGGAGGACGTACACACCATCTCTACAAACTATCTCCTCAGATAATTCAAGACCTTGTTTAATGAAGTTCTTCCTAACCCACTCAATAACCGTCATACCATTATTAGAAGCTCCACCAACAACTCTATAACCATCTGCAGCATAGTACACGAAGAACCTAGCATCCGGACTCTTATCTACTACTGGGTCATGTAAGAGTGTCCTTATAACTGCTGTAGAACCTAGGTTTAATACCGCATCTTCTCTGAACACGCCATAACCTAAGTTCTGAAGTGCCCCATCAAAAGAACCTAACACTAATGCTACTTTATTTCTAATTCCTATGTTAGGTAATGTTATGTAGTCATAGACTTTAGCTCCTTCATAAAGTTCTGGGAGCATATCCTCACTTACTCGAGAGAGCTCTAGTGCTGATGGCTCCCACTTTAGATTATGTATATTTAGAAAACCTGAACCTGATGCAACACCGTAATCTACTACGTAATTACCAGTTAACTTATAAACTATATAATCCTTAACTAAGGATAACTTACATCCTGACTTAAGCATCCCCTTCCTAACTAACCAAAGAGCCTTACATAGTGGGAATACGAATATTGGTGGACAACCAGTCCTTCTATAGAGTTCGTAACCAACCCCCTCCTTCTCAATAACACTCTGTTCTGATGAACAACGACGGTCTAGGTGTGTCATTACATTCATAATCACCTCTGAATCCCTACTAAGCACCGCTAATCCATGTAAGTACGTACTAAGTGATATAGCCTCAACCCTACCCTCATAGCCCTTAACAACCTCCTGAATACCACGTATTGTTAAATCCCATAACATCTTAAGGTCATGTTCAGCTACTAACGGTGCATGAGTTATTAAAGGTACTTCAGCAATATACTCCTTCAAAACGTTTAAATTATGGTCTACTAAACCAACCTTTACACTTGATGTACCTATATCAACTGAAACAAACATGAACTTCCCAAAATGTTACTACATACAGAAAGATTTAACTCTAATACAATTCAATAGTTAATAACTGCTTTCATGATTCCTCAGTAAAACAATACTCAACACCTAGATGATTATCTACAGAAGTGCTTATCCCAGAAACTTAAGTAAGTTAGAGTATTTAAAACCTCTAAGACTTCAGTTCTTTTAAAGAATTAATTCATTATCGTGGATACAATCTTTATACCTTATGAAAACTTTTAAAGTCTTTGACCTAAATCTTCTTGGAAGTAATGTGGGTAGCGTGGCTGACCTATAGTGAGAATACCGTTAGACCATATATGTGTTAGGTCTGGTGTGTTATGCCCTAGATGTCAAGGGTTAGTTGATAGTAGAGTTGTTGAGCCTTATGAGGTAGATGTTATGAGAGTGTTATTAGACTTAGAAGACAAGCCTGAATTTAAATTTCTTAAAGATGCTGTGTACCATAAAACTCTTAAGTTAGCTGATTTACTGGTCATCACTATTCAACTACCTGACTCACTCACTAATCAGAGGTTAATTAATAAGTTAGATAAACAACTTAGTGAGGTATTAGGTATTAAGGTTAGAGTTATTGATAAATCAGTAAATAATATTAGGTCTATAGCTTTTCAGTTAGTAACACCTGCTAGGATATCTGGGATCAACACTTTATGGCTTCCTGACGGATCTGTACAGTATATAGTTAGGATACCTAAGTCTGATAGTAGGTACTTACCTGCGAGTAAGGAGGTTATTGAGGAAGTTTTAAGTACTTTAGTCGGGAGTAGTGTTAGGATAAGGACTGAGTGAGGTGGTGTATAGGATGGTTTTTAGGACTCACCTATCTAGTGATATCAGTAAATCATTAGCTGGTTCTGAAGTGGTAGTTGCTGGTTGGGTTCATAGTAAACGTGATTTAGGTGGTAAGAAGTTCTTAGTGTTGAGAGATAAGGATGGGTATATACAAGTAGTTATTAGTAAGTCAGACCCTGAGGAATTAGTGAGGAAGTTCTACGAGTTAACGTTGGAGTCAGTCGTTAGTGTTAAGGGTATTGTTAAAATAGATGAACGTGCTCCTGGAGGGGTTGAGATAACACCTAAAGAGTTAATTATCCATAGTATCGCAAGTACACCACTACCCATAGATGTTAGTGGTAAGGTTAAAGCCGACTTAGATACTAGATTACGTGAGAGGGTATTAGACCTTCGGAGGGAGGAGACTAAAGCAATATTCAAGATAGTCTCTACAGCCCTCAGGTCTATTAGGG
Source organism: Desulfurococcaceae archaeon (assembly GCA_020832985.1). Classification (GTDB taxonomy): domain Archaea; phylum Thermoproteota; class Thermoprotei_A; order Sulfolobales; family NBVN01; genus CAZZLT01. The sequence continues at coordinate 17,095 of JAJHRE010000018.1, read as the reverse complement.
AGGAATTGTATAGTAATGGGTTTATAGAGGTTATGACACCGAAGATAATAGCATCAGCTACTGAGGGCGGTGCAGCTTTATTCCCAGTCATATACTTCGGTAGGGAAGCATTCCTAGCTCAGAGTCCGCAATTATATAAGGAGTTATTAGCAAGTGCTTTTGAGAGGGTATTTGAGATAGCTCCAGCTTGGCGTGCTGAGGAGTCTGACACTCCTTACCACTTAGCAGAATTCATAAGTGTTGATATTGAGATGGCATTCGCAAATTATGAGACTGTTATGGAGGTTCTTGAGAAGGTCATATATAGGGTAGTGAGGAATGTTAGTGAGGAGTGTTCTAAAGAACTTAAGATATTAAATCATGAATTACCTCAGGTGAGATTACCATTTAAGAGATTTAAGTATGTTGATGTTATAGAGACTTTAAGGAAGGTTGGTTCTGATGTTACTAAAGGTGCTGATATAACGTCATCAGATTTGAGAAGGTTTTCAAAGGAGGTTGGTGAAGAACTATACTTCATAACTGAATGGCCCTCAGAGACAAGACCGTTCTACACAAAACCATGTGATAATAATCCCGAATATACAGAATCCTTCGACTTCATCTATAATTTCCTTGAGATAGCGTCTGGTAGTTCTAGGATTCATAGGAAGGAGTTATTAATTAGTAGGTTAAGAGAGAAGGGGTTGAACCCTGAAAACTTTACCTACTTCCTAAAATGGTTTGACTATGGTATACCACCACATGCTGGTTGGGGTATGGGGCTAAATAGATTAGCATTAATGCTTACTGGTAGGAGTAATGTTAGGGAAGTTACTTTATTCCCTAGGGATAAGAAACGTTTAGAGCCGTGAGGGTTAGGTATTGAGGCATAAGAAGCTTATTTTTAAGAGTAAGTACTTAAGAGATTTACTGATGAGGAGGAAGGTAACTACTATAAGACTTGTAAGTGATGTTAAAGCAGGTGATCTTGTAGACATAATAGCTGGGGATTTAAAAGTCGGTACGGCTATAGTTGAGAGTGTTGAGGTTAAGAAGCTGAGAGATTTAACAGATGTTGACGCTATCAACGATGGTTATAATACCAAAGAAGAGCTTATCAAGGATTTACTCAAAATTTACGGTAAGAGAATTAGTAATGACTCTGAAGTTAAGATCATACATTTTAAGTTGTTATAGTAGGATATCATTGTATAGAGGTTACATAGTTATGGATTAAGTTATTAACTGAAATAATGCTATCTTACTAAGTATTATGGAGTGAATTCTATCTACATCACGACCTACAGCATCACTGATGTTATAGACTTGAATAACATAGTCTATATCATCTTCTCTAAACTCATTAAATAATTTCTCAGTGTTTACCTTAGGATAATTAAACGATACATCTTTATGCCTCCCCTCTTGTTCTGAACATACAGTAACGAGTAAGTACTTCTCAGAATTCACCCTACCGATAAACTTTATTACTTCATTTATCTGTCTGTTGGAGAATAACCTTATTAAGAACTCTATATGTTGTTTCTTACTTATCATTTCATTCCTCTCTATAGCTTTAAAAGTTAGTAGTGATGCTAACAGTAATTGCTTATCAGATATTACTAAACACTTCGGTAATACCTGTGTTATACATCCTCTAAATTGATATTTATCTAAGTCTTTAATTATTTGTGAAGCTTCATCCTTACTTATTTCATAAACTTCAAGCTTTATAGAATTTAACTTATTAGTTAGGAGACCCCAAACTCTTTTGATGTCCTCAGTATTAGAACCACCATGACTTATCGGTATGAACGTTAGTACATCACCATCCCTAACCCTATAATCATAACCACCTAATAACATATAATCAACACCGTTTATAAAGAGAATGTACGAACTACTTAAACTTCCATCACTACTTACAACTAAGTTAAGTTTCGGGTACTTGTTAAGTAGATACACTAAGAGTTCTCTTAAGGTCCAACCTCTTAAATCATCTAAAAACTCTTCAATAGTGTTTCTACCTAGCTCCCTTCTTAGAACTCCTAAAAACTCCAACGTGATCTTCAAGATTGCTGACCCTGAACTTGAGACTGAGCCTCTAACTTCATCCTAGCTAGACGTGTTAAATAACCGGCTATTTGATTTCTTAACTTCTTAGACTTGGTATTAACATATGTTTTTACTAATTCCTTATTTGAGTTGAAATCAGTACTTACCTTATCTGGAAACAACTCTAATAATCTCTTAGCAGTCCTCTTAACTATTGCTGTCCTTACCTTACCCATAGTAAGTACTCCCTGAAACATGTGTTTACACTAAGCTTAAATATATTTATTAGGACTTAAGACAGTGGATGTGTGATGATTAGGTAATGATGTTTTATGTTCATTAAAATTTATATAGAAGTCACTGAAATAGGATTCAAGGGATTAGAGTATGAGTCAGAGTAGTCAACCTGTAGGAGTTATAGGTCCTACCGGAATACCTGTCCTGATACTTAAGGAGGGTAGTACTAGAACGACTGGTGAGGATGCGTTAAGAGCTAATATGATGGCTGCTATAACCATAGCTGAGATGTTAAGGACTACGTACGGACCTAGAGGTATGGATAAGATGTTAGTTGATACCCTAGGTGATGTTACTATAACTAATGATGGAGCTACAATACTGGATAAGATGGATGTTCAGCACCCAGCTGCTAAAATGCTTGTTCAGATAGCTAAGGGGCAAGACGATGAAGTAGGTGATGGTACTAAAACAGCAGTTATATTTGCTGGTGAGTTATTAAAGAATGCTAGTGAATTATTAGCTAAGGATGTACACCCAACCATAATAATTAATGGTTATAAGAGGGCTTTAGAGGAGGCTACAAGGATAGCTAGGGAGTTAGCAAAACCTGTGAGTATAGATGATGAGGGGGTACTAATACGTATAGCATCAACAGCACTAACTAGTAAGGCTGTCCACGGAGTCAGAGATTACTTCGCTAAGATTGCTGTTAAAGCTGTTAAGCAAGTTGCTGAGTTAAGAGGTGATAGGTGGTATGTAGACCTCGACAATATCCAGATAATTAAGAAACACGGTGCTTCGTTAGCTGATTCTCAGTTGGTTTATGGTGTCGTTCTTGATAAGGAGGTTGTACATCCTGGGATGCCTAAGAGGGTTGAGAAGGCTAGGATTGCATTGCTTGATGCTCCTTTAGAGATTGAGAAGCCTGAGATCGATGCTGAGATAAGGATAAGTGACCCTCTACAGATGAGGAAATTTATTGAAGAGAAAGAGAATATACTTAAGGAATACGTTGAGAAGTTAGCTGCTGTTGGTGCTAATGTTGTTATTTGTCAGAAGGGTATTGATGATGTTGCTCAGCATTTCCTGGCTAAGAAGGGTATTTTAGCTGTTAGGAGGGTTAAGAGGTCTGATATGGAGAAGTTGGAGAGGGCTACAGGAGGGAGAATAGTCAGTAATTTAGATGATTTAACTCCTAATGATTTAGGTTATGCTGAGTTAGTTGAGGAGAGGAAGGTTGGAGAGGATAAGATGGTATTTGTTGAAGGTACGAAGAACCCGAGAGCTGTTAGTATAGTGATTAGAGGTGGTTTAGAGAGAGTTGTTGATGAGGCTGAGAGGAGCTTTAGAGATGCGTTATGCGTTGTTGCTGATGTGATTAAGTATCCATACATAACTTACGGAGGCGGTGCATTCGAGATAGAGTTAGCATCACGTATAAGGGAGTTTGCTACAAAGATTGGTGGTAAGGAGCAATTAGCTGTTGAAGCCTTCGCTAAAGCATTAGAAGGTATAGTCGTAGCGTTGGTTGAGAATGCTGGTTTAGACCCGGTAGACTACCTAATGAAGCTTAGGGCAGCTCATAAGAGAGATGATGGGTATAAATACGGTGTTAACGTATTTACTGGTGATATAGCAAATATGGAGGAATTAGGTGTTATAGAGCCGTTAGCAGTTAAGACCAATGCACTTAAGGCTGGTACCGAAGCAGCTACAATGATATTAAGAATTGATGATGTTATAGCTGCAGCTAGGTCTAAAGAGAAAGAAAGTAAGAAACCTGAGACAGGTAAGAAGGAAGAAGAGTGAAACCTTATTTAACGTAAAATACATCTATTTTTGTATTGACCTCATACCTTCCTAAATAACTCTCTTAAAAATATTGATGCGTATGAACCACGTTGTAATCTAAAACTAAACCAGACTCCATCCTCCTCATACTCTAGATCTAAATCCATTACCTTAAACACACTATCCCTAACATAGCCTTTACCAACAATCCCTAAATCCTTAATTATGAAGTCATTAGGTTTAACACCTTCACGTTCAATAACTTCACGAGTTATAGATGAACATATATCGTCATACAGAAATGTGTTGCTCCCGGGAACTATTAATGTTTCACAAGTATTTTTAAGAACCTCTACACTTTTAAAATACTTTAAAGCCTCACTTAATACTTTATTAAATATATATGATTGATATGCTTCTACATAGAATTGAAGGATATCTTTGGGTAGGGATTTAACTGCCTTAAAAGGATCTTTACTTATATGCATTACTCTACATACCCTACGTTCTATCCAGTATTCTGGAGGGAAGAGATGGAGTGCTCTATAGTAGTTACCTAGCTCAAACTCCTCCCTAGCACTCTTTACGATATCACTTTCATAATATGTGGGGGTACCAGCAATAATCCTAACTGCTTCATACCAGTCTTTATTAATGATTGCTTTACCGATTAGATGTGTGGTAGGTCTTATAGTGCCGAATCTTTGATGGCCGTAGTAGTTAACTAGGTATTTATCCTTCAAGCAATTCCTGACATTATTAATTCTATCAATTATGTCAGTGTTATACTTCTTAAACTTGGAAAACACTTTAAATACGTTCCCTAGTAAGTGTCCTCTCATTAATGGGTACTCAGAGTATTTGTAGAAACATAAGGTTATATTGTTGAACTTATAATGTTTTTCAATACCTTTTAAATACTTACTATCCACTGATATTAATTGACAGGAGTAACTTTCACTATCTTTTAACCCTGCATAACCTATTCCAGCCCTGAATAACTGCTTTAGTAAGTAGATAGCGTAGAATGTATCAATACCCTCCTTACACATTATAAAGTATGTAAATCTACCTTGAGTCTTAGACTGCTCAGAACCGCATAACTCTAAAGAAACTACAGTACCGTCTAGATAAACTTCATAGACTTTAAAGCTCTTAGGACTTTTCTTAAACTCTAGTACATCGCCTACGTAGAGTTCGTCATAAATGTAGTAATCCATACCTAAAGACTTATCAATTCCCTCAGCCTCAATCAACTCAATCACTTAAAGGAGTTTATACTTCCTCGTAATTGTATCTACTAAGCTAGATGGTGCTGGACCTATGCCTAGGGCTGTTAATGTGTTTGGTGGTAGTTCAGTCCTACCAGCATCATATATTAACGATGCTGGTAATCCTAACTTAACAGCTTCATCATAAGCTTTAAGTAATTCAGATTCAGAGCTACAGCTAACCACTACCTTCTTCTGACCCTGTTCAACCCAATTACGTACCCATTCAGGTTTAACCTCCAGAGTTTTTAATGTGGCATCAACAGCTGCATGAGCTACTTGAACAGCTAATTTACCCTTACTCATCTCTAAATCCTTCCTAACTATGATCACTTGCTTATACTCATCCACAGCACTATCCGTTTAATTAACTAACATTACCTTCTTTATAAGTATTATATGAGTTATTCAACGCATTTACGATCGTATCTATGAGGGATGATTTACAGATAACTAAGCATTCAGTAAAACACCTACTATCTAAGCTATTACTCGACGAACATTTAGATCTACATGTATGATTACATAATGTTATGTCAGGTTCGAGGATGAAGTAGTACCTACTACTGTCTAACTCACTTATCCTAACACTTCTAACGATGTTAGACTTCTTCAGTAGACTAACTATGTTAGGGTATAGGTCTTTATGGAAGATGAAGAAGTTAAAGGATTTTAACGACTTGATAATCCTAGATGTTAACTCATCATATCCTAATGACTGCATACTTCTTCACCGGGATCTTAAGTTGTGATACTACACATGTGATGATATTAACTACAGACTTATCCATACATCCTAAAAACCTGATCTTAAGCTTTCGATAAACAGCCCTACATAAAGTACCTCCCTTAGAGTCATACACTATAATCTCACCTTTAACCCTACCCCTCAAGCACTTAACAAACCTTAACTCTATAGCAAAATAACCCTCAGGGATTAGGACTTCATGTTCGTAAGCCTCACCCTTCATATATAACGGCTTAATAACCTTCATAGACTTCGGTTTAACCTCAACTTTATTACACTTACTATCCATTACAATGTAAAAACTCCTAAACGCATGCTTACCACTCCTACTCTGAGACTTCTCAACCCTTAACTTCAACATTATTTAAATCACCAAGAGTCCTAAATACTAGCTTAAATCCTAAAACTTAAAAGGTAGTAAGTATATTAAGTTTAAACGTCTATAATAATCTAAAACCTTCGTCTGGAGATACTTATCGTCGACTAACAATACAGTTCGTCTGAGTGTTAGTGTTTAGGTAACTTATGATGATGTTTAACTGATTGAGTTGAATTCGTCGTTAATTGTATCTAGCGGGCCCGCCGGGATTTGAACCCGGGATCTCCGGCTCCGCAGGCCGGCGCCTTATCCTGGCTAGGCCACGGGCCCCTTCATTATTAGCCTAAGAGGTTTAATAAGTAATATCGATATTATTAATTATAGGTGGTTAGGAATTTAACATGAGTAGGGGCAAGTATAGGAATTTACTTCAGTATGTCAGGAGTAATTCCTTAGGTAATGAGTTTTTTGAACTTTATATTGATGGTATTCGTATTAAGGTCTCAAAGACATCTTCAGAGGTTCGTAGTATTTACCTACGTTCTGAGAAGGCTGAAATCGTTAAAGACCTACGGGATTCCTACTTACTAGGTGTTTACTACTCAGGAGAGCTTGAGAGAGCTTATCTTAAGTTTTATGATGATGAAAAAGATAAGGTCTACATATGGTTTGACTCTACAGGACATAAACCTTACTTTATAACTGATTTACCACCAGATAAAGTCTTGAGTAATAAGAAGATAGCTAATGATAAGTCTTTCCAAGGTGTTGAGCTAGTAGATAGGGTAGACCCCTTAACAGGTAAGAAGTTAATACTAACTAAGATTGTGGTTAAGGATCCCCAAGCAGTACCTCGTCTGAGGGATTTAGTACCTAAAGCATGGGAAGCTAAGATCAAATATCATGATAACTACATATTCGACTTAGGATTAATACCTGGCATGATGTACACTATATCTGAAGGGAGAATTATACAATCAACACAAACATTAAGCCAGGATATTGTAAAGAGTGTTAATGAGATCTTTAAGAATGAAGCCCCTGAAATACTTAGATTAGCTCTAGACCTCATACCGATATATGAGTTAAGACCTCCTAAGATGAGGAGATTAGCTATAGATATCGAAGTTTTCACACCATATAGGAGTAGGGTACCTAATCCTGAAGAAGCGTCATACCCGATAATAAGTATTTCCTTAGCCTCCAACGACGGTCTTCATAAGACTCTTATACTATGGAGACCTAATGTAGAGTTAGGAGATTTAAACGAGTTACCAAAGGATGTAACTATTGAGATATTCGATTCTGAGGAGTCTATGATCAAGGAATTATTCAGGGTAGTGAATGAGTACCCATTAATACTTACATTCAACGGTGATAACTTCGACCTCTACTACGTAATGAATAGAGCTCTACTGCTAGGTATAGATGTTGATTTAATACCCTTCGAAATCGTGAGAGACTTTATAGGTGTAAAACACGGGTTCCACATAGACCTGTATAAGTTCTTCAGTATTGAAGCAATTCAGAACTACGCATTTGAAGGTAAGTATAAGGAGAAGACATTAGATGCTGTAGCAAGTGCACTACTCGGTATTTCAAAGATAGAGATAGATACTTTCGTTAGTGAGTTGCCAATAACTAAATTAGTAGCCTATAACTATAGAGATGCTTGGTTAACTTTAAATCTAACGTTATTTGATAACGAACTCGTATGGAAGTTAATGATCTTAATAACTCGTCTCGCTAAGATGAGTTTAGAGGATGTTACTAGGAGGAAGGTTTCAGCATGGATTAAAAACCTTATGTTCTGGGAACATAGACGTAGACGTTACTTAATACCTAATCAGGAAGATTTGATATCTATTAAGGGTAGGGTAGTTACATCAGCTAAAGTTAGTGGTAAGCAGTATGCTGGAGCTATAGTTATAGACCCTATACCAGGTGTATACTTCAACGTAGTAGTTGTCGACTTCGCATCACTATATCCAAGCATAATTAAGAGATGGAATATAAGTTATGAGACTATAGACCCCCAAGAAAACTACTGTAGGAATGTAGATTTAATTAAAGATGAGAGGGGGGAGGTAATACATAGTGTATGTCTTGATAATCCAGGCATTATGTCTCAGATTGTAGGGTTACTAAGGGATTTTAGAGTTAGGATCTATAAGAAACTATCAAAATCTCAAAGTATACCTCAAGAACTTAGGGAATGGTATGAAGTTGTTCAGAGGGCTATGAAGGTCTACATAAATGCTAGTTATGGCGTGTTCGGACATAGTAAGTTCCCATTCTACACACCATCAGCTGCGGAATCAGTAACAGCTATAGGTAGGTACGTGATATCAGCGACTATAGCTAAGGCTAGGGAGTTAGGTCTTAAAGTCCTTTACGGGGATACAGACTCACTATTCGTATGGAACCCGAGTGAGGAGACCCTACAAAAACTTAGGGAGTGGGTTATGAATACATTCGGATTAGATTTAGAAGTGGATAAGAAGTATAAGTTTGTCGCATTTGCATTAAAGAAGAACTACTTAGGACTTCAGGTAGATGGTGTTATAGATATAAAGGGGTTGATGGGTAAGAAGAGGAATGTCCCTAAGATACTACAGGAGACATTCATAGACGTAGTTAACGTATTCTCAAAACTCAACAACACGCCTGAAAGCATGGAGGATGTTAAGGAATCACTAAAACGGAGGATTCATGAACTCTATATGAAGTTTAAGGAGAGGTCCTTCACATTAGATGAAGTTGCTTATAAGACAACACTTAATAAGGACCCCTCAGAATATGTGAAGACAACACCCCAACATGTAAAAGCTGCGAAACAGTTAATTAATAACGGCATAAACATATCTAGAGGGGATATAATACTTTACGTTAAGGTAAGGTCTAAAGATAAGGTTAAAGCTATACAGTTAGCTAAACTCGATGACGTAGATGTAGATTCTTACTTAGAGTATGCGAGGTCAATACTTGAGCAGGTGTTAATACCTTTTAATATTTCATGGGATGATATCGCAGGTACTGTTAAGCTCGAAGCTTTCATGAGGTAGTGTTTATGTGGCGGGCCCGCCGGGATTTGAACCCGGGACCTACGGGTTAAGAGCCACGGCCGCAGGTTAAGCTGGGTCCGCCGCTCTACCTGGCTGAGCTACGGGCCCTATACACCAGAATAGTAATGATTGAGGTAATTTAAATATATTTCGTCTATTAAGTCAGTTCATCGTCCCATCATCACCTATTAGTTTACGTCGGCATCATCACCTTATAAGATTATACTTAAAAACTTATAAAGGTGATGATTACGTTAGGAATTCAGGGGTTTCTACTAAGTCTATGATAGGTATTGAGATGTATCCTGGTTTTATCCCTTTACTAACCTCTACCCTCTCTCCAGTTTCATCATTCTTAATTAGTATGTAGTTACCTTCTAAGGATTTACTATCATCTACGTAGTAATACAGTAAGGGGATACCGTGTAAGTTGAAGTAGTCCCTAAACACGGCTAATAACCCGTAAATAACTTTATCACTATCTCTAAATCTAACTATATATGTTGGTTGTCCTAAAGCTATAACTGAAGCCGCCATCCTAGCTAAGTCATTTAACGACTTAACACGTAGTTTAATGACCTTCCTTAACTCATCCATACTATCAACACCTAACTAACCTAATCACAAAGTATTAGAACATTATAATTTATAAACTTCAACTAATAACCTAGCTTGGTGTAAGTTTGAGTGGACTTTTAGGTAGGTTTGAAATTCGATGGCATGGTAGGGGTGGGCAGGGAATTGTAACAGCTGCTGACTTAACAGCTACTGCCGCAATACTGTCTGGCTACTATGCTCAATCAATACCTACATTTGGTACTGAGAGGAGAGGTGCACCAGTAATCGCCTACAACAGAATTGACCGTCAAGTAATTTATGAGAGATCACCTGTAGTAGAACCTGATGCCGTAGTTGTTGCTGATCCTCACCTACTAATCAATCCAAAACCATTAATAGCTGGTTTAAAGAGTGGTGGCTATTTAATCGTTAATACTGCTAAATCAGTTGATGAGATAAGGGGTATATTTAAGAGGGATGATGTGAAGATAGCTACTATAAACGCTACTAAATTAGCTATGGACGTATTGAAGGCACCTATAGTTAATACCGCTATGGTCGGTGCCCTAATATCAGCTACTAAGATCCTCTCTTTAGACCCCGTTATACAGGCTGTTAAAGAGAGGTTCCCATCCAGATTAGTAGAACCTAACGTACAACTTATTAAGCAAGCCTACGAATTAGTTAAGGTGAGTTAAGATGAGTTTACCTGGTTGGAAGCAACTACCTATTGGGGCTGTTATACTGACGCCAGGTAGTAGTGTTGAGTATAAGACTGGTGAGTGGAGGACTTTAAGACCTGAGATAGATCAGGAGAAGTGTATAAGGTGTAGGACTTGCTGGATGTACTGTCCTGAGGGAGCTATTCAAGAAGTTGAAGAGCCTTACAAGACTAAAACTGGTAGAGAGTTTAAACTAACATATAAAGTCGATTACGACTACTGTAAAGGCTGTGGTATATGTGCTAATGAATGTCCTGTGAAAGCAATAACTATGGTTGAGGAGGTAATCTAGATGGGTAAGGTATTACCTTTAGGAGGTAATTACGCAGTAGCATACGCTGTCAAAGCATGTGATGTTGATGTCATCACTGCATACCCGATCTCTCCACAAACGACAATTGTTGAGAGATTGAGTGAATTCGTAGCTAATGGTGAGTTAAACGCTGAGTTCCTACATGTAGAGTCTGAGCATACAGCACTTAGTGTTGCTATAGGTGCTGCAGCTGTTGGTGCTAGGACATACTCAGCAACATGTTCTCAAGGTTTAGCGTTAATGAATGAGTTACTGTACATCATGTCATATATAAGGTTACCTATGGTCCTAACAATAGTTAATAGAGCATTATCAGCACCTATAAATATATGGAACGACCACAGCGACTTCATGTCTGTAAATGACTCTGGTTGGATTATGATGATGTCAGCATCTAATCAGGAAGCTTACGATGAAATATTACTTGGTTATAGAATAGCTGAAGATCCTAGGGTGTTATTACCGGTTATAACGTCGATGGATGGGTATATACAAAGCCATGTTGTAGAACCTGTTGAGATAGTTAGTGATGAGGAGGCTATAAGTTTCGCACCTAAGAGGAGGTCTTGGGTTACTTTAGACCCTGATAAACCGGTTACTATGGGTCCTGTAGGTGATCCTAGCTACTACTTCGAATTTAGACGTCAGTTATGGGAGGCTATGAAGGAGTCTAGAAAGGTCTTTGATGAGGCTACTGAGGAATTTGCTAAGAGGTTTGGTAGGAAGTACTCAGCTATTGAAACGTATATGTTGGAGGATGCTGAGGTAGCTATAGTTGGTATGGGTAGTTTTATGGGGACTATAAAAGCTTTCGTAGATAGGGCTAGACGTGATGGAGTTAAAGTAGGTGCCTTAAGAGTTAAGTTATACAGACCGTTCCCAAGTGAGGATATAGCTAGAGCTTTAAGTAATGTTAAGTTGGTAGGTGTTATGGATAGGGCTCTAATGCCTGGTTCAGCGGCTGGTGGACACCTACATCATGAGGTAGCATTCGCTTTAAGACAGGCCGGACTAGAGACCAAGACTATAGGGTTTATAGCTGGGTTAGGTGGTAGGTTATTAACTATGGATAATGTTAAGCAGATGGTTAACGTACTGATTAATTATAAGGATAAAACTGTGAAAGAGTTACCTAAGGAGCCGATATTTATTGGGGTGAGAGAATGAGTAAACCCCTAACTGTATGGGATCTACCTAGGGAGGAGTATCTAGCCCCAGGACATAGGATGTGTCAAGGATGTGGAGCTGCTATAGCGTTTAGACATATACTAAAAGCTACTGGTAAGGATGTAATCATAACGATGCCTACAAGCTGTGGTGAGATAACATCTACAGTATACCCACATACTGCCTGGAGAGTCCCATGGATTCACGTAGCCTTCGAGAATGCTGCTGCAGTAGCTTCAGGTATTGCTGCAGGTATTGAGGCATTAAAGAGGAAGGGCTTCATACCCAAGGATAAAGATATAAAGGTAGTAGCTATTGGAGGTGATGGCGGGACTTTCGATATAGGTTTCCAAGCATTATCAGGTACTCTAGAGAGGGGGGATAACGTACTCTATATATGCTATGATAATGAGGCATACATGAACACAGGTATTCAGAGGAGTGGTGCGACACCGCTTGGTGCGTGGACAACAACAACACCTGTTGGTAAGGTATGGCGTGGTGAGTGGAGACCTAAGAAGAGGAAGGATTTAATAGCTGTAGCTATAGCTCATAACGTACCGTACGCAGCAACTGCTAACCCAGCATTCCCAGTAGACCTCTACATGAAGGTTAAGAAGGCACTATCTATTAAAGGGCCTAAGGTAATACATGTATTATCTCCATGTGTACCTGGTTGGAGGATAGAACCTGAGAAATCTGTAGAGGTAGGTAAGTTAGCAGTCTTAACTGGTATGTGGATTAATTACGAATATGAGAACGGTACTTACAGAGTAACAACACCAGTACCTAAGAGGAAACCTGTTAGGGAATATCTAAGACTTCAGGGTAGGTTTAGACATCTAACTGATGAAGAGATAAAGAAGATTCAAGAGTTGGTAGATGCTGAAGTCGCTAGGATTAACAAGTTAGTTGGTAAGGAAGTAATAGGACCTGTTGAAGGGTAATTAAACTAGGTATTTAATTAAGTTTTTTAAGTATCTAATCACATTCCTATTAACATTAACACTTCTTTTGGTAATCTCAACTAAGAATATACTTGGTTCTAAACCACTATACATCTCAACAATATCACCACTACTACTAACTAGCACTGTTGGGATTACATTCTCACCCCTCATATAACTACCTAAGTTTATCGTTGGTATGGAATTTTCTAACGCTCTAGTGATGAGTACTGACTTAAGCACATCTTCTCTAACACTCATTAAGTTAGGTATCTGTACAGATAATATCATATCAGAACCTAAGTAACTACATAGTCTAGGTATTTCAGGGAAGAATATGTCAGAACCTATTAAAGGACATATCTTAATACCGCCTATATCTAATAATTCAATCTCCTTACTAAAACTTACAGATGTTAGAGAACCTTCAGCAACAACTTTCTTAGAGTAGTATATCCTACCTTGAGGTACTATTAATCCAGTGACTAAGTACCTCCTATTACCTGCTCTATAAATCATAGGTGTGAGTAGTATGTATAGTAAAGTCTTAGTACTTAAATCTAAGAACTCATTAATTAACTCCGACATTGCTGACCAGTAAGTAGAGAACCTCTTAACACCTCTTAAAACATCAAGGAGTTGATGCATAGGTGTCGGCATAACCACTACCTGAGCACCCCTCTCCTTAGAATTCCTGATAATCTCCTCACCACTCTTTAAAAACTCCTTAACACTTACGTCAACATCTATATGCGGTATAGATAGTACTAACTTACTACTCAAGCTAACACCTTAATTAACTTACGACCTACTAATTCTTTATAACTGATCAACTCGTTATATAACTCATTAAGGACCTCTACATAATCAATATTACCACTTTCTACAAGATCCATCTTCTTCTCCAACTCCTTAGTTCTATTCTCAGATACTAAAGTCTTAAAATGTTCTGTGAGGTAGTAGTAAACCCTACTACCTAGCTGCGTAGGTATTAAGTAACCCCTCTTCCTACTTTCTAAGACGTAATTACGTTTAAATAACGTCTCAACTATCTTAGCGTAAGTACTCGGCCTACCAATACCTTCCCTCTTCATCATGTTTATAAGGCTTGCCTGGGTTAGGAGTTGAGTAACACTCTTAATTATTAACCTGAAATTACCGTGAAGTAACTCATAACGTCTTAAAGGTATATAACCACCAATCTTAAGCGGTTTATAAAATCTCATAAATCCATCAAACACTACATCAATGAAGTTCTCAACCTTTAAAGGAGTTTCAGTAACCTTCACTACATCACCATTACTAAGGGTTAAACTTACTGATAACTCCATAACCTGTTTACGAACTACTGCAGCCTTTGATTGACTAGCTATAAACCTATTAAATATCAAATTGTAAATACTTATATGTTCCCTACCTAACCTTATCACAGGTTCTATGATCCCCTCATTAATGAGTCTCGTAATAGTCTCAGCATCTGCTGGCCTAGTAGGTCTTATACATTCATGAGCTCCCTCCATACTCCACGACCTCGGTGTGTAGTACCTCGTAAAGTCACTACCTAACGTATTGCTTAGGTATTCCTTAGCTATTGCTATACCAACATCAGAAACCCTAGTACTGTCGGTCCTATGGTAAGTTATAAAACCTGTCTCAAACAAATCTTGTAGTAATTTCATTGCCTTAGGTACTGGTATATGTAGTGTTGATGCTACATCAGATAGTAATGTATCTGTAGTGTAAGGTGGTGGGGGCTCTACTCTCTCCTCAACAACATTACTATCTACTACATCAACAATAACCTTAGTTATATCATTAGCGGATATATCTTCTAACTCCTTAGGCAGGACTAACTCAACATATGTACCATCCAACGTAAATACTAAGAACTTCCTCTTACTCCCTAAGTAATCCTCATATCTCTTAACCACCCAGCCAAGTACTGGGGTCTGAACCCTACCAGCACTTAAATTCCTATTATAACCCTCAATACATTTAGGATCTGATAATCCGAACTCCCCGCAATACCTCCTCCAGAAATCTGTCTGGAGTAGTGCTGAGAGTGAGAAACCTAACCATCTATCCTCAATCCTACGAACTACTTGAGCTTTAACTAAGTTTAGGTTTATATCTCTAGGGTTATTAAGAGCGTTAAGTATAGCTCTTCTAGTAACCTCATGAAACTCAACCCTCCTTATACTTCTAGCATACGGCCTCAAAAGAACGTATATATCATAACCTATCTTCTCACCCTCTGTATCAGGGTCAGTACCTATATACACCTCATCAACTTCGTAAGCTGCATCAGCTAAGGAGTTGATGACTTCTCCAGAATTCTTAATCTCCTGTGAACCACATATAGGGCATGTATTAGTTATTTCAGTAAACTGATAACCGCACTTAAGGCATCTCCTTATGGGTGCGTATATAGGTATAAACTTAAACTTATCATTTACACGTTCGTACGTAACACCGTATATGTTGTCAGGTTCTTCAATATTACTTACTAAATCATATACATGACCTCCAGATGCTGTTATTAGTAATGTATACCTACCGAGACTTACCTCATAAACCCTCAAACCATGATACTCACGGATACTTGGTTGGCCGAAGAACCTAGCGATAGTCCTAGCCTTATTAGGCGATTCAACTATTAATAGGACTGTCCTAGGCTCTACAACCTCCTTAGTAGATGACGTTATCTCCGATATCTTTATAGTACCTTGTTTTAAAGACCTGATTAACTCCCTATCACCGTCTACTTCAGCGATTAACTTACTTAAGTCAACACTCTTAACATCTATGAACTTAAAATCATCAATTAACCATCTAGCTCTAAACTCCATACCCTTAAGAAGTCGGAAATCATCAACAATAACTATTGAGATACCCCTACTAATACCACCTACGAATAACCTTGAAGTCCTACCACTTGCTTGTAGATAAGTAGCTACATCAGGTATTAACACATATAATTCCCCACCATCTTCAACTACTGAAACCTCCTCATGCTTCTTGATTAGGTCAATAATCTCAGACCTAGCTAAGTACGTCCTAATCTTCTCATACGCTTTAAGAAGGTCTTTCTCTAATAGTGTTTCAGGAGGTTTAACACCTTTTAAAACCTCCCCAGCCTTACTTAAGGCTTCAGGTAATGAACGTCTAAACCTTTTTCTAAGTGTGAGTATTAATTTATCGAGCTCGTTCTTCTCATTACTATCACTAACCACCCCACGTAATATCACTAAGAGTCTTAACACGTCCTGAGGTCTTATATCAGTTAACCTTAATGGGATTTTATGTCTTGGGACACCAACAAACACAGCATAACGTATAATTTCAGGGAGGTCTATACCTCTAACTAATACACCGTAGTATGTTGCAACCCCTACTAACACATGTACCTTACCGTCGATGAAGTCATTTATGACGTTGATGTTCTTACTATGAAGTACTGCGGCCGGTATACCGTGGTCGTTAATAATTTTAGCGATATGTTCTGCATACCCTACACCCTTATCTATGGGTACATATACTAGGCCACCCCTGCCTAAACTCTTCACTATATTAACTACTTGAGTCTCTAAATCCTCACCTTCTCTCAACGTTAAGTAGAGGTCGTAGACATTTCTTAGAAACTCAGGCCTAGCCCCTATCTCAAACCCTAATAACTCTCTAAATAACTTAACCCTAGTACCTCTAGGATTACCAGTAGCACTAGCAATTATTACTATCCTATCATTACTTAATCTCTTCTTAGATAACTCTCTCTCAATACTAAATAACTCCTCATTAAATTCCCTACCACTTAAACTCCTACGTAATTTCACAGCCTTAAGAGCTAACTCAATATCAGATTCATTAAACCCTGAAAGCTTCAATATCAAATCTATAGCCTTAGACCCTCTTAAGAC
>JAJHRE010000017.1 GCA_020832985.1 Desulfurococcaceae archaeon | reverse complement strand
ATCAAGTAATAACGTAGTCGATATTAATCCTATAACCTAGTCTTAGTAATTCTGAATAACATTGTCTACAGTATTTATATTCTTTATAATCGGTATCGTATATCGAGTTACTGAATGTCATAACACACCTCCTATTAGGGCAGTGTTTAAGTCCGAGTACATGTCCTACCTCATGTAAAACTTCCTTCCTAACCCTCACTACGAGTTTATCCATCGTTGCATCAGTTTTCAACCTCTCTAAAAACACTACTGCTACTCCTGTATTAGGGTCAGCTATCCCGAAGATGAAATTTAGTCCAGGTACGTAGGCATCTTCATCAGCAATTCCTACTAAAACTTCCTCTCTTGAAGGTATTAACGTGTTTAACCAATTAAGTACTCTTAACCCATTATACTGTCCTCTATAGTGGTTCTTAAGGTCTTCAGGCATTGAAAGTAGGTTTAGTACCTTAACTTCTACTCTGAATACATCAACCAATAATCTGTGCACATCATTAACTATACCTTCATTATAAGTTCCTAAAGGGATTATATAGAATGCTAACTTCCTCATACCTCCGATCCTACATTAACAAAGATAAATCAATTATTATTAACTTTACAATTAACTACTAACTACCGTATACTTTAGACCTACCTAACAGTGCCTTACGGAGTAACTCCTTCATCACATCCTCACTTAACGGTGCTGGGTTATTAGCTACATTCCTCTTATATTCTAGAGCGTCCTTAGCCATAATATCTAGTTCTTCAGGTTTAACACCAACATCAGCTATACTGTCTGGGATACCTAAAGCATTCATAAGATTACACATGTTCTTAATAAGTTCTCTTACTGATGAAGCACCTACAACCCTTAACAACATACTTACTTTCTCCTCACTCACGTAACTAAGGTTGTATTCTAGTATGTGGGGCATTAATAAGGCATTAGCTAATCCGTGATGGACATTATGATGAGTTGTTAAGTAGTAACCAGCTCCATGGATTATCGTAGTACCTGCATCATTAATAGCCATACCTCCTAACGTTGCCGCTATATGTAGTCTCCCTTTAGCTCCCTCATCACCTTCATATGCCTTAAGTATATACTTAAGTACGTAGTCTGTAGCAATTAATGAACACCCGTCTGACATAGGTGTTGCTGCCCTAGATGTGTATGCTTCAAGAGCATGTGATAACGCATCTAGTGCTGTCCAAGCTAATAACCTCTTAGGAATGTTCTTAAGTACCTCAGGATCTACTATAGCTACCCTAGGCAGTACTGCAGGTCCTGCCATAGTCATCTTCTTCTTACTACTTAACTCCGTTATTATAGCATATCTAGTAACTTCAGCACCTGTACCGCAAGTTGTAGGTATAGCTATCACAGGTGTTGTCACACCCTCAACTATCTTAGGGAAGAAGTAATCACTAGCTTTACCACCTAAAGACTTAAGAACACTTATAGCTTTCCCAGCATCCATAGCACTACCACCACCAAACGCGATTATAACATCAACACCCTCCCTCCTAGCTATCTCAGCACCTTTCTCACATGTTGTAGTACTCGGATTCTCCTCAACCTCATTAAACACTAAGTACTTAATACCTACAGATTCTAAGGACTTGGAAATTACGCCTAAGTAGCCAGTAACTTCAAGTAAATTACCGGTCGTTACTAATAGTGCCTTAGTACCACCTAACTTCTTAGCCTCCTCACCAACTTTCTTAATACTCCCTGAACCAAAGACCACCTTCGTATGTAGGTAATGTGTGAACTCCGTGCCAGACCACCAAATCTAACTAATTGCTCATACTTATAAGCTCTATAACTACCAATTCACAATATTACCAACCCCTCAACTCATGACCACACTTAGATGCAGTCATCTTACCCCTTACTTATTTTCTGGGGAATGAAAGATAACGTCATTAGCATCTTATATAGAGAATTCCAGTAGGATAGTGATTATTTGGCGCCGGGGGCGGGATTTGAACCCGCGCGGGGGTGTCCCCACCGGCTTAGCAGGCCGGCGCCCTACCAGGCTAGGCGACCCCGGCACTCAAGTGTATGCACTATAAGATATTATCCTTTTATAATTTAAAAGTTTCTTTTGTCATAGCTAACATTATTTTAAAGCGGTTTATACTTCACCACTTCTAATCCTTCATCACTTATAGATATCTTGATAGCTTTTTGAGGACATAGGATCTCACAGGCTTTACAACCTATGCAGTACTCCTTATCTATGCTTAGCCTACCGTTAACTACCTCATAAACATGAGTAACACATAACTTAACACATACGCTGCATAGGTTACATCTATCGTTTACTATTATTTCAACCTTGAGCTTACCTACCAAGTTCTTAAACGCCCACTACTACCTACTTTATTAACATCTTAATAGCTTATTTACTCTTTAAGTCAATTACTATTAAGAAGCTCATTGGGTGTGTACTCATGAAGTACTTAATAAGAGCTAAGATTGAAGTTGATGGTACTGTAGATAAGCCTGATATAATCGGTGCTATCTTCGGTCAGACTGAGGGGTTATTCGGTAATGAGTTTGATTTAAGGGATTTACAGGATAAGGGTAGGATTGGTAGGATAATAATAGATTCTAAGCAACAGGGTGGTAAGACCGTTGGTGAGATAATAATACCTTCGAACCTAGATAGAGTTGAGACTGCATTAGTTGCTGCTATGATAGAATTTGTAGATAAGGTAGGTCCTTACAACGCTAGGATACAGACTATAAATATAATTGATGCTAGGCTTGAGAAGATAAAAAAGATTTCTGAGAGGGCTAAGGAGATACTACAACAGTGGCTTAAGGAGAAACCTATAGATGTTAAGGAGGTCCTTAAGGATATAGAATCATCGATAAAGACTGCTGAGGTGGTGTACTACGGGCCTGAGAAACTACCAGCAGGTCCTGATGTAGATAAATCAGATACTATAATAGTTGTTGAGGGTAGGGCTGATGTTATTAACTTACTAAGATATGGGTATAGGAATGTGATAGCTTTAGAAGGTGCTAAAGGTAAGATCCCTGAGACAATAGTAAATCTCTCAAAACAGAAAACTGTGATAGCCTTTGTTGATGGGGACCATGCTGGTGATTTAATACTTAGGGAATTAATTAGGAATGCTGAAGTAGACTACGTAGCTAAAGCACCTCCAGGTAAGGAAGTTGAGGAGTTAACAGGTAAGGAGATAGCTAAAGCTTTGAAGAACGTTATACCAGTACAGACATACCTACAACAGATGGAGAAGAAGGAAGGGGTTGAGAAGGTTGAAGTAGTTCAACAACCACAACAAACCACAACTACTCAAGTTATCGAGGTACAACGTGAGACGAGTATACCTGAAGTTGAGGGTGTAGTTACTTATCAAGTACCTCAGAAAGTTGTTGATGAGATAAAGAGGTTAAGCGGTACGTTGGAGGCTGTACTATATGATTCGAACTGGAATGAGGTTGGGAGGGTACCTGTTAAAGACTTAGTTGATTATATCATGAAGTTAGATGGTAGTAATATATATGCTGTTATTATGGATGGTATAGTAACTCAAAGAGTTGTAGATACAGCAACAACCAAAGGTGTTAAGATAGTTATAGGTGCTAGGGTCGGGGTAATTTCTAAGAAACCTGTTGATACGGTAATACTGAGTTATGAAGAACTAATACATTAACGTTTTTTACTGAAGTCGAAAAGTGTTCTAACACCCTTACTAGCAGTCTTTAACTGTTTTTCCGTAACACCGAAGTATTCTAAGATCCTTAACGCGGCAGGTACTATCTGATGATCTATGTAGTAGTCTGAATCTATATCCTCAACCTTAACAGCTATGTAGGGATACGCCCTCGACGATATCGGACCACTACCCTTAACAATCACGTAACCTATCTTATCACCGACTTCAACCCTCCCACCCAACTCAATTAATCTCCTAGCTGCAGTTACATGAGGTGCTGAGACCTCATACTCATCTAATGGCTTAGTAATAGTCTTCCAAATAATTAACCTATCTAAAGCTACCCTACCCTCCCTAAGGTCCTTAATAACATTATTAACTAATTCAATAGCCTTAGATATACTACCTTCAGCAAGTATTGTATGAGCGACTAATTCCTGGACCTCCTTAGCGATCTCAGCCCAATCACCTCTAACAGCTTCGAAACCAACTATATCGACTAAACCATCGGTAGTTAACCCTATATACCTCTTCTTAGCCTCAGTAAAGAATACCCTTCTATAAACCTTATCAACCTTTATCTCAAGTCCTAACTTCTCCATAACCAACCTAATGAATTCATCTATCTTCGGATTATACTCAACGAAGAGGGAGTCTGTATCACCGTAGATGACCTTCAACCCTAACTTCTTAGCTAGGTCTATAGCTGTAGATATGGTCTTCCTACCTAATGCAGTAACTGCCTCAGCACCCTGCCTAAAATACCATCGAGCCCCGACCCAACCCATATACCCGTAGGAGGCATTAGCTAGTATCTTAAGCGCCTTCTGCCTCTCATCAAGTATTCTATACTCTACAGAACCTTGAGGTAGTTTCTTCATAACCTCCCTCACACCCCTCCTCATCTCTAGTAGGGTCTCAAGAACTGCTTTATAGAACCCTGGAGGTTCCTTCCTAAACCTATATCCTAACTCTGGAATAACATAACATTGATCTTCACTACATTCACCCTCAACGAATGTGTCAGGACCTATATTATACTTAATCATTATGTTTGGATACATTGATGTGAAGTCCAAGACAGCTATGTTGTCATGAATACCTCTAATAGGTTCTAAAACTATAGCACCTTTGTAAGGTTCGTAAGGTCTTTCAACCCTATTCGGGATTAACTCGTTAAACTTATATGCTGCCCTCATTAAATACCACTCAAGCCTAAAACCTACTGAGGCTGAACCGACTTGATCTAACGGTAGGCCTGTAAGACTTGATAACTGCGTAGCGAATGGTAATAACTTATCAGCTAAACCTTTAGTTGATTTAACATCATCTACAGCATACCTTATCAGTAATTCCCTTTTATTAGGGTCGTCCCAGTACTTACTAATTTCATACCAAGGTATTAAGACCCTCTCATCCCTCCTCATAATTCCTAAATACTCAGCAACTACATCTAAAGACTTAATCTTAATCTCACTTATCTCCTCTACAAAATCGTATAAGTCTACGTTCAACCTACCAGGAATTGATATATGACCGTAAACTGAAGTCCTAGGTATTCCATCCTTAACCCTACCGACTTCTAAACGAACACCAAGTAATTTAGACCTCTCAAGTAGGTAAGGCCAATCAAACTTATTTGAGTTATAACCGACGATTATGTCTGGATCATATTGTTGTATGTAACTGACGAATTCATCAATAACTCTAGCATCTCCTCTAGGACCCTCCCCAACCTTCTCAATAACTTTAACCTCACCTTCACTATTCATCAACGCTATGATGATCACAGGGTCTCTATCAGGTCTAGGAGCTCCTCGAGGGTTATAGACCTCAATATCGAATGCTAAGACCTTCATCTCAGGTGGTTTATGGATCTGTAAGGGTGTGAATTCCCCAAACACTTCATACTCTCTAGAAACTCTAAGTGATGGGCTCTTACGTACTTCCTCAGCATTTGATACTTCAAACCATGAACAAGGTGTTAAACCTTTATCAATCATATACCTCATAGAGAACCTTATATCAGCTTCTAATACATCAGCTACACCATCCATACCCCTTATCATCTCCCTATACTCCCTAACATACTCAGGTATCACAGTAACCACCTTAATAACCTTCATAGGTTTACCGAAGAATTTACGGGTAACTACCTCAACATTAGTTATAGGTGATTTAACAGAACTTAACCTCTTAATCTCACCTACTAACCTACTAACCTCAGACTCATTACTGGGTATTACGTAGAAATAAGGTCTGAAAGTTCTATCCCTAAGAACAACCCTCTCATTATCTTCATTAACCCCCCATAAGAGGATATGAGGTTCCCTACCAACAACCTCATAACTTATATCGTAGATGTAGAATCTTAATGGCACTAACTAGCCCTAAGAAATTCTAAGTTTAAAAAGATAAAAACATTATCAACTTAGATGTTGTGTTTTAGTAGGTGGGTTAATGTATGAGGAGTTAGATAGGTATCATATCGTAAGGGTTTGTAGGGAATACTGTATTGAGGAAGGGTATTCAGGTGAGTCATTCATAGAATGTGTTGAGAGTTGTGTTAATAAGTATTTAGGTAGTCGTTAAAAATATATGATTTTAAATACCTAACCTCTTTCTAATCCTAACTAAAGCCTTCTCCAAACCAGTTAGACCTAACTGCTTTATAGTGTCTTCAGTAGGAATACCTAACTCATCCCAACCTAAGGCCTTATAATAGTCCTTCTTCAACTTCTCTATATCTTGTTTTGTAGGTGCTTGACCTTTCTTAGGACCGCTTGGTAGTGGTTCGTAGAACCTCGGTGGGTTATCATCATGTACCCTCGGATCCCAGTACACGTCAGGACCTCCAAGCAGTAGTAACACCCTCTGTAACGTCAGTATCCTCTTAGCATCCTCATTAACCCACTCCTCCTTACTTATATTCCAGCCGGTAACAGCTCTTAACGCGTCAAACACTAGGTCTAGACCTCCTAACATGTTGAACTGGCATATCACTGCACTATCAGCTAATGATGCCCAAACCTCATTAACTATCGGCGGTGCATCTAGCGGGAGCATAGCTACTGACTGATGATCCCCACCTTGAACTGATGTTACGTAGGATATTGGTGGGTAGTCTAAACCACTCCTAATTCCGTGAGCTCCAATACCTATACCTTTAGCTTGTACAGCATACTTAAGTACTTCTTCAGGTTTAAGACCCTTCATCTCAGAAATCTTTAAAGCAGCTCTGTAAGTACCCTCAGCTAATACCTTACCAATACCTTCCTTATTAGCTATCATCTTAAGTAAACGTTCGAATGCCTTAACATCACCCCACTTAACCTCAAATCCTAAGTCATCCTTAGTTAAGATACCCCTCTCAAATAACTCTGCTACGAATCCTAATACATTCCCAGCGTTAATCATATCGAATCCTAACTCCTCACCACACCATATCAAGTATGCAATATCCCTAACATCCCAAACATCTAGGTTACTACCTTCATAAGCTAGTAACTCATAGTCTGGAGCATCAGTAATTACTGTCTCACCATTCCTATGCAGTACAGTTACCTTCATACAACATAGTGGGCATCCATAATCAGCCCAATACCTCTTAACCCAGTCGTAAACTTCTAAGTCGTACTGACTATAACTCTTCTCAACCCAATACTCCTCCTGCCAGTTCCTTACAGGTATTGAGCTTAAGTCCCGACCATATCTCCAAGGACCTTGACCTGTACCCCAAATCCTTAACCTAGGTGCCTTCTTAGGTACTAACTCTATAGCCTTATAAATAAGTTCCTTCAACTTAACTACATCATATACTGGCGGTAATGGACCGGTACCCTTAACCACAATAGCTTTTAAGTTCTTAGAACCCATAACACTTCCGTAACTTCCATAAGCAGCTGCATGTGCATACTTACCCTCAATAGCTGCAAACCTGCATAGGTTCTCACCAGCAGGTCCTATATAGATCATTGCTGGTTCTTTAGGTTCACCGAACCTAGGTGTCTTCCTCAACTCAGGTAGTACATCCCTAAGTAATAACTTATGAGTTTCTCTTATACCCTTACCCCAGACCTTAGAAGCGTCTCTAACCTCGACTTTATCGTCATGGATGAATATGTAGACAGGATCCTTAGCCTTACCAGAAACTATCAACCCATCATAACCTGAACACTTAAGTTCTAAACCGACCTCACTTGCTATTGTAGAACCTACAGTACCTCCACTCTGAGGTGATTTACCAGTTATAGCTAGTCTAACACCAGCTATATAACCTGTTAAAGGCCCTGTAAGGACTATTAAGAGGTTATCAGGTGAGTAAGGATCTAACCCCTCCCAAACCTCCCCTAACCTCTCCCAAAGTATCCAAGAACCTAAACCCCTACCACCTAAGAACTTCCTGTATAGGTCTCTCCTCACATCAACAACTCTAACCTTACTACTGCTTAAGTCTACCTCAACAAACTTACCTGTGAATCCGTAGGGCATCTACATCACCTCCTCAGGATCTACCTTATATAACTTCTTAATGTAATCCCTAGTTATTTTCTCAGCATCTCTAGCGTATAATTTATAGTGTGTACCAGGCCACTTATCAACCACTACTAATGCGTTAAACCCTAGAGCTCTACATACCTTAGCACATTCAGGGTCTCCACCACATAGATCACATATGATTACTGAGTCCTTCTGCGGTAGTATACGTGGTATCCTACCAGGACATGCTTCAACACACTTACCACACTTAATACACTTACCCTCATCAACTCTTACAGCTCCGGTAGACTCGTCTACGTATAATGCCTTAGTCGGGCAGGCCTGAACACATGGGTAATCAGTACATTGGGAACATAGTACTGGGATTGTTATCCCTGGTACGTATTCAAACACCCTTATCCTAGATGCTTCAGGCCATATAATACCTTCATGTTTTAGAGAACATGCAACCTCACAATATCTACAACCGCTACATCTATCATATTCTCTGAATATCCAAATAGGCACTAAAACCACCGTAACCCTCTTACATTTAACTTAATAAGGTTTAATTAAATTGGCAGACCCTTACTTATTATTTACCTCAATAACAATTTTATCCCTTCTTAATGGTATACCCTTTAAAGTATTAACTAACCCATTTACTAATGAAGCTATAAGGTTACTTACGAATGGGTTTAACGTGATCTCATAATCATTAACAAGTAGCCTAACCGATTGTTGAGTATGTACACAACGTACATTAACCCCTTTTAAATATGCTTGAGCGAATACCTCACAACTACTATAGCCGCAGAGTCCGCAGTCCTTCCTAGGTAAGGAACCTAATATATTCTCTAAAGCCCTCCTCTCAACCCACATACCAAGTAATTCTACCTCATTAAACCTAAACGTCTTAATACCATTGCTTAAAGCCTCATTTAAGACTTCATCATCATTTGATACTATAGCATCTAATTTCTTAGGTAACGTCCTTAAGAGCTCCCTAAAATCGTTAACATCCCTAACAATACCTACGTTATCACCTATATCTGAACCCCTATAACCTTCAACAACCACTATCGGCGTATTAATATAATCAAGTACCTTCTTAAGGTCATCTACTAAGGACTTCTTATACATCACTACTAAATCTTTAGAACTAGCTAAGACTTCATCAGCTCCAACCTCTAAATACCTTGACGAATCCTTAATATCTAATATGATATCCTTATGACAGTGCTTAATAACCCCTACGTTATAACCCTTCCTCCTAAGATAATCAACTAATCTAGTCCCTACAGTAGTCTTACCTGACTTAGAGCTTAACGAGACTAACTTAACTACGTATTTAATCAAAGTACTTAAACCCTTAAAATACTCTTAAGACCTACTAATAACTACTAACACATCCCCAGTATTTACAGAGTCTCCAGGCTTAACCCTAACCTCCTTAACAACACCACTACATGTGGAAGTGATCTCTAATTCCA
The DNA here is from genome assembly GCA_020832985.1 of Desulfurococcaceae archaeon. Classification (GTDB taxonomy): domain Archaea; phylum Thermoproteota; class Thermoprotei_A; order Sulfolobales; family NBVN01; genus CAZZLT01. The sequence continues at coordinate 16,397 of JAJHRE010000017.1, read as the reverse complement.
TCTTCATAGACTCTAAAGTCAGTACTACACCCTTCTCATCAACTCTATCTCCCGGTTTTACTAATACCTTAACGACCTTACCAGGGACTGGAGCCGTAATAACCTCACCACCAGTTATCGTAGCCGGTGTTACAGCCTCCTCAACCTTAGCTTCTGGTTTAACAATAACTTCAGGTGTTTGTTGGGTAGGTACTTGCTTAGGTACTAATTCAACAGTGAGTTCCTTACCACCTACCCTAACTCTAAATTTATTAGTAGCTACCTCTAAAACCTCAACTACGTAGTCCTTACCATCAATCCTTAAGGTGTATGTCCTACCTAGTTCTGTAGTCAACCTTAAGAACCTCAAGTGTATGAGTGTGGGAGGATTAAAAACTTTAACTCTTTACCCTCCTCATATATATGTAGTCTAAAGTACTACTACATTCAATTCTCCAAGAACTAACCCACGGGTTTAAACCTTGTGTAAATGTTACTCTACCGGAAGTAACTACTGACTTCTCAGATAAGTACTTATGAACTGCTATAGTTGCTAAAGCAACTAACTTATCATCCTCACTAACGAGTTCTTCCTTAGGAGTGACTTCACTCACTACTTGCTGAGGTTTAGGCCGTATGAAGTAGGTGATTACCTTAATAGTTAGGGCTAGGATTACGAGGACTACCACAGCGTATACTACAGCAATAAGTGATAATTCCATCCCTAACGTTAAAGAACCTACCTGAGGCTCAGGCATACTAATCACTTAGACAGGCATGTTACCGTGCTTCCTAGGTGGTACTCTAACTCTTACCTCACGCTTACTTAATAAGTAGTTAAGCATCTTTATCAGTGTAGGTCTAGTCTCATTAGGTTCTATCACTGCATCTATATAACCTCTAGCAGCTGCTACGTAGGGGTTAGCAATCCTATCCCTGTACTCCTTAGTAAACTTCTTAAGTAGTTCATCCCTCTCCTCAGGAGTCTTAGCTTTCTCTAACTCCTTCCTCCATATAATTTCTGCAGCTCCTTCAGGACCCATAACAGCTATCTCAGCTGTAGGCCATGCAACTACGAAGTCACCTCCTAAGTGTTTACTACCCATAGCTATGTATGCACCCCCATAAGCTTTCCTAACTATCACTGTTAACTTAGGGACTACTGCCTCACTATACGCGTAGAGGACCTTAGCACCATGTCTTATAATACCTCCATGTTCCTGCTTAGTACCTGGTAAGTACCCTGGAACATCAACAAATGTTATTATGGGTATGTTGAAGGCGTCACAGAACCTGACAAACCTAGCTATCTTATCAGACGCATCAATATCTAAAACCCCTGCTAGATATGCTGGTTGATTAGCTACTATACCTACGACATATCCATTCAACCTCGCAAAACCGACTATAGCGTTCCTAGCCCAGAACCTATGTATTTCAAAGAATGTACCGAGGTCTACCACCCTATTAATCACCTCATACATATCGTAGGGTTTATTAGGGTCTTCCGGTACTAAGTTATCTAACTCGTAATCCCTCCTCTCAGGATCATCACCTGTATCAACTCTAGGTGGGTCCTCCATATTATTACTGGGTAAGTAAGTTAGGAGCTTCTTAATAAGTGATATAGCATCCTTATCATCCTCAGCAATTAGATGAGCCATACCACTCCTATAAGCATGTACTTCAGCACCTCCTAACTGAAACTCATCAACCTCCTCACCTACAGCTGCTTTAACCACCCTAGGACCTGTAATAAACATGAAGCTTGTTTTCCTAACCATTATTATGAAGTCCATCAAAGCTGGTGAGTATACAGCACCACCAGCACATGGTCCAGCTATAACAGCTATCTGAGGTACTACACCTGATGCCTGAACATTCCAGTAGAAGATATCACCATATCCTTTCAACGCATCAACACCTTCCTGAATCCTAGCACCACCAGAGTCGTTTAGGAATACTATAGGGACTCCAGTACTTAACGCGTACTGTATAGCCTTAACTATCTTAGCAGCATGTAACTCACCTAAAGACCCCCCTAAGAACGTGAAGTCCTGAGCTATCGTTACTACAGGCCTACCACCAACCCTACAGAAAACAGTTACAACACCATCACCTAAAGCTACCCTCTTATCCATACCAAACTCTGTAGCCCTATGCTGTACGAACATATCGAATTCTACGATGGAGTTAGGATCTGCAAGTAGTTCTATACGTTCTCGAGCAGTTAACTTACCCTTAGAGTGTTGAGCGTCAATAGCCTCCTTCCCACCACCTAATAACGCCTTCTCCCTCAACTCCCTCAGCTTAGTAATCTCAGGTCTTAAAGTCATCAATACCCCAACAAAAACTTAACTTAAGATTTAAAAGCTATAATAAATATCTTATCATGAGATCGTGAGGATTAAGGACTACATCAATTACTTAGTAGATTCTATATATTCTCAGTTAGATAACTGTATTAAGTTAAATCTCCTATGTAGGGATCCACCAGCAACAACTTCACAGATACTACGTAGCTTAGGTCTTAACGACTACTATATTAGACGTTTCTGGGGGTTATTTAAAAATTGTTTGAAGGAGGGTAGGAACTCAATAACCTTATATAGGTATAAGGGTATAGTATTTAAAGCTGAGGTGGAGGTTAAGACTGATGCTATATGCTTTATAGAGCCTACAGTATTTATAGATAGATTTGAATGTGAAGAACTTAGTCATAAGTACAACTCTAAATTAATAACTAATGCAAATACGATCTACATATACGTTAAAGGATATGTAAATAATGAATTATTTATTAAAATTAACGCTATCTACTTACTTAAGAAGTTATTCGACTTAGGTGAGGCTAACACGGTTAACTCTATAAAGATCCTCAGCAAGAAATTAGTTAATAATTCACTCACATTTAATGATATAAAGCATATAGTGAATCTATTTAAGACGTTACTAAGATTTAGTTGTGAGTTAAGGGAGATAGGGATCTACGTACCTAAGGATGAGACCGAGACCATTAGATTAATACCGATCTTAGCAAAACTTAGAGGGTTTTAGATTTCTTCAGGCTTAATGAAAATCTGAAATAGTTTCATTAACAGACACGTTAATAAGTTATGTATTAACTACAGTTTTAGGGGGTCTCTGAAGGTATTATTAACATTACCGCCTGACACACATAACCTCGAGATCTACAGTATCTTAGGTGCTAAAGCCCCTCCATTAGGTATAGCGTGGATAGCTTCTGTATTAGAGAGGGGTGGGCATAAGGTTAAGATTATTGATTCCCCTACTATGAAGTTAGGGTTGAAGGATTTTATATTAATGGTTAAGAACTGGTCTCCAGACGTAATAGGTATGTCTATAATAACCCCTACAGCATATAGAGCGTATAGAACTGTTAAAATCCTTAAGAAGTACTTTAGCGATATACCTATAATTGCTGGTGGTCCTCACCCTACTTTCAAATATGATGAAGCACTTAACGAGGGATTTGACGTAGTTGTTTGTGGTGAGGGTGAATTAACAACTTTAGACTTAATCAACAATATAGAGTTGTATGGGTTCCCTAATGATGAGTTAAAGAATGTTAAGGGTATAGCTTTTAAGGGTCCTGACGGTAGGGTTGTTAAGACCCTTCCGAGAGAACCTATATTAGACTTAAGTAAGTTGCCGTGGCCTGCACATCACCTACTAGATATGGATGCTTACGCCATATTCGGTGAGAAGGTTAGGGTAGCTCATGTAATAGCTAGTAGGGGCTGTCCGTACGGATGCGTATTCTGTAGTACATCCTACTTCTGGGGTAGGAGGGTGAGGTTTAGACCAGCTAAGGATGTAGTTGATGAGATTGAATTCCTAATTAATAAGTATAACGTTAAGAAGATAGCCTTCATGGATGATGAATTAACAGCTAATAGGGTGTTTATAAAGGAACTTATTAACGAGTTGAGGACTCGGAAATTGGATATAGAGTTTAGCTGCGGGTCTAGAGTAGACCACGTAGATAGGGAATTACTTAAGGATTTAAAGGATGTTGGTTTAAGAGCTATATACTTTGGTGTTGAGTCCTCCTCCCAAGAAACATTAGATAGGATAGGTAAGAAATTACGTATAGATGATATAGTTAGAACTTTTAAAGTTGTTAAGGAAGTAGGTATATTCCATGTAGGTACATTCATACTAGGTTTTCCGTGGGAGACTTTAGAAGATATGGAGAGAACTATAGACTTCGCAATTAGATTAGACCCATCATACGCGCAGTTCACGATAGCGACACCCTACCCAGGAACACCGCTTTACGAATACGCATTAAAAAACAACTTAATAGTTGATACTAACTGGGAACACTACACAACGTTAAGACCCGTTATGAGAGGTTTTAAATTCACAGTAGGGGATGTAGCTAGGATGTTAGCTAGGGCATACCGTAAATTCTACTTAAGAATGAATTTACTGGTGAGGGAGTTAAGGAGTGGGAGGTTATCAGGGATTAAGACTATAATAGCTAAGGGGATCTCTAACTGGTTTGACGATTACATAAGGTCTAAATTCCAGGAGTCTTCATAAACCGTAGAACATTTAAAAATAGCCTCTATTGAGTAGTTATGATGAGTTCAAGGCCTTAGTAATATCTTAACAGCTTCTCCAGGCCTTTCATCAAGGATCTTAAATGCTTTCTCACCATCGCTTAACGGCATCTCATGAGTTATTAGTGGTTCGGGTTTTAAGTACCCCTTACTCATTAGGTTTAAAGTTCTTGCGAATTCGTCTAGGTATACTCTAGAACCTACGATTTCAGCCTCCTTATACACTATCGGGTATGAGAAGAACTTAACCTCCTCGAAACATAGTCCTACAACTACTAACCTCCCAGCAGGTCTTAACATATTTAATGCTTGATTAAGTACTTGCGGAGCCCCTGAAGTCTCTATAACTTTATCAGCTCCTACACCATTAGTTAACTCCTTAACAACCTTTACAGGGTCTACCTCAAGTGGGTTTATAACCTCATCAGCCCCTAACATCTTAGATAGTTCAAGCCTACTCCTCACGACCTCAACTGTTATTACCTTATACGCACCGTAGTGTTTAGCTACCTGAGTTGTACATAGCCCTATAGGCCCTTGACCTATAATCACAACAACATCACCTGCCTCTATATTAGCTCTCCTACATGAGTGGACAGCTACTGAGAACGGCTCTACTAAAGCAGCATCTCTTAGTGAGAGTCCTTTAGGGATCTTATAGATCTTATCACCTTTAACTTTAACATACTCAGCGAATACTCCAGGTATATCAACACCTAATATCTTGAAGTTAACACATACGTTAGGCCTCCCTGAAAGACATGCTACACACCTACCGCAGGGTACTACAGGATTAGCAACTACTTCCTCACCCTCACTAACCCAAGTTACTTTAGAACCTACCTTAACTACAACGCCGGAGAATTCATGACCAGGTATTGCTGGGTACTTAACCCTATCCTTCATAGCCCCTCTATAGACATGTAGGTCAGTACCGCAAATCCCTGCATACTTAACCCTTAATAATACCTCATCAGGTTCTATCTGTGGTTCATCAACTTCATCAAGTTTAATTAGTTTAGGTCCGTGAACCCTTAACGCCTTCATATAAACCCCAAATAACCTACCTAAGCTAACCTTATATATTTACTATGACTACATGTTTTAGAGTTGGGAGTATGTTGAAGGTAACTAACTTAGAGGTATGTGTGGGTGGTAAGAAGATCGTTAAGGGTGTTAACTTAAGCGTAGGTGATAACGAATTACATGTTATTATAGGACCTAACGGTTCTGGGAAATCAACATTACTATCTGCTTTAATGGGCTTACCGAGAGTTAAGATATGTAGTGGGAGTATACTCTTTAACGATGTCGATATAACATACACACCCCCCTACGAACGTGCTAAGCTAGGTATAGCGTTAGCTCATCAAAACCCACCATCCATAAGAGGTGTTAAGTTCTCAGAAGTCGTTAAGAATATGATTAAGCATTGTGGATGCTCTGACTTCACAATAATGTCTAAGATGTTAAGAGTTGATGATTTAATGAGTAGGGATTTATTCGTAGGGTTTAGCGGTGGTGAGAGGAAGAGGGCTGAACTCTACTTAGTAATGCTTCAAAACCCTAAACTAGCACTTCTAGACGAACCTGATAGCGGTGTTGATGTTGAGAGTCTAAATATCATTGCCAACGCTATTAACTCCTTAGTTAGGAGGGGTTCCTCAATAATCCTAGTAACACATTCTGGAAGTATACTGAGTAAGTTAGAACGTGTAGATAGAGTCCACCTAATGTTTGATGGGAGTATAGTGTATAGTGGTATTGCTGATGAGATCATACCATTAGTGTTTAAGTACGGGTTTAGAGGTATTGTTGAGAAGATTAAGAAGTCTTAGGTGATACCCATGTTAAGTAGTAAATTACTTGAGGTAATTAAGAAGCCAGCCCCTATAGGCCCTGATATAGATTTAAGTAAGTATGAGTTAGGTGAGCCTAAGATATATTCAAGTTTAGATGTTGTTGATGAACTCAATAATATAACGTCTAAGTTAGGTATTGAGGATACCTCTAAATTCAGTTATATTCAGATTAATGAGAATGCTATGTATGAAGCTCTAAGGAATGTTTTAGGGAATTACGGTGTTAAGGTAATACCTCTTAAGAAGGCCTTAGAAGAACTCACATATGCTAAAGACCTCGTATGGAGGTTGGTTAGCCCGGAGACTGATAAGTATACAGCTGCTACATACTTATACGGGGGGGAGTTAGGATACTTCATATACGTACCACCACATACTAGAGTCCCTATACCTATATACTCATGCTTAGCTATAACATCTAATAAGAAGGTTCAATTCGCTCATAACGTAGTATATGTTGATGAAGGTTCTGAAGCTCAGGTAATTACGGGGTGTTTAGTACCTCATGGAGTTAAGGAAGGTCTACATATAGGGATATCGGAGTTCTACGTTGGGAGGGGTGCGAAGCTGACCTTCGCAATGATTCATTCATGGGCTGAAGGTGTTCATGTAAGACCTAGAACTACTGTTGATGTAGCTCCAGGCGGTGAGTACGTAAGCTACTACGTAATATACTCACCAGTAGCTTCCTTACAGACATTCCCACTTACTATCTTAGGCAGTGATAGTAAGACCTCCACAACATCAGTGATAGCTGGTAGTGGTAGAGGGGTTTATGATGTAGGTTCTAAAGTCCTATTAAGTGGTGATAACTCCTCCGCTGAGGTAATATCTAAAGTCGTAGCTACTGATTCCTCAGAAATCTACGCTAGGTCTGATATTATAGCTGAATCCGTAAGTAAAGGACATGTTGAATGCTTAGGACTTCTACTCTCACCCAACTCTAAAATATCTTCAATACCTTCAATAACCTCTAAAAAACCTGGAGCTATACTTAGTCATGAAGCAGCTATAGGGGTTATTGCTGAGGAAGAGTTAGAGTACCTGATGAGTAAGGGATTTAAGGAGGATGAGGCTAAGTCAGTACTCGTTAGAGGATTTATAGATATAGACTTAAGAGGGCTGCCCCCAACTATAAGGTATGAAATAGAGAAAATACTAGATACCATAGCGAGGAACGTAGTAGGAATTTAAATAAATGATTTAAAAACTACGTCCTCCGGATGCGAAAGGTAATATCACTACGTAGTCATCGTTGCTTAAATATATAGTATCCCACCTAACACCTTCCTCTAACTGCTTACCGTTGATAACTACTAAGTAGTATGGTTCTAAATCTGAGTACTTCATCTTAATACCTAATTCATTGAATATAGCGTTAACTATATCAGATAGCTTAGCAGTTCCTTGAAGTGTTAATTCCTTAACAACCCTACCTGTAGTAGGTGTTATTAATTCTAATCTCATATGAGCTCCTAAAAACTACTATACATATAGCTTAAAAGCTAAAGTTAAGCTAGTGAAGCTATTATCAAGGCTACTACAGACACCGTAAGCATGTATTTAATGATCATTGATGATGCCTGCTCTATCCTGATCCTACCAGCAGAAGCTCTGATAAGTGTTATTATGAAGAGCAGTATTAAGTACTTCACAGCTATTACTAAAGGACCTAAGTAATCTCCGTAACTTAGTGGGTATGGACCTCCTAGGAATAGTAGTGTAGCTATTAATGTTAGAAATGCTATCTCACTGTAGTGTAACATTATTGCTAAAGCTAGTGTAGGGCCGCTTAACTCAGCTAGTAAACCACCAGCTAATTCAGTCTCGGCTTCAGGGATATCAAACGGTTTTATCATTGTCTTAACCATGACAGCTAAGAAGAACGCTATTAGGGATAAGACAATAACTACCAATCCTAACACGTCTAACTTAGGGTTAATTATTGATGAGTATATCGATAAGGGGGTTTCAGAATTCCTAGACAGTACTAAGGTTGTGGCAATTATAGATGTCACTATGACTGGTTCAGCAAATAGTATCTGAGTAAGCAATCTTGAAGAACCTACAATTGTGAACGGATTAGATAGACTTAAACCAATGAATGAGAATGCTGCTGTCGTCCAAAGCATTAAGTATATGAATATTATAACATCGTAAGGTGCTTTAACAACGTATGGTGATAGAGGTGTGAATAACATCGCAGTTGCTAAAGCACCTAAACCTAAAGCCATGAAAATAGCTAAGAATTTATCTAACCTACCCCTAAATGATAGTTCCTCCTTAACAAACATTAACTTAAGTACATCTGCGAATGGTTGAGCTAGTCCTATAGGACCTACATATTTAGGTCCAATCCTGTTCTGTAACCTACCGACTAACTTCCTCATAAACCACTGAGTTAATAACCCTACAACTATTAGGAATATTAAGCCGGGGTATATGAGTACTGAGACAACCGCTAGTAAGATCTCATAGAGTGATACCATCCTAACCACCTACAAAAACAACTATAAATGAGATTATAACAGCTATAAAGAACCATAAACTCATAAATACTAACCAATCATTAAGTATACCGGTATGTATTTTATCTCTTAATACATCATAGAATTTCTTAAGGACGGCTGATACACTACCCCAGTATAGATTACTGCTACCTAAGGAGATGTGGTTCTTAAAGTCATCCATAGACTCACCACAGAGGTATGCCTCTAAACCAGACTTACTACTACTCTCCCTCCTAACTATTAAGTAAGATATTAATATGATGAGACCTACTAGTAGCATTAGACCTGTTGTAAGAACAGTTAATGTTAGTACATCCATATTAACCACCTAATACCTTAATCACTTTCTCAGCAGCTGTTATATACTTCATAGGATTAGTGAGTTCCACCGATATAGGTGATAGTACTTCATTAACGAATAACGGTGCTGTAATACCTAACACCACCAGTAATGCTGTAAGTATTAGTAGTGGTATTAGGTATGTCCACTCCTCCCTAATCTTACCGAAGTCTCGTGTAGGTAGTTTGAAGTACGCACCGTAGAGGAGTTTTATATATGCTAGTAATGCAAATGCTGAAGATATTATCAATACTGCTGCCAGTATAGCTAAACCAGAACTTATGAATGCTTCATAAAGTAGTAACTTACTGAAGAAGCCTGCTAGTGGTGGTAGACCTTCTAGGGAGAGTATTGCTAATATTAACGTAAGTGTTGTTAGTCTTAAATATCTACCAACACCTGATATCTCATCAATATTTCTAGACCCTGCAGCATTAATTAAAACACCTGCTGAGAGGAAGAGTAATGCCTTACCTACTGCATGGTTAATTGTGTGATACAGTGCTGCTTCAAGACCTAGCTGAGTACCTAAAGATAACCCAGCTACTATGAAGCCTACATGCATTATAGTACTATAAGCTATTAACCTCTTAATATCAGTTTGTACGATCATTAATGCTGAAGCTATTAGAGCTGATGCCATACCTAAGACTATTAAGACCTTCATCATGAGGTTGACCACGTTAGATATAGGTTGTAAAGTATCTAAGCCGTAAATAGTGTATAAGAACCTAATTATAGCGTATACCCCAACCTTAACCACTAAACCTGAAAGTGCTGCTGAGATCGGTGTTGGTGCTGCTGGGTGTGCATCAGGTAGCCAGAAGTGGTTTGGAACTACAGCAGCTTTAAAAGTAAATGTCCACATAGACAGTGCTAATGCTATAGCACTAGCTAGGTGTATATTACCTACAACAACACCACTAAATGGGAATTCAGAAGCTGTCCTCGATTTAAAAGCTATATCAGCCATATTTAAAGTCCCGAAGGTACCGTAGATAAATACTAAGGCTATGAAGTATACAGTAGTTGCTGTAGCACCTATTAATGAGTACTTAATACCTGCCTCAATAGCTTCATGTGAGGTTCTATAGAACGCTACTAGACCGTAAGCAGATACTGAAAGGACTTCGATCATTACGAATAAGTTAAAAGCATCACCAGTATATACGCATCCAATCATACCTGCTTCTAAACCAAGTAGTAATGTGTAGTACCACTCATAACCACTAACACCCCTTAAATACCATACACTATATACACCTATCAACAACATCACAACACTTATGATTACGCCGAAGTAAGCACTTAAAGCATCTACCTCATAAACTATACCGACTGGTGGTGGCCAACCACCAAACGGGTATACTATCGGGCCTCTAACTACGTAGAATACTAAGTAGTAATTATATAATGACAGGATTAACGCTATAGTTAATGATATTAATGCATACACATCATAGAATAACTTCTTCTTAACTACTAACGTAAATATAGGTAGTGAGAACGCTATAGCTATTAGCAGTGGTGGGGTTAAACCTATAGTTATGAATTCAAACATCATAACCACCTACTCAAAAATCTTCTTAACATACCTCTCAAAATCCTTAACTATGTTATCATATGTGGTTTTAGGGTCTGGAGCTTTAACATAAATCCAGTGTACGTAGTATATCTTTTTACCTTCATCTAAGTGTACCACAACCGTACCTGGAGTATTAGTTATTGAGTTAGCTATAGCTACTATACTGTAATCATTAACTACATTATATGGAGTCCTTACAATCCCAGGATTTATAGGCATTCTAGGATGTAGTATCCTCCTAATAACATCTGAATGTGCTTTAAACTCAGCAATTGTTAAGTAGTAAATACCGTATATGATCAACCATATAAACCTCCTAATGTTTAATGCCTTCCTAACATCACTTACTAATAGGTTTGAGGTTAAGTACCCTGAGAGTAGAGCTACTACAAATCCAAGTACTAAGTCGTAAGTACTTACAGATCCTGAGAAGACTATATAGACTACATATGCTAACACAATTATAGGTATTGCCCTAACTAACCTACTCATCCTCTCAACCTCCTAACCTTCCTAACATCTAAAGTTCCGTAGAGTCTATACACCTGTAATGCTATGAATATTATGAGGAGGTTAACTGCCATACCTATAACTATAGCTGTTAATACTAGTGCTTGAGGTAGTGGGTCAACAGCAACTTGAGTAAAATATCTTATGTCTTCAGGACTTGGCTGTAGATTCAGTAGTACTGGAGGTATTGATGGAGGTCTTCTAAACCCAACTAAAATTGCTAGTAAGTTAGCAGCGTCGGTAAATATTGTAAGAGCTATGATCTTCTTAATGATATTAGGTCTAGCGAATATACCGTAAAGTGATATCCCGATAATTGCTATTAAAGATATCAATGATATATTAGCTAGGAATTCATCTATGTTAATGTTCAACACCTTCACCCCTCATCTGCTCCTTAACTAATCCCTCCTCTATAGAGAGTAATATAAAGAGTAAAGTAAAACCGAATGTCACAGCTAAGAATTCAGAGACGTTATACATTATTAGTGAACCTGATATGAGTGAACTACCCACGAATGCTGGAAGTGACACAGGTGCGTTGACTTTTGCTTGATTCTGCATTATATATGCGTTAAGACCATTAACTAAACCAATAACTACTGGGATAAATACTGTAAGAGCTATACCGAGGAGTCCTACAGACCTAAGAGCTAGTGCTAAACCTCTAGAAAGTCTTATATCTAGTAAGAAGTACCTTGAGAAAGCAATAATTAGTAGCATTGGGATTACAGCCATGGCAGCACCTGCTTGGAAACCACCACCAGGTGTTAAGTGACCATGTAATGCTATAGATGTAGCTATAGCTATATTCATAGGTATTAACAATTTAGTAACTACCTTAACTATCTTAGAGAGACCGAAACCCTCACTAATCCTTAACTTCTCGTCAATACCCCTATATATAGCTACAGAACCTATTATAGCTAAGTAGAAAACAGCTGTCTCGAATAACGTATCAAGACCTCTATAATCCCACACAATAGCTGTTACTGCCTCAGGACTCATAGCTGTGAAGTTAGGGTTATGTATATTTAAAGTAGTATTTAAATATATGATAGTTAACGGCCTTACACCATTAAATAAAGGTCCTAAACCGCCACCCAACGTAGCTATATAAGACATTATCACTATAACTATTGCTAAACATACAGCCACTATCATATCCTTCTTCATACCTCTTCAACCTCCTCAGTCTTTCTGATTAAGAATAAAATTGCTGCTGGGTAGACACCTACAGTTATCGGTAGGTACACTAATACGATATCTGGAGCTTTAAGTAGGTAGAGTGCTAGGGTAAATGATACGCTTTGAAGTGCTGAATATACCACTGCCTTAACTAAGCTCTTCTCTACGATAGCTAAGTACGTAGCTACTAAGGCGAATAACATAGATATTGCGAGTAGTAGGTATGTTAACTCCATCACTTAACACCCCCATCCTCCTCTAAATGATCTACTACTTTAGGTTGTACTATAGCTGTCTTAGACTTATGAGCAGCCCTAGCTAGTGCATGAGAACCTGCTGGAGCTAATATTAATATTAGGAATGCTGAGACTAAAGAACAACCACCCATAAACCACCTATAAGTACCTAAGAACTCAGATCCGAAAGCTATTAATGCAGTACCTATTAACGGGTAGAAAGCACCTCCTATGACCCCTACAGTAGCTGCATGCAGTCTTACGAAGAAATTAGGGAATCTATTCATCCCTAAAGCTCCTAACACATCACATACAGCTCCTATGACCAGCAAGACACTACCTATTATAACTAGTAAATAGTCATACATAACTACTCACCCATTTCCTTCCTCTCAAGGTACTTAGCTATGAAGATATCTAATGCGTAAGCCCATAGGGCCAGTACTACACCAGTTATAGGGAGTATAGGTGATTTAAAGTATATACCTAAAGCAGCTAAGAAAACAACCAAGTCGAAGGTTAACGCATCTATAGCTAAGACCCTATCAGGTAATGTAGGACCTTTCAGAACTCTAATAAAGTATAGGATTAACGCTATTACAAATATTGGTATGGTGTAGGAGATGACCGTAGTAACTAATGCCTCTATATTCATCCCACTAACCTCTTAAACTATAATGCTTAAGTTTTTAAGCTTTCAGTTCTTGGTAACGTCTCTAAACTTAATTCGTTAGAGGTTATTAATGTATCTGAAGCATTTTCAAAGTAGTTAGTAGTTATATATGCCTTCACTGGGCATACATCAACACATCTGTAGCAGAATATACACTTACCATACTCTACTACTGGGTATATACCTCTAGGATTATGTTTGACCTTAGTTGGTAGTGGGTTCATAGTTATAGCGTTAGTAGGGCATTCTAAAGCACATAAACTACACCCTATACACTTACTTAGGTCTGGGTAATGCCTCCCCCTATGTTCTTGAAGTGCTAACGACGGCTGTTTAGGGTATTCAACTGTTGAAGCTTTCTTAAATAGGTTACTTAATACCTCAGTAAGTAGTTTAAGACTCATTACCTCAACCCCCTACTTAAGTCCTTAAGCCTTAATACCTTAGACCTACCTGAAGCCTCATCAATAACTAAAACCCTCTCAGTACATGAGACACAAGGATCAACACTAGTTAGTATTACTGGTACATCAGCTATATTAGCATCTTTATAAGCTATAACACCGTTGATAATGTTATGAAATGATGGTGTTCTAACCTTAACCCTATATGGTTTATCACCACCTAAACTCACTATATGGTAGAATAACTCACCCCTAGGTGCCTCAACCCTTGAGAATGCCTCACCCTTAGGTATTACTCTAATAGGTGTTTTAGGTGCTATAGGTCCTTGAGGTAGGTGTTTAAGTATGTATCTAACCATCTCTATAGATTCTAAAGTCTCATCAAGTCTAACTAACATCCTAGATAGTGAGTCACAACCATCATATGTTATTACGTTAAAAGGTATTTCACCATATGCTGCGTAAGGGTCATCACGTCTAACATCAGATTTAACGCCAGAGCCTCTTAAGGTAGGACCTACTAATGAGTGTCTAACAGCATCTGAAGGTTTGATAATACCGACATCCCTTAACCTCTTATTTATTGTGAAGTCCTCTAGAAAGACTTTCTTATAGTACTTCACTCTCTCCTCAACCCTCTCCAACACCTTCAATATCTTATCCTTCTTAACCTCATCTACATCCCTCCTAACACCACCTAATGTGTAGTAATCTGAAAGTACTCTATTACCTGTGACTAATTCCTTAAGCATCATTACAGGCTCTCTATCCCTCATAATCAACATGAATAAACTATCGAAACCTACCACCTCAGCCATAACAGCACATATAAGCATATGTGAGTGAATCCTCTCTAACTCCATTATTAAAGTCCTTAAGTACTGAGCCCTAGGTGGTACTTCAATACCCCCTATAAACTCAACACCTTGAGTATATGTCTGCGCATGGACAGTATTACATATACCACAAACTCTACTGTATAGGAATATGTTTTTAATCCATGTATTACGTTCACCTAACTTCTCAGCACCCCTATGATTATAACCATTGACTACTTGAACATCAACAACTTTCTCACCATCAGCTCTAACCCTAAGCATTATAGGTTCATGTAGTGCTGGGTGTTGAGGACCTACAGGAACTTCAATGAGAGACATGATCACACCTTAAAATCCTTCCTTAGAGGGAATACGTTTTGAGAGACTATCTCAGGAGGTGCTAAGAACCCCCTCCTCAACTTATCATTACCTTCAAAAACAACCCCTACTAAATCATATGCTTCTAACTCACTATTTAAAGCTCCAGGTATTAAGTCATAGATTGTAGGGACCTTAGGTGAGTCTCTAGGGACCCTAACCCTAAAAACAACCATAACCTTATCCTCAATAACCCATAAACAGTAATTCACCTCTATAACACCTTCGTTGATATAGTCAACACCTGATATAGCTGATACGTAAGTCTGCGGGCTTACCTTAATCACACCACTTATAACATCCCTAAGCCTATCAGGGCTTACCTCAAACATATACCTCCTAGGTTGTCTAATCTCTAACTCCTTAAGACCTAAAGACCTTAAGTAATCAACTACCTTACTCACTTCCCACCACCATCTAACTTACTAAGTAGTTTAACTATCCCGTAAAGTATTGCTTCAGGTCTTGGAGGACATCCAGGGACGTACATACTAACAGGTACTACCTTATCAGCACCATTCACTACAGAGTACGAGCCTGCGAATACCCCACCACTAATAGCACAAGCACCTACAGCAATTACAAACTTAGGTGATGGCATCTGATCGTAGAGTCTCTTTAACCTCTCAGCAGCCTTCTTAGTTACAGCACCTGTCACAACCATCACATCAGCATGTCTAGGGTTAGGAGCTAACTTAACACCAAACCTCTCAGGGTCATAGTAAGGTGTTAGAGCTGCTAATACCTCAATATCACAACCATTACATGCACCAGTGTTAAAGTGTAGTAGCCATGGTGAATACTTAATCAGTTTTATAGATGGCACATAGATACCTAAAGATTTCTAGAGGCTAGGGTATATAAGCATTAATGAGTATTAGTACTTAGAAGGCTATAACTGAAAAACGTTCACCATTCACTAAGTTTTATAGTATGAATATCTGCATACTCGATGAATAATTCATCACGTTACTTCTGAATCCCTTACCCAGTAACTCACCACTAATTACCTAGTGATTCACAACCTCTACTAGAAATTCAGAGTCATCAAGGTATATAATCAATAGAATTGTCAACCTTCATTAGTGTATAGCATCAATATATCTCATATCCATTAAAAGACTTGTGTATCAATCCATGAGAATGTTATGATTGATTATGAAGACTAAAATAACCCAAGTCCTTAGAATGGAGGACTGTAATATGTTGAAGACTAGCTTAGGATTAACCCTTTCTTAGAGTTTAATCTTAAACCCTACACTAACTGGAACCATACCCTTTAGGTCTAGATAGTATTAAATCCGTAGGTACTTACTACCTGACCT
>JAJHRE010000002.1 GCA_020832985.1 Desulfurococcaceae archaeon | reverse complement strand
CTAATGTTAGTATCCTATCACCAGGTCTTAAATTCCTAACCTCAACCCAACCTCTATCAGTTAGTACTGGGTGATTATATGTTGCCTTAATAGAGTAGCCTAGGTCTGAAGTAACCTCTATCAGGCTCGGGACGTCATACACATGTAATTCAGTTGCTTTAGCTGATGGATATACTGGGAAGTTAATAGGGTGTATACCTGGTGTTCTACTACTGACTAAGTCATCGATGTAGTAGAGCCTGCCCTCAGCATCACTAATGATGGTATCACCAGTTACACAGCCAGGTTCCCCGATAAAGGTACAGTGTTCTCTGGACAGTAACGTAAGTACGACGACTTTAGCCTCCTCATCACGTCCGACAAAAGGCTCTTTAAGCCTCTCTAGAAATACCCTCAACCCATTAATTAAGTCCTTCATTACACTGAAACCTCTTACCTATAATTTACTAGGTGTTGTACTCCTTAAAAACTAGAATTAAAGTTAAAAAGTCATAAATATCTTAATTTATCTTGGTTAGGGGCCGTAGTTTAGCTTGGTAGAACGCAGGGCTTGGGCCCCTGTGGTCCGGGGTTCAAATCCCCGCGGCCCCACCACTAATAAGTAGTTATTGGAGGTACTTAACCATCTCCATAAGCATTCTTAACCCATCCACGTACGCGTTCGTGGGTAATTTCACTACTTCCTCATAAGTACTTGGACAGGTGGTAATCACTATACTACCGTTATTGAAGTATAACGGTAAGTTAAACTTGATACTTAATTCGAAGATCTTCATCAACCTCTCCTCACTAACTAACCATTCATCATATATTAATGAGTAGACCTTAATAACACAGGCTACACACCTACCCCCCAAGTACTCATACAACTCTAAACAGAAATTCTTCAACGTATCAACACCCTCTAATCTCTTAGGCTCTTCTGCAGGGCAGAAACCAACTGTAGGTACTTTAGAGGTTTTAAGACCTCTTACAACACTTAATAACTCATCAACTGATTTCCCACCACTCTCCACATAGATATACTGACCTCTTAAAACACCACCTACCTTAAGGAGTAAGTATAATAAAGTTAAGTCAATAGTTAACTCACCATCACTAATGACTTTCATCTTAATTCCTACCGACATCTTAAACCATCATAATGATCTGAGGGAGACTACGATAAATGTTTATGTAGGCCTTCAACATTAGGGAGTATTAGTTTCACTGCACTCTCTAAGTACTCTAAATACATACCTACATATATAAACTCTAAACACAGTCTCAATCGGTGTATGGTATGAGGATTATAACATTTAAATTAGATGATAGGTTGTTACAGGCAATTGATAGGTATGCTGTAGAACATAGGATGTCGAGGTCTGAAGTTATTAGATTAGCTATTATAAAGCTTGTAAACTCTAATGAATATAGAGGTCAGAAGATTAGTATTAAGAAGTTAACAATTAGTTGAGGTTAATGATCGTAGAGATATGATCAGTTGGGGATTCTGTACTCACCGATCATCAGCGGTAGATATCCTCATCAATTTAGTAAATAGTTGATGAATTTAAATATGTTGTGTTTATGAGTTCTAACACTTACTTCAACGTATTAACTCTTCTACAAACTCTTTAATCCTCTTAACACCTTCTTCAATTGATGTGAAGTCTACTGCGAAGCTTAGTCTTATGAAGTTCTTACCGTATGTTTCTGGGAATGCAGTACCTGGGAGGACTACAACACCCTTACTAATGAGTAGTCTGTTTACGAATTCCTCAACAGTTATATTAAGTTCGTTAAGTACTTTACCTACGTTGGGGAATATGTAGAAAGCACCCTTACTAGGCCATACCTCAAATCCCCTCACTTCATCTAACCTACTACATATTAGGTCTCTCCTCTTCCTAAAGAGTTCTATCATCTTGTTAACGTCCTCCTCAGATTTCTTAAGAGCTACTACTGCAGCTTTCTGTACAAAGCTAGTTGCACAGCTATATACATTTACAGCCAGTACAGTCAGTCTAGGCATAACTTCCTTCCTAGCTATTAAGTACCCTAACCTCCACCCAGTCATTGAGAAAGTCTTTGAGAATCCATTAACATATAACACATAATCACGCCAGTCTGGGAATGATAAGAATGACTTAAACTTCAAGTCATCGTAGATGAAGTGGTCGTAGATCTCATCAGCTAATACTATGATTTTCTTCCTCCTAGCTAGGTCCATAACCCACTCAACCTCATCACTACTGAATACAGCACCTGTAGGGTTGTGAGGGTTATTTATAACTATCATCTTAGTCTTAGGTGTGATCGCTCTCTCAATAGATTCAAGATCTAGTTTAAACCCTCTCTCACGTCCTAACCACTTAAGCGGTATGAAGATAGGTTTAGCCCCTAAGAACTTAGCAACTTCTGGATATGCTGGGAATGATGGTTCAGGTACTAAGACCTCATCCCCCTCCCTTAAGTAGGCTGAGAGTGCTAGGAAGAGAGCTGCTTTAGCTCCTGGAGCTACGATAACCTCTGAAGGCTGTACATCAGAACTATACCTATTATTTAAGTATTCAGCTATAGCCTCCCTTAACTCGTAGATACCTGCAGTCTCTGTATAACCAGTGAATCTAGAGTCAAGTGCTTCTTTAGCTGCGTTAATGATGTGTTCGAATGTAGGTATATCAGGTTGTCCTATACCGAAATTAACGATCTTCATCCCCTTCTTCTCTAACTCCTTAGCCTTAGCAAGATAAGTAAAAGCTGCCTCACCACCTAAGTACTGCAGTATTTCCTTAGTATTCATAGTAGGAGTTAACACTTAATTAACACCTTATGAATTAGTTAACTAGGGTTTTTAACTGTTCTTAATAATGTCGGTATTATTGAGTTAAATAGATAAGCACGTTAATACTAATCTTAATGGTATGTTAATGTGTGAAGACTTACTTAAGGTGATATTAAGTAGGTGTAGTATAAGGTTGTTTAAGCAGGACTCAATACCGGATCAACTGATATTAAAGATTTTAGAGTGTGGTGTGAGGGCTCCGAACGCCGGGGGTAGTGAGCCGTGGTACTTCATAGTTGTTAAGGATGAATCGTTAAGGAGGGAGATCCATAAACTCCTCCTCGAAGCACATAGACTATACGCTACATCAGTGCTTAAGGAACCGCTACCTCCTGAGAAGGTTAGTAAATGGGTTCAGAGGATAGTTGGTGGGATGTACTTAGCACCAGTGTATATAGCTGTATATGCAGACTTCAGACGGAGTACTCATAATGTACAGTATTCAGAGGTTGAGAAGGTATACATAATACAAAGTGTTTCAGCAGCTATAGAGAACATCATATTAGCTGCTCATGCTTTAGGCTTAGGTAGTGTATGGTTAGGAGTACCTCTACTAATGAAGGATAGATTCGACGAACTCTTAAAACCACCTGAGGGCTGTGAACTTCAAGCTATAATAGCTTTAGGCTATCCTTCAGAACAGCCTAGAGTTAGGCCTAGGAGGAGTATTGATGAGGTGGTTAAGATTATTTAAGTTATTCTTTAAGCACAAACTTAAGTAAGTATATGTTGAGGAATGTTGTTAGGAGGGAGTCTCAGGTATGAAGTACATATATGTTTCGTGGGGTGAGGCTATTAAGTTAACAATTGAATTAGCTGGGGAAATCATATCGAGTAATTACCTACCTAACTCTATAGTAGCTATATCTAGGGGTGGTTTAATCCCAGCAAGGGTCTTAAGCGATATCATTAATGTTGATGAGGTGTACAGTATTAAGGCTAGTTTATGGGGTGTTGGCGGTAAGGTCTCTGATAGAGTGGTTATACAGGAGGTAGAACTACCAATTAAAGGTAAGAAAGTCTTAATAGTTGATGACGTCGTAGATAGTGGGTCAACACTGGATACTGTAGTTAGACGTATTAAGATGTTTAACCCTGAAGAGGTTAGGACTGCAGTACTTCATATTAAGCCAACGTCTAAGTATATACCAGACTACTATGTAAGTAGGTTAGAGTCTTGGGCATGGATTATCTACCCATGGACAATACATGAAGTCATATACTCACTAATGTATAAGGAGTACGGATGTAAGTCACTGCATATGTCTCCAGAGGATATAATTAAGGTATTTCAAGAATTAACTAATGTAGTTACTAACGATGTTACACCATCGTCGATCAACTTAGCTAAGGAGTATTACCTAAAACCGTTATGTAAGGAGTGATATTATTTAAACCTAATTAACTTAATTAATTTAATATTACTTCAAGACTGGTTAGGTGATATATGTGGGTGATGAATTATTAATTAAGGCGTTGGTAGGTGGTGGAGTTGATTTAAGTAGCTTAAGTAGATTTAAAGTAGTTAGTAGTGAGTCACCACATGGTGTGTACGTATACGATAGGGTTAGGGGTGAGTGGATCTTAACCTTAATTAGCGGTAATGCGTTCAAACCACCTATTGACGGCTACTATATCATATACTTCGACAACTCTAAATGTAGTGCTTGTAGGGCTTACGATGGTACTTGGTTTAAGTATGTAGAGGAAGTAGCTAAAAGACTGACTAATCACTACTTCATAGTAATCCTTTGTGAATGGTTTTCACGGAAGTGTAACTCTGAAGCTGCGAGTAATTCCTTTAAGGAGTACGATATACATGCATCACCAACTACATACCTACTCTACTTCAGGGATGGGAAGGTAGTTTATAGGGAGAAATATGAAGGGAGGTTGAACTCTAACGAATTAATTAAGATTGTTGAGGAGTTTAGCTTGAGGGTGGAGAAGTTCTTGAGGGGTGAGAAGGTAGAGTTACCTAAGAAGGAAGAGGAGGTAGATATCACTGAAGTTATTAAGAAGTTGATTGAGATAATAAGTGAGGCTAGTAAGAGTAGACGTAGTTAAATCATAAACCTAATTAACGTTCCCCAAAATAAGTACCTCTATACACCTTCACACTCCTCTCCATCATCTTTATAAATACTAGTTGAGCTACTTGAGCACCTCTCCTTACCCTAATACCGTGACTATTATACACTACTAACAACCCGTAACCCCTACCCTCATATCCAGGGTCCCAAACAGCTGTAAATAATGTAGAACCAGACCTAATTAATGATGACCTAGGGATTGCTAAAGCTATAGCGTCTTCTGGGACCTTAACATACTCCCTATACCTAATTACGTATGAACCTTGAGGTAAGTGGTAAACTCCATCACTATCATGTTCTAACCTCTTATAATGTGGTATCACCTTAGTATCAATATCGATAAATCCTTCAGACTCGGTAGTAAATACTTCATCTAGTGTCAGCTTCACACCACTACAATCAAGTATTTCTGTACTATAACCTAAATTTACTAAGTATTGAGGAGGTATTATCAACTCTACCACCTAACTACACTAACACCTTAATTAGTTAAAAGGGTTCCTTGAGGAGTTCCACTACTCCCTCCTGATCGTTCCACGGTATCCCTCTTATAACTCCTTAACAATTCAGTAATTGAAGGTGATGCAAGTGGGTAGGAATTTAAATGCTAGGGTATACGTGATAGCAACTCTAGCATTAGCTATAGTTGTGTTAGGCTTAGTAGGTATGGTAGCATACGCTAAACCTAACCCTAAAGCTTTAAGCTTAGTATATGGAGGACTGCAAGCAGCTGATGAAGAGAGTATCAGTAACGGGAAGGGACTAATGATGCAGAAGATGTTTAATAACATACGTAAGCTACCTCCAGCATGGGGTCTATGGCTTAATAAGAAGTTTATAGAGATTAGTGAAGGATTTAAAGAGAAGGTCATGAATATATTGAAGAGTAATGAGAATACTTCAAAACTACTAGACGAAGGCTATAACATCACAGCTATAAGACCTATAATTAAGTTAGTAGTACAGGACGACGGTACAGTAGTGTTGAAGGCTGTAGGGGCTTGGGTAACACTACATAAGGAAGGTGGAGGTGTAGTTCACGTATTAGTAGATTTAGAGAACTCTACAGTAGTTAAGATTTGGGGACCGGCAACCTGTGTTTGTAAATGCCCATGCGTTAGTAAGTAAATAAAATCAAAACCTTTTTATCCTTAACTACCACACTACTCCCTCATTATTTAATCTCTAAGCTATGGAACAAGAGTTTCAGGAGTTTCAAAAATATCCTTATATTTCCTTAACATTATTTTTCTGAGGAGGTGTTTTAATGGGTGATGAGTTTCACGTAGTACTTAATGATGTTTGGAAGGTATATAGGACTGGTAAGGTTGAGTGGCCTGCTTTAAGAGGTGTTAACTTAGTTATTAAACGTAATACGTTCACAGCTGTTGTAGGGCCTTCCGGTAGTGGTAAGACGACATTATTGAATATTATCGGCGGTCTTGATAAACCTACGAGGGGGTCTGTAGTAGTTGACGGTATTGACATAACTAGACTTAACGGTAGGAAATTAGCTGAGTATAGGAATAAATACGTAGGTTTTGTATTCCAGTTGTACAACTTACTGAGTTATTTAACAGTTTTTGAGAATGTTGAATTACCACTAGCTATTAAAGGTATTAACTTTAGGGAACGTAGGGAATTAGTACTTAAGGCTTTAGACGTGTTTGGTCTTAGAGACTTGAGTAGTAAGAGACCTCTAGAACTTAGTGGTGGTGAACAGCAGAGGGTAGCTATAGCTAGGGCCTTAGTTAATATGCCTAACCTAATACTTGCTGACGAACCTACTGGGAATTTAGATTCTAAGAATGCTCAAGTAGTTGTTGAGACATTTAGGAAATTAGTTGACGAGCACGGTAAGACAGTAGTTATGGTTACACATAATGTTGAGTTAACAAAATATGTTGATGTGGTTATTAAGATGAAGGATGGGAATGTAGTTGAGGTGATTAATCAGTGAATGTAGGTAGTGTAGTTGTAGCTTTAGTAGTTATGTTGGTAATACTTAACGTAATACCGCTACAGGTACTCAATGCTCAAACAGTAGAACTTGAAGTATTATCAGTTACATGGGGGTCTCTAGCGAATCCTACTGAGGTAGGGCCTGGAGATATAGGTCAGCTATCAATAACTTTAAGAACTATGAATACTATATCATCACCTACGATAACAGCTACTTTAGAACTTCCTAAAGGACTAACCTCAGTAACTGGAGACTCTAAAGTCGTAACATACTATAAGGCTGCAGGTTCTTCAATACCTGCAGGATCTATTATTGAACTTCAATTTAAGGTTAGAGTAAGTGATGATGCGGTTTTAGGGACGTATAAGGCTAAGTTAGTTCTGGAGTATGTTGTTGAGGTACTATACTATAGTAGGGTGTATACTACTGAATTATACGTAGATATTCCAGTAAATGGTAGACCTAATATTAAAATCTATAGTTACGATACATCTGTAAGTCCTGGAAGGCAGGTACTAACTATCGGGTTAGTTAATAATGGTACAGTAAATGCTGAGAATGTAGTTATTGAGTTATTAACTCAACCTCAGGTATATACGAATATAACTAAGTTAGAAGTAGGTGATATCTCACCAGCTAATGAGGTGAAGATACCTGTAGGGTTATTCATACCACCAACACTATCTAATACAACGTTAGTCCTTACAACGACAGTAACGTATTACGGCCCATTAGGAATCATGTATACATTAACATATAAGAATAATATCTACGTAGAACAGTACAACAAACCCATACTTAATGCTTACCTAAGCTCTAATGAATTATTAAGTGGTTCATCATTAACAACTAACTTAACAATAATCAATAGTGGAGGTATTGCTAAGGATTTAGTGGTTAGGTTAACAACGCAGCAACCACTACAAGTTTACGGTAATACACTCTACGTAGTTGATGAGGTAGGACCTAACGAGAGTATAGTGATTCCAGTAACGATATCTTCAACACCTACAACCTCATACGTCAACACATTCATTACAGTAAGTATTGATTATAACGATATGTATGGGTTAAGTGGTAGTAAGTCCTTCAACATACCAGTAGTTGTAAAACCTATTAAGGACTCACCTTTAACCCTAGACTTAATCACTAAAGAAGTTAGAGGCGGTGATATCAGTAACTTAACTTTAAAGCTGTATAATGGAGGTAATAACTACTTAAGCAACCTAACTATACAGGTAATCCCACCTCAGAACGTATTGTTATTAAGTGAACCTCAAGTGAGGTTAGGAAACCTAAACCCATTCTCAACAGTCTATGTAGACTTCATTGTTAGGACCCCATATGTAGACTCAGTTACTTACGTGAAGATTAGTTACCAGGTAAGTTATTCTGACAATCTAGGTAACTACTTCAGCGGTACATACGACTTCGTAATAATGATTAAACCACCTGAAGCTCAGAGGAGGTTAGTAATAAGTTTAGAACCTAAATCATTTAAAACTCTATCAACAGGTTCGTTAAGTGTTAAAGTATTAAGTAACGATAATGTTAGTAACGTCATACTTAACATAGTTAGTAGTGGTACACCCCTAATTTTAAGTGGTAGTAATGATGTGTTAGTAGGGAGTTTAAGGTTTGGTGATGAACGTATTGTGGAGATACCTTACGTAGTTACTAATAAACCGGGTACGTACGTACTAACTATTAACGTTAGGTACTTAGACTCCTCAGGTGTTTTAAGGACTGAAACTTATAATGAGGTAATTAAAGTATTGCCTACTAGGGTATCCTTAAACATCAGTATAACACCTACGAATATACTATCTAGTAGTATTGATGTACTATCGATAAATATTTCAAATACTGGGGAGTCTGAAGTTAGAGACTTAGTAGTAAGTGTAAGTGTTCAAGGTACTGTAATCGCTTTAGTTAATTCATCAAGTAAGTTCTACATCGGTGATATAAGTCCTGGAGATTCTAAGTATGTTTACGTGAATGTTAGGTCTAGCTACGTAACCACGTATACCTCAGTCCCTATAACAATCACAGCCACATACTACGACACTTTAAATCAGTTGTATAGTGACACGTATACTGTGATGTTATCTGTAGAGCCTAGAACATTAGTAAGTAATGTAGAAGCAACTATAAATACTAACGAACTATTTATAGGAGTTGTAAATAATGTCAGTATAACTTTAAGGAACGTAGGTAATGAAGTGATTGAAGGGATTAACTATGGGTTATCTGTTGGTTCAGCTATAAATATCATAGGTGGTAGTGATGGTTATATAGAGAGATTAAGACCTGGTGAGGTAGTAGTTATTAAATTACCAGTCTATGTAACATTAACTAATCAATACACATCATACATAACTATCAATCTCAACTACGTAGATAAGGTATTAGGTACTTTAAAGAATGAGGTTAAGAGCTTTACACTCCTGCTTAGGGGTAAGGCAGATATTAGAGTTACTGATTATGTGGTAATGCCTACTACTGTAGTACCCGGTCAGACATTCTCAATAACTCTAACATTAATCAACGTTGGAGTAACTCCAGCATATTCAGCATTTATATACCCATTAATAGCAGGCTTACCGCTTAGACCTACTACAGAGGAGAGGGCTGTATACTTAGGTAATATTGATGTAGGAAGTACAACTGCAGCCACAATAACTCTACAGCTTATGAATACCTCTGAAAGAGTTTTAAGACTACCTATAACTATCTCATACCTCGATAACTTAAGAACTCCTCAGAACACCACATTCGAAGTAGTTATTAGGGTTGGAAGTCCGATCAATACCACACAAATAACTCCGTCGAGACCGGTAAGTGAGGGTACCAGTAATTACATCTTAATAGCTGGTGGTTTAGTAGTGGTTGTGTTAATTGCTTTAGTAATTATTAAGAAGTTGAGGAAGTAGGTGGAGTAGGTAATGAACATCTACGACGTAGTTAAACTTGCATGGAAACAACTAACTCAGAGGAGGCTTAGAACGATCCTCACTATCCTAGCTGTTGCTGTCGGTGTTATGGTTATAATAGCGTTATCATCACATGCCCGAGGGATATACGTTAGTTTCATAGCTAATTTCGAAAGACTCGGACCTACAACGATAATAGTCTCATCAACTGGTACTAGATTATTAAGTGATGTAGATGTTTATAGGGTATCTGAGTTACCAGGGGTTTCAATAGTAATACCTATGAGGACATTAAGCGGTAATGTTGAAGGTTTGAATGTTAGGGCTACAGTGGTTGGTGTTAGGGCTTCAGAACTTAAAGAGTTGTTAGGTGGTGATGTGAACTTACTTAAAGGTAACCCACTTACTGACACACCAATACCTATAGCTTTAATAGGTTATAATATAGCTCACGACCAATCAAGCAGTAGTGAAGTCGTTGATGTTGGTCAGACAATAGCTGTGAGGGTTGGTACTAGAACGTATATCTTCAGCGTAGTAGGTATACTTAATTATTACGGATCTTCATTCCTCCTCTCATCACCTGATGATAGTATATACATACCGTTAGACTACTTCAGAAGGGTTAGTGGGGTTCAAGGGTATTCAGTAGTTATAGTGAAGGCCTCAGACGTTAACGTAGTTAGTGATGTAGCTGATAATATAAGGATGTTATTAGGTGCTAGAGCTAGGGTAACGACAGTTCAGTCAGTGGTAAATACGTTCACTAATATATTAAATCAGATGAACTTACTGCTAGTTAGTATCGCTAGTACTTCATTCATAGCTGCTGGTTTAGGTACTTTTAACATAATGATGGTGTCAGTCCTTGAGAGGGTTAGGGAGATAGGACTGCTTAAAGCTTTAGGTATGAGTGATACTACGGTCTTACTGTTATATCTGATTCAGGGGTTGTTGATAGGCCTTATAGGTGGGTTATCAGGTTTCGGGTTAGGTATCGTGTTATCACAAGCACTCACACACATTTTCAGTTTAACCATCGGTCCTAGAAGTCCGGGTCCAGGACCGCAGGCAAACCCATTTACTAGTTATACACCGGTGTTAGATCCTCAATATACCTTAATAGCTGTGGTGTTATCCCTCACAACTACAGCAGTAGCATCTATCTACCCGTCGTGGAGGGCGTCAAAACTTAGTCCTGTAGAAGCTTTAAGGTATGAGTAATTAAATCCTTAACTTAAGTACATTCTTAACTAAGTCTATAAGGTCTTTAACTATGTAGTCAGGATTAACACTTAACCCCTTCTTCTGATTATCTCTCATTACTAATACCGTAGTAGCACCTACAGCCTTAGCCGGTATTACATCATACTCACTATCACCTACTATTAAAGCCTCCCTACCATCAGTTTCAGCACGTTTTAAAGCCTCTAGATAGAGGTCTGGTTCAGGTTTACTCCTACGAACTTCCTCACCAGCTACTAAGACATCAAAGTACTTCATTATGTTGAAGTATTCTAACATTGTTATTAGTAGGGGTATAGATGTTGAAGTAGCTACACATAGCTTAACCCCGTAACTCTTCAACACCTTCAATACATCATATACTTCCGGGAAGAGTGTTATGTAACCTTCCCTCAGTAATTTAAGGAATACTTTATCTTTATAGAACCTTATCCTTTTATAATCCTTAAGAGCTTCCCTACCAAGAACTTTCTCAGTTATTAAGTCTCCTCTAATACCTATATACTTAAGGATAGTCTCTACAGGGACTTCACCATAACCAACTAACTTATATGCTTGAACCCAAGAAATAGCGTGAGCTTCATTACTATCTACTAACGTCCCATCTAAATCAAATATTACTGTCTTCACGTACACTTTAAAATACCCTACATAACATCTTTAGAAGGTTTCTTAACTTCGAACTGCTTAAGTGACCTCGTAATTAACTCCATGACCTTACTCTCAACCTGCTCTGCTAACGTATCTAAAACACTTGTGTCTACCTCACTCTTTAAGTACTTACTAACGATGTCTAGTAGATGTTTTGAAGCTCTATAGTCAAATTCATCAACTTGAACTATAGCTTCCCAAGTCTCAGCAAGTAATACGACAGCCGGTATGTCATAGTAGGAAGCCCACCCAACTATAGCTCCATTAATACCTGAGACAACACCACCTTTTAATACCTGAGCATTCAATTTAACAAACTCATTAATTAGTGAATCATCATTCCCAGCTACATAGACATTCCTTAGAGGACCGACATGACTTGTTACGTAAGCTGCAGTAGCTATGATTTTCCTTAACCCCTTCCTACTGAGGAATCCGATAACGTTATCACAGAATTCGTTCTGAGCCTCAGGAGTCGCTGGTTGTGCATTAGCTGTTAGGACTAAGGCTGGCTTCGTCTCATAGAGGTAGGCCTTAAATAGGTTAGCCCTCCCATCACTGATGTTTATCTGTGGTGGGTAGCTATATGTGTAGAACTCAGCTACTAACCTACCACCCATGGTATTCACTATATGATTAGCTGTAGTGTACGCTACGCCACCCATACCTGGAAGACCTACGATTAGTACTTTATCATCTGCTTTAACCTCACTTAATACTTTAATCTTAAACAGTATATCCACCTAGAACATCAATACTGTACAACTTAAAAATCTAAGTCCTAATGTAGAGTAACACCTTTATAAAGTCAGGAAATGATTATCTTAACCTGGTGAGTATGTAATGATTAAGAGGGATGAAGCTTTAGAGTTATTAAGGAAGTATATTAAGAATGAGAAGAACTTCAAACACTGTCTAGCAGTTGAAGCTATAATGAGGGCGTTAGCTGGGAGGTTAGGTAAGGATGAGGAGTTATGGGGACTTACAGGACTGCTACACGATATAGATTACGAATTAGTTGGTAAGGACTTAAGTAGGCATGGAGTAGTAGCTCTTGAGCTACTTAAGGACCTCCTCCCTAACGAGGCATTAGAAGCTATAGCATCACATAACGAATTAACTGGGCATACCTCAAACCTAGATATAGCATATGCTTTAAAAGCTTCAGACCATGTTTCAGGGTTAATAATAGCGACTGCTTTAGTAATGCCTAATAAGAAATTAGATGAAGTACGTGTGGATTCAGTTCTTAAGAAGTTTAAGCAGAAGGATTTCGCTAGAGGTGTTGATAGGTCTAGAATAATGTATTGTGAGAAGTTAGGGCTAAGTCTAGAGGAGTTTGTAAAGGTGTCTTTAGAGGCGTTGAAGGAGATCCACGACGTTTTAGGACTTTAACTTAGTATTCGGTATGAATCACCTTGATGGAAGTATAACGTTATTCCAGGATATAACTTCTTAATGGTCTTCAGTACTTGTAAGTCGTCATCATGGTATTCAACCACTTCATAACCTTCATTTAATGCCTTCTCAATAAGTTCTAACTTAACTATAGTGGATGGTCTATAATCATTAACTCTCCTCATGAATATCTTAGTAGGTCTTAATTTAAAGTTCTGAACGATCTGTTCTAACGTTATCTTATACAGGTTAGCAGGTCTACCGGTAATTACTATTAAGCCATACCTACCTACTCTAGAGTTGATCAGTTCTATTGAGATACCTCTAGGTTTATCCAGTAGTAACAGTTCTTCTCTGAAGAACACCTTCCAGAAATCCCTTTCCATACCACTCTCTACGAGTTCTTTAGCGATTCTAAACCTCTCACTAACATCTAGTAACACACCGTCTACATCAAAAGCACAGTACTTCATAGGTATGTCCTGAAATTAACTCAGTATTAAGACTTAAAATAGTACTTCCCTACAATAATATCTAGGTGATGTATGTAGTGAGTAAGGATCAAGCCTTAGGTTTTGGAATGATGATAATCTCTATCGTGGTAATCCTCATATATGGGTGGTTAGTCTTCCTAAGTGAATACGCTTTACTCATACTCAAATTAACCGGCTTCATAGCAGTAGCAGGGGTATTCGGTATCCTAGCATGGATAGGCTATACATTAGCTTCAACACCTCCACCTAAGCCTATAGAGGAGATTGAGAAGGAGATTGAAGAAGAATTAAAGAAGTTAGAAAGTGAAACTCAGAAAACCACTACAGCTGAGGAGGGTAAACCCCCAACTAAAACTACATAATTTTAAAATAATAGAACATCCATATAATCCCCTCTTTTTAACATATCTTAAGCAACTAATTAAAACAGCTATCATAACTTTAGTAAATCATTAGAACACTCAACACATAATCCATGAATACGTATACATCTATCACATATCCTCCTATAACACCTCCTACAAACATACGTAGCTAATCTACGTCTGCATACCTGACAATACATTAAACTTAAGACCCTCGGGTTAAGTCTTTCATAACCTCCTCAGCAACTTTCCTACCTGAGAGTAACATACCTCCGAATACAAGGCCCATCCTAGGTAATCCATAAACTGTAGCTACCGCCATACCAGTAACGTATAGTCCAGGGACCAACATACCGGTTTTCTCAACTACTAACTTCTCGCCTAACTCAGCATATGCTGATTTCTCACCGTTTCTCAGTAGATGGTGGTTCATAGCTGTTCATCTTCATTGATTCCAGCTCCCCACCATCTACTTCTCAACGGTCTCTCCAAGCCCACTCACCGTAGTAGCTCCCCTCTAGTCGCCTAGGGCTCACAGCCCTACGGGTCTCGGGAGCTCGGAGGCACTAATAAGTCTGTAAGGTGAGGAGCTTATAAATATTCTTGAGGGACTATACAGACACTCAGCATTAGCATATCTCATGGTGTTGAGAGGTTTTAAACATTAATGAATATAAGTATTGCAAATGAATATGAAAACCGAAATACCCCCACCAAAACTCAACCTCCTCTCAAACACTACAACCCTGTACCCGTTCTTAGCTAAGTATCTAGCAGCTGTTAGACCTGAAGGGCCAGCACCTACGATAACTACATCACAACTAGTTATGTTATCAATCCAGTCACGCATTGTATACTCAAGTATTATTTTGAAATCTTACCTTCGAAGGACGTGTTAAACACCACCTCAACCTTTAGGTAATGATTTATAAGTTTAAGATAACTTAGTTATCTCTACGTTACTTATTAACCAGTAACTTATTAAGTTAACTAGGTAAAGCCTCAGTAGAGGTGTTTAAGGTGGTTGTAATTGATTTAAGGTTTAGAGAACCTGGTTGTGGTGGTCACCCAGTAACTAAGTTAAATAGAGTTTTAAAGGAGCTTAAGGATTCAGAAGCTGTGATACTGGTTAATCCTGAAGACATACCTGTTAAGGTGTTAGAGGTCTTAATAGATAGGCATGGATTTAGAGTAGCTTCAGTTGAGGAGAATTTAGGTTATGTGAAGGTATTCATACGTAAGGTTTAACTACTACCTAGCTAATCCCTAGAATTCATAGTAAGTAGCTACTACTCCATCCCTTATTAGATTTCTTATCTCATCATCACTATATCCTAAATCCTTAAGTACTTCGACAGTATGTTCACCTAGTAGTGGTGGTGGTTTATACATCCCAACACTTACATTACTAGTTAGGTATTTGATAGGGTTTGCAATCATCTTAATAGTACCTACAACCTTATGTTGGGCTTCAACAACCATATTCCTACTCACTACATGCGGGTCTTTAAGTGCTTGACTGACTCTATATACAGGTGCTACAGGGATCCCAGCACTTCTTAACTTACTGACCCAGTAATCAACACCTTCCTTACTAAGTAATTCCTCAAGAATCTTAACTAACTCCTCCCTATGTCTTACCCTCTCACTATTTGTGTAGAATCTCTCATCATTAATTAGTTCTGGCTTCCCAATAGCTGTACAGAAATCCCTCCAAATACTGTCATTACCTACAGCAACTACTATATAGCCATCTCTAGCCTTAAATGCTTGATACGGAGCTATACTGGAGTGTGCACTACCTAACCTCTTAGGGTCTTCATTAGTTACGAAGTAGTATCCTGCTTGATGTGTGAGTATGGATATAGAACTATCAAGTAGTGATAGGTCTATATGGCATCCAATACCTAAGTAAAGTGCTGATAATATAGCAATCACTGCATACATACCAGTAATTATATCGGATATAGGGACTCCGAACTTAACCGGAGGTCTATCAGGTTCACCTGTTAAATCCATTAAACCACTCATAGCTAACGCTATTAAGTCATAACCAGGTAAGTCCTTGTAAGGACCGTACTGACCGAAGCCAGAGATTGAACAGTATATGATGTTAGGGTTTATCTTAGATAGTGATTCATAATCTATACCTAATCTAGACGTTACACCAGGTCTGAAGGACTCTATAACAATTCGAGACCTACTAACTAACTTATATATTATCTCCCTACCTTTAGGATCCCTTAAGTTAATAACGACACTCTTCTTACCTCTATTAACAGATGCGAAATACGCACTATATTTCTCCATATAGAATGGAGGTCCCCAATCACGGGCATGATCACCTGTAGGAGGTTCTACCTTAATAACCTCAGCACCTAAATCAGCTAATAACATAGTAGCGAAGGGTCCAGCCATAGCTGATGTGAAGTCTAAGACTTTAATACCTGTTAAGGGGTAGGTACCACCCATACTAACACCACATAAACGTCTTACGTAAATACACTTACGGCTACATATTTAAATTATTAACGTCATTTAAATTACTACTTATTTAACCTCGATATGTAGTTCTAGCGGTGTTTGAGAGATGTTGAAGGAGTTGTTAAGTGAGTTAATAAGTATTAATGAAGTTATAGCAGGTTCTGAGAGGGAGTTACTCGTAGTTAGTAAGTTGAGGGACTACTTTACAGAGTTAGGATTAGAGGTTAAGTTACACCCTATTAACGTTATCACATGGGAGGATATAGCATGTGATGTTGATGATTACGTATGTAGGTGTTTACCACCGATAACTACTTCTGAAGTACGTGGTGAGTTAACAGATAATATCGTCGAGTCTTACGGTAAGGTATTACTCCTAAGTACTACTGACTTCCCGGATAATGTCTGGGTACTCTATAACTTAGCTGTTGAGGCAGGTGCTGAAGCAGTTATATTCTACGATAGTTATCCAGGAAGGTTTAGGAGGATTGTAGTAAGTGGTGTTTGGAGTTATTCGTTCGGGA
Organism: Desulfurococcaceae archaeon; assembly: GCA_020832985.1. Lineage (GTDB taxonomy): Archaea > Thermoproteota > Thermoprotei_A > Sulfolobales > NBVN01 > CAZZLT01. The sequence goes on along the minus strand of JAJHRE010000002.1, from coordinate 71,715 downwards.
GTGGTAGGCCCCCTCCAATACCTGCAGTTCATATGAGATTTGAAGACGGTGTTAAGATGAAGGAGTTGATTGGTAAGTATGTTGAGCTTAGGTGTAAGACAGATGTTAGAGGGGGTGTTGGATATAATGTTGAGGTAGTTGTAGGTGGTAGTAGGGAGGGTGAGGTCTTAGTCTCAGCACATCATGATAGATGGTTTACAGGTTATAGGGATAATGTAGTAGGTCTTTACACACTACTTAAGCTAGCTGAGGTTGTGAGTAAGTCAAGGATTAAGCATACGTTAAGGCTAGTAAGCTTTACAGCTGAGGAATTCGGTAATCCTAACTTAAGTCCTTGGTATTGGTCATACGGTTCTAGAGAATTTGTGAGGAATACAGACTTAAGTAATTTAGAATTTGTTGTAAACTTAGATACAGCATGTATGGAACCTATCAGAGTTAACGCTACAGGCCCGGAGATTGGTAAGTTCTTCATCAAGTACTCAACCCTTAAGTACTCCTATGAAGGGTTTGACCACCCATACAGTGATGGGATCTCATTTAGTTCTTTAGGTATCCCTACAGTAACCCTCCATAATTTAAGGGATATAGATGACGTATATCATACAGACTTAGATACTTACTACAATAATGAATCACTCATAGATAGGTTAGTTGTATGGATTGTTAACGTAGTTAATAACTACAGCTTAGAGAGTCTTGAATTTAAGGAATATTACGAATACCTCAAGAATTCACTACCCCCAGAGTTAGGTGGTATTGTCAGTAAGGTATTAACAGTAGGTGACCTACTTAAGTTAAGTAAAGTGTTTAGACTGATATCTAAGGAGTTAGTCAAACCAGTAGCTATAGGTAGTTATAGGGACTTGAATAAGGATTTAATAACGGTGTTAGCACCTCACGCATTAGTTATTAATAACTTAAGGAGGGGTTCTAGAGTAGGTGTTATAGTAGCTGGTGATGAGGAGGTACTATGCTGTAACCCAAGTATTAGTGATGAGGAAGTTATTAGTAGGTATATTGAACACCTTAAACAAGTACTTAATAATATTACTTAATAATATATTATCTATAGCTACTTAAGTATAAGTAGTGGTGTCTGACTACTTTATCAACCACCTATAACCTCAATAATTACCTTTCTCGAGGCTCTAGGGCCGTCAAGTTCTACCAACATGATCTCTTGCCAAGTACCTAAGAGTAACTTACCGTTATGTACGGGTATGACCCTTCCAGGACCTACTATAGCTGATGCTATGTGTGCATGAGCGTTATCATCTATTTCATCATGTCTCCAACCAATATTTGGTGGTACATACCTCCTCAACCACTCAATATAGTCTTCACATATCCTCGGCTCATACTCATTCACTATTACAGTAGCTGTTGCATGTGGTACGTAAACTAATACTAAGCCGTCCTTAATACCTGACTCCCTCACAGCTTCCTTAACTAATTCTGTAATCCTTATTACCTCAAACTTCTTCTTACTACTAACCTCAACCTCTTTCATATACACTCTAAATCCACTACCCATACCAACACCTAATCACTACGGTCATCACTTAACATCTTAAGTAATTCACTGATATAGTTAAGTCCTTGTTTAAAAGTCTCTAACCCTTTCTCAGTGACTCTGTAACGAGTACCGTCAGACATCTTAACATCCGTTATTAACCCCTCCTTAACCATCTTATATATCACTGAGTATACTGTTATGGTAGCAGGTCTTAAATTAAAAGACGTTACTAAGTGTTTCTTAATATCGTAAGCTCTTAACTCCCCCTCATCCTTTAAGATCTTAATTATGTATAACCATAGATTCTCTATAGTTAACTTCCTCTTTAATCTCTCGTAGGCTTTAGTTGTTTTCAGTTATACCACCTGTTAATTAATGATGTCATAGCTTATATTTACAGAAGTAAATATTTATACCTGTAAATATAAGTATTTAGAGGTAGTAGTATGATTAGGGTTGGTATAGTCGGTGTCGGGAATATAGCGTCAATGCTTATTCAGTCAATTCATTATTACAGGTATAGTGGGAGTGTTAAGGGGTTAATACATACTTTCATCGGTAAGTATGGTGTTGGTGATATAGAGGTGGTGTACGCTGTTGATGTATCCAAATATAAGGTTGGTAAGGACTTAGCTGAAGCTATATTCCAACCACCTAACCTAGTACCTAAGCTAGTTGATATTGGCTTAACAGGTGTTAAGGTGAGGATGGGTAAGGTATTAGATGGTGTTGCTGAGCATATGGTTGAGGACTTCACACCATCTGATGAGCCAGAACCTACAGCTGATGAGTTAGTCCGTGAGTTAAGAGATGTCGGTGTAGATATACTGATTAACTTACTCCCGGTAGGTAGTTCTCAAGCAACTAAGTTCTACGCTGATGTTGCTGCTAGGGCTGGAGTCTCATTCATAAACTGTATACCGGAATTCATAGCGAGTGACCCTAAGTATCAGGAGTTATTCATGAGTAATAAAGCGACGTTACTAGGTGATGATATTAAGGGTCAGTTAGGTGCAACTATAGTTCATAGAGCACTAGCTAGGTTAATAGCTATGAGAGGTGGTGAGATTGTAGAGTCATACCAGCTTAACGTAGGTGGTAATACAGACTTTAAAAACATGTTAGAACAGTCAAGACTACATAGTAAGAAAATTAGTAAGACTATGGCTGTAGCTTCAACCCAATCAAACCCCTACGAAACTTTTAATAAGGTTTTTGCAGGACCTAACGGATACATACCATTCCTAGCGAATACCAAGGTATCGTACATATACATTAAAGCCCTAGGATTTATGGGACTACCAGTAACACTAGACGTGAAGTTAGTAGTTGATGATAAAGCTATGGCGTCAGCAGTATTAGTAGATGTAATAAGATTAACTAAGGTCTTAAATGATTTAGGGATATACGGAGCACCTAGTTGGGCATCAGCACCATACTTTAAACACCCACCAACCCTAACTAGGTCTGATGAGGAAGCTCTTCAAGAACTCTACAAACGTTTGGATGAGTATGGAGTCCGTATAGAACCTAAGTATTCACTATGGTAGGACTTCAACATATTAGGAATACATTTAGTAGTTTCTGTGGGGTACGTTTTTAGATTTAAGTCGTTAACGTTATATTTATAATGGTGTTAGTACGTCAGTGTTTATAGATTTTATGGATAGAAAACCACTTGGTAGGTCTGGTGAGTCAATACCTGCTATAGGTATAGGTACCTGGGACATCCGTAATTACAGAGATGCTGAGAATGCTTTAAGACATGCTTTAAGTATAGGTTTAACCCTCATAGATACTGCTGAGATGTACGGTTACGGTAAGGCTGAGGAATTAGTTGGTAGGGTGGTTAAGGATTTTAAGGGGGAGGTCTTCATAACTACTAAACTACTACCTGAGAGGTTTGTTGATAAGGGTGAGGCTATTAAGGCTGCTAAGGCTAGCCTACGTAGGTTAGGCCTGAACACAGTTGACCTAATACTCATTCACTGGCCTAATAAACGGGTAAGTATTGAGAAGCAGGTTAAAGCCCTCGAAGCTATAGCTGATGAGGGGTTATGTAGGTATGTAGGGGTTTCAAACTTCACATTAACTGAGTTGAAGGAGGCTATAGAAGCTACGAGTAAGTATGATATCGTTGTAAATCAGGTTAAGTATAGTGTTTATGATAGGTCTATAGAGAAGGACTTACTCCCATACGCTATTCAAGAAGGTATAACAATACAGGCATACTCACCGTTAGAGAGGGGTTTAGTAGTTAATGATAGAGAACTCATGAGGATAGGTTCTAAATACAGTAAGACTGCAGTCCAAGTAGCTCTAAACTTCTTAATCTCAAGACCTTACGTAGTAGCAATTCCTAAGACCGAGAAGGTTGAAAGGGTTGATGAGTTTAAAGGAGCTCTTGGTTGGAGGTTGAGTAAAGAAGATATAGAAAGTATTGAAAAGTTATATAGGTGAGGTCTGTGAGGAAGGTTTTACTCTTAAATGAGAAAGATAATGTAGCTATAGCATTAACAAACTTAAAAAGAGGTGATGAGGTTGAATTATCTATTCAAGGCATCAACATCAAGGTAAAGTTATTAGATGATATACCCTTCGGACATAAATTCTCAATAAGAGAAATTAAAGAAGGTGAATACGTAGTAAAGTATGGGGAAGTTATAGGGGTAGCTACTAAGAATATAGGTGTTGGAGAACACGTACATGTACATAACGTTAAGGGGTTAAGGGGAAGACCTTTAAACACATAACTTAACTCAATATGGTTTAAGTTTAATGAATCATTAATAATTCTCTAACACCACCTACTAACATCTCAACAGCAAATGACGCTATTATCAGTGACATAAACCTTCCTAAACCATTTACGAACGTAGGTCCTGTAAGTCTTAATATTATTGGTGATAAGAGTAATGTTATGTAAACAGCCACGAACGCTATGTAAGCAGCTATTAACGTAGTTAATACTCCGTAAACACCAGTAGATACTATGAGTAACGTCATAGTTCCAGGACCTACGATTAATGGTGTTGCCAGCGGCACTATTATATATTCACCTACTTCAACCTTAGATGGTTTATGCCCTGTTATCAACGTATCTAAAGCAACACCCATTAATATCACACCACCAGCCACCCTTAATGAAGAAATCGATATACCGAATAAGCTCAGGATGTAGTTACCGAATAATGTGAATATTGTTAGTAGGGAGAAGATAGCTATAGCAGTCTTATTAACTACACTCCTCACATCATCTTCCTCAACATCTTCAAGTACCCTCATAAACTGTGGTATAGCAGCTACTGGATCCATAATCGCGTAGAGCTGTACTGATAAACTTAATAGTATGTTTACATCCAAATACATTACCTAACTCCAGTTAGCCCTAGATATATCATCCACCTTTGAAGGTGATTTTAAATCCTGTATGTATTTTATAGAACTTATCTCTGAACTCATCACTTAATATCTTCTCGGCTTTAAACCCTGTACAATGCCCTACGTATACTGACTCAACACCTAAATCCTTCAGAATCCTAATACTTTCTCGTATATCATCCTCACTATACTTCAGCATGTGGAGACCTCCAACAACAGCATAGACATTCTCCTTAAGCGTTTCAGACGCCTGCTTAACTATATTAGCAATACCGCTATGGCTACAGCCGCTAAGAACTATTAACCCCAGACCCTCCACCTTAACACTTAAACCAGTATCATCTGGTAGGTTATCAGGTACTAACTCACCATCATCTAATACTGTGTAGAACCCCTCCTTATACTTTGAGAGGTCGATATAATTACCGATCTCACCTAGGTAGTATGTAGAGTCAGATATACGTAGGGAACTCTTAGTAAGTATTAGATTAGGTTTAAGAGTGATTAACTCCTCGTAAGAGTACGGCATACCCTTATCAAACTCCTGCTTATCACTACTTAAAGTTATTGATGGTTTGAAAATCCATGGATGCGCTATAACAGTTAATCTCTTCCCAACACTATTACTAACCCTTAACACATGTTTCAAACCACCAGTATGGTCGTAATGTCTATGGCTTAAAACTACAGCCTTAACATCACTTAAGTCTAACCCTAACAACTCTGAATTATACTTAATTATACGATTACTAGGACCTACATCCAATAGTAAATTATCAATACCGTTATCTGAGTAAATCCTAACATGAAGTGATAACCCATGAGATGATAGTAGTTTAGTAAAACCTGAGTAATCATCATTTAAAACACATACATCAACTCTATAGACAGTCAACTAAACACCAAGTATAGTGGTGAAGGTAATAATAAAAACTTTTCTTAATAAGTTAATATGTAATACCTCAATATCCTAGAGTCTTAGACTCATCACGGTATTGATTAATGGTATGAAAACTGTGATTATGGTCTTAATCTCTATGCTTACATATCTTAAACGTATCAATACTTACTAACCAACTTCCTCAGTAATTCCTCAGCTCTCTTAACGTTAAATACGCCGCATACGCATGGTCTAGCAAGTTCTATAGCTGCACTTGCTGGTGATAACCTACCCTTCTTAATCTCACTAACCATCTTCATAACTAATGATGGTGATACCATGCAGTGGCCACACATAGTAGTAATTTCTAATACCTCCTTAGGAGGTAGTTTCTCAGTCCTACCCCAAACACCTAATGATAAGTTTATAGTATGTGGTCTTAATCCAACCTCCTTAAGTATCTTAAATACCTCCTCATAAACACCTGTAACAACTACTGATAACCCTAGATTAGCGTCTTTAAGTTCTTTAAGGACTTCCTTAACCTGCTCAGCACTTGCGTATACACCATGAACTATATTACCGTACTCTCTAAACCTACTCACTATGTCTTCCTCATCCCTCCAGTACTTATTACCTACAACCATATTACCTAGGTTGACCGGGTTATACTTCCTTAAAATCTCCATAGTCTTCCTAAACCTACCTACCTCATCCTCATACTTTATATGTCTTGAAGCCATTACCAGAACTACGAAGTCCTTCTTTAAAGACTCTATAGGTCCTACCCTATGGTGAGTGTGGGTCACGACCTCATCCCTCCACTAACGGCCTACCTAAACCTACGTTTGTCTTAGCCCAAGGACTTACCTCAAGACCTAATTCCTTCAAGATATTAACTACAGGTATTGTGAAGTCTGGCTCAACCCTAGATATCACACCAACACTGAATACCGTATCAGTAGTCTCAGCTAGGTATTTAAGTTTCTCGATGACATCCTTAACCTTACTTATAGGTACTTTAAACTCTAGAACTGCTGAATGTATCTTCTCATTCATTAACTCGTCAGGGAACTTACCCTCCTTTAAATCCTTAAGTAGGTATAGTATTGGGTTAGCCTTCTCCCACACAACACCAACCTCGTTAAGCACCTTAATGAATCTACCAACCTCAGCGAAGGTAACACCTACTAAAGGTCTACCAATATCTATCGCGAAACCGACTTCACCCCTCTTAAACCTACCTGTAACATCATTAGTCTTCATCTCCTCAGTACCCCTACCAGGAATACCAGTACTTGGGTGTGGAGTTATTGGATCACTGAAATGACCTCTAACCTCCCTAGCATAACCCTCAACAACACCTACAATAGCATCCCTAGGACACTGTACAACCCTAACACACGTACCACACTCAACACATTCAGGAACAACTATATATGCCTTCTTAGTCTCAGGACTTAACTTAATAGCACCTCTAGGACAGAAAGGAATACATATACCACAACCAATACATCTACTCTGATCTATGAAGACCATAACACCACCAAGAAATATTCAACTTAGACTTAATAAATTATCAATATAAAAAGAAGAAAGTAATTTTAGATCGTTAAAGTAATTTTAATTTCTTAAAATCTTCAATCACGAAGTTAAGACCTAACTCCTCCAGGATCTCTAGCTTAGGAACACCTGTCCTCAAATCCCAACCAATTAAGTCATAGAATTTCTTAATCATAAACTTAAACTCCTTAGGACTTGTATAAGCACCTTTTGAAGGTCCTTCAGGTATCGGTTCGTAAAGTATCCTTAGCGGAGGTGCGTTTAAGTCTGTCCTAGCGTCAAAACCATCCCTAACCTCTAAACACCTAATTAATGTCCTAATCCTCTTAGCTGTCTTAACAAGTTCTTCAACACTCCACTCTATACCTGTAACCATCTTAAGGATCTTAGCATGTGTTTCACTAGGTGTTCTCACACCGTAGTATCCTCCGAAGAATCTACAAGTTACTAGGCTTTCTTCAATCATGACTCTTAAGACGGTATCATATATTATCTCAGCCTTACCTTCAGTACTGAAGGCTCTAACCTCAACTGGGTTAGCATACTCTATATCGTGTGGTCTTGCATCATGGTGTGAACCACCTCTCCAACCTACTGAGTATCCTAGGGTCCATGCCTTAACAGCTCTTGGTGAGTGTCCAGCTAGTTCAAGACCTTTGAAGTGCATTGCAAAGTATTGAGAACCACATCCAATCACTTGAGAAGCTCTGGCAACACCTTCAGCAAGTAAGTTACCTAACCAACCCTTCCTAAAAGCAATCCTCTCAACCATCTCAACTAATGCATCACTATCACCAAACCTAAGTTCTAAACCTTCAGTTTCCTCCTTACTTATTATACCTCTCTCAAAAGCCTCCATAGCGAAGGCAATAACAACACCTGTGGATATAGTATCTAATCCGTACTCATCACATAATCTAGAAGCTCTAGCAATAGCTCCAAAATCATCAACACCAGTCATACTCCCTAACGCATATAGTGTTTCGTATTCAGGACCCTTAACTACAGTCTCAGCCCACTTACCCTCAGTAACTTTAGTTACTTTAACACAACCCATAGGACATGAAGCACATGCCTTATCAGCAATCTTATACTTAGGTATTACAGTCTCACCACGGATCTTATCAGCACCTTCAAACACTTCAGTCTGCCAATTCCTAGTTCCAAGACCTCCTAACTTATTAACAGTCCCTAAAACATCGAGAGTCCCGTAAGTCGGTAGGAATGGGTGTTTCCTACATTTCTCAGCTATCTCCTTAAAGAATGAGATTACACCATCTCTATCAGCGACTTCAACCTCCTTACTCCCACGTACAGCTATCGCTTTAAGATTCTTTGAAGCCATTACAGATGCAATACCACCACGACCAGCCGCATGACATTCGGGAGGTGTTGGATGTATTATAGCTGAGAACCTAACTAAGTTCTCAGCAGCAGGACCTACGCAAACTACTTGGAATCTAGGATCACCTAACTCCTCAGTAATAATCCTGTGAGTTTCGTAAGTAGTCATACCCCATAGATGGGAAGCGTCTCTAATCTCAACACTACCGTCATCAATAACTATGTAGACAGGCTTCTCAGACCTCCCAGATATAACTACCACATCATAACCAGCTCTCTTCAGCTCACTACTTATAAAGCCCCCGAAATTAGAGCTGAAGAACCTATTAGTTAGTGGTGATTTCGATACGAATAAACCCCTACCAGAACCAGGTATGAGTGTACCTTGAACAGGTCCTATAGCAAATATGACCACGTTAGAAGGATCGTAGGGGTCTACACGTGGTGGTACTAGGTCATAGTACAACTTAGCTGCAAGACCTAAACCACCTAAGTAATTCCTTATTAAACCCTCCGTAAGAACTTCCTTCACAACATTCTTAGATGGTAGATCGATCTTAAGTATTCGACCAGCATAACCTTTAAACATAATAATACCGAAATTAAATTACGTAATTAAGACTTAAATTTTTAACCATTTTTAATTTTAATCTACTTAATACAGCTACGGAATTTTAATAGGTAGATATCTATTAAAGCAACTTCTTTATGGAGCACCCGTTAAAACATTAATAGGAAGTTGATGATTGTAAGCTTAAGGATACTATTTCACTCTAAATATAAGGAATGTTCTCATGTTGAGGGTCTGATTAGGCGGGATTACTTAAACATCAACACCTAGTGGATGACCTATTACCTTATTTGATTGCCTATAGGTAGTGTATTCATTACTTCTTAGATATTATTTTTAGGTAATGTAGTACTTCCTTAGCGAGCCTATCTGGGTTGAAGTACCAAGCTCTTCTATATGCGAAGTTCCTCATATTTATTAATTCCTGATTAGGGGTTTTCATCAGCTTTATTAGGTATTTTATGAATTCTTCATCGTTACGTGCTATATATCCGTCCCTACCATTAGTTACTAATTCAGCAAGTCCTGATTGTTCAGGGAGTATAGGTATTGCTCCTTGACTCATAGCTTCTACTGGAGCCATACCGAAGTGTTCCCCTAACCTTAGATGTATGTATACTTTAGCCATCCTATAGTATTTCATCATCTCATCAGGTGTTAATACCTTATCAATAAATGTTACCCCCTCAACCTCCGAAGATAACTTCTTAAGTCTGTCGTAGTAGTTTAAGAACCTCATATCAGGCATCCCAATAATCACTAACTCAGCATCAGGTACCTCAGGTTTTATAAACCTCTTAAACCAGTCAAGCAGTACGTCCTGTCTCTTCTGAGGTACGAACCTACCAACAGTTAATATTATATCCTTTCTATCCTCTGAGAGGTCGAATTGATTCCTGAAGTACTCCCAACTAATTGCTGGGTATACAACGTTACTCTCAATACCGAATGACCTATATAAAGCTGAAGCCGTATAGTTTGAGTTAGTCATATGGAGATCTGCTAACTTATAGAGATTTTCATATGTATGTGGGAATCTATATAGGGTTAAGAATACGTAGACGTTATTACTAGTTAATTCCTCCTCAAATGGGTAGTGTATGTATAACGCTGTACCCATCTTAGGATCTGCTAACTTAGTAGCTATGACGTATATAGGTTCTTGAATCATGACTAGACATACATCTGGTTTATACCTATTGAGGACCTCATCAACTGTGTAGACTATATTAATAATCCTCTCAGTCCTCATAGAAAGTATGAAGTCTGTAGGAACCTTACTAAATACATCCCTTATAACCTCAAACTTAATATTCTTAAGCTTAACTACATCCTCAGCAACACCACTACTTAAGACTATAACCTCATGACCTAAATCACTTAACTCACTAACTAATATCCTAGTTAGTACTTCACTACCCCCGAAGAGTTGGATATGTGGATGTATCACTAATATCCTAAGTCCATCAGGCAATTTATCACTCCATACGAGTACTCTAAATACTAAAAACTTATAAAAGCATATGTCAATTTTTCCCAGCAGATTAAATCATGGTCTATGAAGTAAGTAGTAACACCAAACGTTATAAGTCTTAACGAATGTCTGACCCCTTAATGAACAGTAATCCTAGTTTATGAAGACGTTACATATGTACTAATTTAATGGATATACCTAATGTTTATTTAAGTTTAGGCGTAGTAGGTCTTAGGGGGTTGAAGTGATTACAGTCTCAACTATGGTGTATATGATGTTAAAACCTTCAGAGGCTCTTACTAGACTTAATGAGATGGGTGTTGAGTATGTAGAGTTAAGTTATGATAATTTCCAGTTTTTTAGGAAGTTAGGAGTTGATTATTATACGTTGATTAGGGGTGTTATGGATGTGTATCGATCTCTGAAGTCTAAGGTGGTTGCGGCACATCTACCCTATGGTGATTTAATTAATAGGGCAGTGAATCCTTCAGAACAACCTAAGGTTATTAATGAGTTAAGTAAGTGGTTAAATTTCTTCTCAGAGATAGGTGTTAAGGTAGTAGCTTCTCACATACCATTTAACTACGCAGGTATTGAGGAGAGTTCCATCACATATGCTCAGAGGGTTAAGGAGGTTAATCAAGGGTTCTTTAAGAAATTAACTGAACTCGGTCGTGATTACGGTATAGTCATAGCTGTTGAGAATAGGTATGAGAGGGGTGTTTACGGATACTTACCTAAAGACTTAATAGATATTGTAGACACTATAAATGATGATTACTTAAAGTATTGTTTAGATACTGGTCATTCCATAATAAATAACTTCCAACCACATGAATTCTACAAACGACTACATCCTAACGTAGCATTAATACATATACATGATAATGATGGTTCTAAAGACCTACACCTACCACCATATACAGGGGTTATAGATTGGGATATCTTCATCTCAACCCTTAAGGAACTTAACTACAACGGTACTACAGTACTTGAGGTAGCCTGTAGTGACTCCCTCAGGAGATGTGATAACATCGTAAAACTACTTAAGATGATCTTAAATACATTCTAACGAGACTTACTAATAACTTCATTAATAGTTAACTCCTTAGGATTACCATCAACATCTAAACACTTAGCCCTAATATCAATACTTATCGGGATAGCTCTCGAGACTGTACTCCCGACAATCCAACCATTGAATACCTTATTCAGTAGTTTAAGGAGTTTCTCACAGTTAACTCTAGTATTTATATTAGCTTTCAGTGATAGTGATTTAAAACCTGATGTAAACTTCTCAGGCATTATAAACCCTCTAATATCGAATGAACCTTCACTAGATACCTCTACATAATCTATAACTAAGCCTAACCTCTTAGCATGTAGCTTAAGTGTTATTATGAAGCAAGTAGCTAATGCTGTAAGGAACATCTCTACAGGGTTTGGAGCTCTACCTAACCAACCAACAGTTTTAGGTTCATCAACATTTAATACATGTCCCTCAGCTGTAGATACCTTAGTTAGTAAGTCATCACCTAAAGATAGTGCATGAACACAGAATCTATAGTTAAAGTCATCGATGATTATATAAGGCTTACTAACCCCCACATCAACACCTAAGTAAACTTAACTTCAACTTAATAAGGCTATGTTAAGTTATGTATCTTCCTAAAGAAGCATGTCTTATTACCTGTATGGCATATAGGGCCTAACGACTTAACCTTAATTAAGACTGAATCTGAATCACAGTCTATTAAGACATCCATTACTAATTGGTAATTACCGCTTGACTCACCCTTCAACCATAACTTACCTCTACTAAGTGACCAGAGGTGTAGGTAACCGGTGGTTAAGGTCTTTATCAGTGCTTCCTTATTCATACGCCCAACCATTAACACCTCATTAGATTCGTAGTCCTGTACAACAGCTATTACTGTACTACCTTCAAATCTGTAATTAAGTTTACCAGCTATAGATTCAGCTACCTCCTTACTCATCACTAACGTCTTAACCACCTCTTAAGATTCTCTAAGAACTTAATACCTACCTTACCGCTCTTCTCAGGATGGAATTGAGTAGCTACTACGTTTCCCTTAGTGATTAGGGCTGGAAATTTAATACCGTAGTAACTGTAAGTGTTGTAGGATTCATCAACAGTATATGCTACGTAGCTATGTATGAAGTAGACGTATTGATTAGCTATTACCTCATTAACCTCATCAACATAATCTACATATACTACATCCCAACCTATATGTGGTAGCTTAACATTAGCTCTAATTAAGTCCACATAACCTCTAAACCACCCTAACCCTCTGTTAAAACCTCCTTCAAGACCGTACTCAAACATTATATGCATCCCAATACATATACCTAGGAAGTAGGTTCCCCTACCCCTCAACTCATTAAGTATTTCAGTATTAGAGTTAACGTACCTAGCAACTGTCGAGAAAGAACCTACTCCAGGAAATACTATTAAGTCGTAATCACGTCCTACTAAATCATTAACATCATCAACACTTACGTCAAAACCAACTCTCTTCAAAGCTGATGAGATACTAAATATATTGCCTACACTGTAATTTACTACTAAGGCTTTCATTTCCTCCTCCTCAAGATCTCTTCATAAACCTCATCAATACTCACATTATTAACTACTAAGAGGACTATTAAGTGGTATAAGAGGTCTACAGCCTCACTTACTAATCTATCCTTAGACTCAGTCAGTGACGCTATAATAACTTCTAAAGACTCCTCACCTACCTTCCTAGCTACGTACGCCTTACCCATACTTGCTAAGTAAGCTGTATAACTACCCTGAGGCTTCTTACTAATCCTATCAACTACTACGTTATAGAGTTCCTTAAGTACGTCCATAGAAGACCCCCATACTATCACTATGTAGTTTAAAACCTTCGTACCTAGCTAATGAGGTAGCAGCATCTAATAACTCTTTCTCAGGCCTACCATCAGCTACTACTACAGCCTTCATGAAGTCGTAGACTGTTAAAGCACCTCTAAACCTAGCTAGGCCGTTAGTAGGTAGTATGTGGTTAGGGCCTAAGTAATCTATGATAGCTGATGGTGTCTTCAAAGATACAGCACCAACGTTTGAAACCATACTTAATAATTCGTAATTACTTGATGTATGTAGTGAGAGGTGTTCCGGGGCTAGCTCATTAACTAGCTTCATACCCTCCTCAACATCCTTAACCTTAATTATGAAGTAGGTATGCTCATCAGAACTCAACCTATCCTCAACAATACCTACTAACTTATCAGAGCTTGATATCAAGACTATAGTTGAGGACCTACCATGCTCTGCCTGAGCCCTCATATCGAGGACCACCTCATCAGGGTCTGCAGAATCATCAGCAAGTACTACTAGTTCTGTAGGTCCTTCAACACCATCTACAGCTACTACCCCCTGAAGTAAGTACTTAGCTACCTGTACGTATACGTTCCCAGGACCTACGACCTTATCAACCCTATCAACACTTTCGGTACCGTAAGCCATAGCAGCAATTATTTGAGGACCGCCTACACAGTACACCTTATAAACTCCTAACTTAATCGCTAAGTAAGCTATAGCTGGGTCAACGATATAGTCCTTCTTAGGAGGTGAAGCTACGTAAATCCTACTAACACCAGCTACCTTAGCAGGTACACCTGCCATAAGTAATGTTGATGGGTATGTCTTAAAACCTCTAGGTACGTAAATACCTACACTACCTAAAGGCCTCCACATAATACCTAGTCTTAAACCTTTATAAACTACGAAGTCATCCCTAGGCTTGAAGTACTCGTTAAAGCTGGTTAAGTGATTGTATATCAGGTCTATAGAGTTTCTAACATCCTCAGGTAGTAAGTCAGCAATACTTTTAAGTTCGTCATAACTAACTACAACATCTTTTAGTGATACACCGTCGAATTTAGCTGTAAGTTCTATTAACCCCCTATCACCATAAGACCTAACATACTCTATAATACCCTTGACGTAATCTAAGTAGTTACTCATACTTTGAGTTCTAAACCTAAGTAATTCATCCAACAACTTACAAACTACTATAATCTCACCTCAATACCTCGACTCCTTAAGTACTTCTTAAGTTCGTAAATCCTAATAACACCGTCATGGAATACACCTGCAGCTAAAGCAGCATCAGCACCTCCGAAATACAGTACCTCATAGAAATCCTCTAACTTACCAGCACCTCCACTAGCTATCACAGGTACCTTAACTAAGCTAGTAACTAACTTAGTTAGTTCGATATCATAACCTAACCTAGTCCCATCCCTATCAATACTTGTTAGTAATATCTCACCAGCACCTAACTCCTCAACAGTCTTAACCCAGTACCTAACATCTAAACCAGTGTTGTACATACCTGAACGTATGAAGACTACATACTTATCACCTACCCTCTTAGCATCTACAGCTACTACAATACTTTGAGAACCGAACTCCTTAGAAGCTCTAGCTATTAACGACTTATCCTCAACAGCTGCAGTGTTAATACTTACTTTATCAGCACCTGCTGAAAATGCTTGAGAGATATCTTCTAAAGTCCTTAAACCACCACCTACTGTTAAAGGTATACTCAATACGTTGGCTGTATCCCTAACAACATTAAATAAGGTTTTCCTACCTTCAACACTTGCTGTGATATCTAGGAATACTATCTCATCAGCACCCTCCTCCTCATACCTAGAAGCTAGTTCTACAGGGTCCCCCTTATCCTTCAGATCAAGGAATTTAACACCTTTTACAACCCTACCCCACTTAACATCTAGACATGGGATAATCCGTTTAGCAGTCATAAAGACCCCTTAACACTCATCACTGAATCACTTACGACTCTAGTAGCCTCATACAACACCATACCTAAACCCTTAAACACTGACTCAAGTATGTGGTGGGAGTTATAACCACTTAATTGAACTACATGTAATGTTATTTCGGACTTCCTAGCTAGGGATTCTAGGAAGTGGTAGATGTTCTCAATAGCTAAACCACCTATAAACTCCCTCCTAACATCGAGTTTAACATAAGCGTTACCCCTCCCGGAAATATCTACAGCTACTAACGTTAAGGCATCATCCATAGGGACTATAGAGTATGCAAACCTCTTAATACCTACTTTATCACCTAGAGAATCCCTTAAAACATCACCTAAAGTTATCGCTACATCCTCAACTAAGTGATGGTCGTCGTAACCGAGTTTATCGACAGCTTTAACATATGCGTTAGACCTCATATAGAAGAACATAGTCGTTAGTAAGTGGTTAAGGAACGGTATAGGTGTTGATACCTCAATAGAACAACAACTATCTATATCTAAGGATACCTCAACTAAGGTTTCCTTAGTCTCCCTAACTCTACGTGATGACCTAGACATACTTAACACCTAGTAAAGCACCTCTATACATAGCCATACCAACTATAGCGTAATCAATACCAATACCCTTCAGGAACAGTAAATCATCTACTGTTGAGATACCGCCAGCATACTCCTTCAAACCCTTAACCATCCCTACAAAGTTAGCAACCCTCTTATCAACACTACCTTCAGTACCTTCAGAATCAATATATGTGAATATGACACCTAATACGTCGTAGCTACTTACAGCATTAAGCGCCTCATCAATACCTACACTACCCTCTCTCCAACCCCTCACCCTCACTGTTAGGGAGTCATCATAATCTACAGCTACTAATACCTTATCACCACCTACAACTCTTAATAACTCCTCGAAAGTATTACGTGATGTATAGAACATTGTTGAAACCACTACTGCAGTAGCTCCATAAGATAACAACCTAATCGCCTTACTAATATCTCTAATACCACCACCAACCTGAACCCATTTAAACCCAACCTTAACTACATCCTTTATTAAATCCTCATTACTTCCTAAACCCTCAGCAGCGTCTAAATCAACTATATGTATTGAGTCATAACCTAACTCATAAAATTCCTCAGCAACTCTAACAGCTTCACCAACAACTAAACCAGTACCTCTAACACCTCTAACCCTCTTAACCACCTTACCTAGGCTTAAGTCAATACTTGGTAATACCCTCACTCAACCACCTTCTCAATATCAACTACGACTAAGTCTTTAGCACCGTAGGCTTTAGCCTTAGCTATAACCTCAGGTAGTAACTCCTCACTAATAACAGTAATTACCTCCCAAACATCACTACGGCTTAACTTAGTAATTGCTGGTGCTAGCATTGCAGGAAGTACTGATAACACCTTACTCAACCTATCGTCAGGGACGTTCATAAGGACTAACTTCTTACCCTTAGCAGCTATGACACCTTTAATCATAGTGATCAGTAGGTTTATATCTTCAGAAGCTGGACTACGCATCCAGTCCTTAGATGCTATGACTGTAGCGTAGGTATCCATAACAACATCAAGGATCTTAAGACCGTGTAGTCTTAACGTAGTCCCGGTACTCATAACATCAACTATAGCATCAGCAGCTCCTAAGTAAGGCATTACTTCAGCTGCACCGTTAATCCTCACGATCTTAGCCTTCAAACCCTTAGACTCTATATAACTTCTAGTTATGTTGTAGTACTTAGTAGCTATCCTAATACCTTGCGGTAAGTCGTTAACGTCGTTAACCATTAACTTCTCAGGAACTGCTAGTACTAGCTTAGCCTGCCCGAAATCAAGTCTAACTAACTCATCAACTAACGCACCACTCTCAACTACGTAGTCATGACCTGTAATACCTATGTCAGCACCACCACACTCAACTATGTATGGGATATCCTCAGGTCTAGCCATGACTACCTCAACATTCCCCCAATTAGTCGGTAGGATGAGAGCCCTCTCATCTATTGACATAACCTTAATACCTGCTGATTGGAGTAGGTTTAGAGTTGGTTGTTGTAGCCTACCCTTATTAGGTATTGCTACCCTCATAACACATCACCTAAGACTTCTAATAACTTAACACACTGTTCTTCAGAACCTACTGAGATTCTGTAGAGGTTATTACCTAAGGACTTAATAGCTATACTGTACCTTAAGAGTAACTCCCTAATATTAACATCACTACGTACTAATACGAAGTTAGTTAGTGAGTTATACACCTTAAAACCTAACTTCCTTAAACCATTAATGAGTAACTCCTTATTCCTCTTAATACTATCTACGAATACCTTAACGTATGAGCTATCCTCTAATGCTGCAATCCCAACAGCTAATGATGGTAGTGGGATATCAAATGGTGTGTACCCCTTACTCAATACCTCAATAACTTCAGGACTACTTACTATATAGCCTAATCTAAAACCTGCTAGTGAGAATGCCTTACTTAAACTCCTCACAACTATGATGTTTGGGTAATCCCTAACTAACTGTACTACAGTATATCCTGAGAACTCATAGTAGGTCTCATCAATTACTAAGAACCCCTCAACAACTTCAGCTAGTTCTGAGACTAACTTGATACTCCCCTTAAGTATTGGTGAGCCTGTAGGGTTGTTAGGATCGTCTATAACTACTAAGTATGAGTTCTTAGCATTATTTAGTAATTCATTAAAGTCTACACACCACCAATCACCGCATTCATGGAGTTCTACAGTAACTTTCTTAAGACCTCTTAATGATGTGAATACATTAACCATACTATAGGTTGGGTTGAGGATTACTACCACATCGTTAGGGTATGTTAACTCGTAGAATATAGTTCTTAGAGCTCCATCACCACCTAATGTAGGGAGTATATTCTCTACATCAACACCTGCATACCCAGCTAATAACTCTCTAAACCTACTAAATAGCTTTGAGTTTATGTATAAGTTACCATACTCTAGTATGTCTACAACATACCTAACAACATGTTTAGGTGGTGGGTATGGTGACTCATTCAGATGAAGTCTTACATCAGCATCAACATCACTGAATACGTAACCCTCAGAATTTAATAACCAAGGTTTTAACCTATCCTTAATACTCCTACATGCAATTCAAGGTCCCGTAAAGTATTGATACCTACGATTTAAAAATTTTATACTTCATAATTATTAACCCTTAATAACACACATTATCAGGTGTAGTGTAACGTCTATAAGGTTCTTCCCATACGACACCTTCAGACGTGGTCAGAAGGAGGTACTTAAGGTAGGTGAGGAGTTATTAAGTAGGTCTAAGGTATTAGTTATTAAGGCACCTACAGGATTTGGTAAGACCTCAGTAGCTATTTCATTAAGTATGTTGAGACCTCCAGTACTACATTCTGTGAGGACTAGGAATGAGATAACACCTGTTTTAAGAGATTTGAAATTACTACGTAGGAAGTTAGGAAGTCTTAGGTATTCATTCATACATTCAGCACATACTATGTGTCCACTTACTAAGGGTAAGCATGTCGAGCCTGAGGATTTCTGGATTAGTTGTTCTATATTGAGAGACTTGAAGTTATGTGAGTTTTTTAGGGGGTTAGGTAGGGTAGGTATTGAAGTTATAGAGGCTGTAGTCTACCCTAGTGAAAATCATGTCGACGCTGTGAGGAGGATAGTTGATACTCTTAAGGTATGTCCATACTTCTCCCTAGCTAAACTAGCTAACTACTCAGATTACGTCGTAGTTACATATCCATACGTGTTTAACCTAGAATTCTTTGAGGACCTATTCCAAGATCGTAACACTAACGAGTACTCAGTAGTTGTTGATGAAGCTCACATGATAACTAACCCAGCAACTATATACTCATACGAGGTTAGTACCTCCAGGGTAAAGACAGCAATTAATGAGGTTAATCACTACTTAGGTGGTGATGAAGTTCTTAGGAACTTCCTAAGTAATCTAGTAAGTATTGCTGAGTCTAAAGCAAAGGATGATAAATTAAGGATCTTAGATAAGGACGTACTCAACATAGATGAGGATTTAATAAACTACGTCATGAGTAGGGCTTTAGATATTAAGAAGATGATTATAGATGAATTAATTATGAGTGGTAAGCCTGTGTCATCAGTTATGAGTCGTGGTGCATCCATAGTTAAGGTAGCTACACTCATATCGAACTTAGCCTACGAGGGCTTCGCACTCTTCACGTACAGGGACTCAAACAATATATTCTTAACGACTATGGCGACTAGTCATGACGTGATTAATAGGGTTTTAAGTAGTTATAAGAGTTTAATACTTATGTCTGGGACACCACCTTCTAAGGAGTTCTTAGAGAAGGTTATAGGTATGAAGGGTGTAGAGTTCGTAGATGCTTTAGAATTAGGTGCTTGGTCACCCTACGAAAACTTAGTTATATTACTTACATCTCAGTTAACATCTAAGTATGAGGTTAGGGGTGAGGCTATTTACGAGTTATATGCTAAGTACATTAGAGTTGTTGATGAATTAGTAAGTGGGGTTAAGTTAGTAGTCTATCCTAGTTATGAGTTCATGAGTAATGTGTTTAAGTATGTTGGTAAGGGATTTACTGAGAGTAGGATGACAACTATAGATGAGTTAATTAGTTATGTCAGTGATAACACTCTAATACATGCAGTTGCTGGCGGTAAGTTATGTGAGGGGATTGAAATAGTTAGGGATGGTAAGTCATTAATTAACTGTGTCTTCGTAGCAGGTGTACCCTACCCACAAAGTGATGACTACCTAGTAGAGGTTATGAAGAACTTGAAGATGAAGGTTAGTGCTGATGAGGCTTGGGACTACATATATAATATGGAGTCATCTATAAAGACATTACAGGCTATAGGTAGGTCTATTAGGTCTGAAGATGATAGGGCTTTAGTAGTATTAGGTGATAGGAGGTTCTTATCGAGGAGTTTAAGAAAGTACTTAGGTTTGAAGATAAATAAAGTTGTTAGAGACTTAAAAGAGTTTGAAGGGGTTGTTAAGCTATTAGTTGAGGAATTCCTATGAGTTTATCAGGCCATGGGAGTTTAATCATCACTCATACCTTAACACTCATCATCACTAGATACTTACTTAAGGGAGTAATAAGGTTACGTTTCCCTGCTAACGGTACAAGTACCGTTAGCTGGTTAGGTTTTGATGTGAGTTCTTTGGGCTTCAGTCAAGTCTAATGTCATGATGCTTTCATCTGAGGGTATAAGTTCATCACTACTCAGCGCATCTAACCGCAGTACGGATCATCCAAAATTATAGTGGATTCGTCACTATCTAACTACTAAGCATGAGATGGGGGAATTTATTATTACTGATAATGCTGTACTCCCTATGAGTAAGTCCTCAGAAAGTGTCCTACCCCTAGCTCCAAGTATTACTAGGTCGTAACTACCTTCACTTATCTCTTCCAACACCTTACTAACTACGCTCTCGTTAGGGTTTCTAATCTCCTTAATCTTAAGGACTACCTCTATACCGGACTTACGTGCCTTACTAGAGATTTCCCCGCTAACCTCCTCAACATTTATTGTTTTATCGTTAACTATCAATGCTGTTAGTTTAGACCCGTACCTTTTAGCAAAGTCTAAAGCTATATCCAACGCTTTTAAACTACTAGCACTCCCATCAATAGGTACTAAAATCCTTCTGAACATGAAGCTTATCAAGTATGTAGGTTCTCTATAGTATGACATCCTACCACCTAACTTAAGATCTTAATTGTTTGGTGGGGAAAAACTTTTTAGTAGATTCTACTAATGCATCTATAGCTGGTAGAGGTTCTCCTGAGAGGTATATCAGTAGTGCACCACCACCAGTTGATATGTGGAGGTTCTCCCTAATATTATCCCCTATCATAGCACCTAAATGACCACCACCTACTATGACGAATGCACTACTATTAAGTGCTGATTTAAGGAGTTCTTCAGTCCCTTTCCTAAACCTCTCATCCTCTACGTAGCCGGCAGGACCCCTCATAACTATTAACTTAGCCTCCTTCATTAACTCAGAATACATTGTGATGGTGTAGGAACCTATGTCTAAAGCCCTACCACTTAAGTTATATACTGACTCCTCCTTAACCTCACCATTAGGTGTCAGTACTATGTAGTCGTACGGTGTCTCTATAGGAGCTCCTGAAAGTATTATCTTACGAGCTCTAGGTATTAGAGGTAGTAAACCCTTAGACTCTAACACCTTCATAGACTCACTACTAATCCTACCCCCCTTAGCGACATGGAAGAAAAGACCTACTAACCCAGTAGTTAATATCCTATCAGCGGCTTTATTCCTATTTAAGAACTCAATAATCTTTATAGTGTCTTGAACTTTAGCACCACCTAATACGAAGACTTTAGGACCTTCAGCAAAGTTGAAAATCCTACTTAACGCATCTAACTCCTTCTTCATAACACTACCTATAAGTGACGGTAACACCATTGGGAAACCAACAATACTTGGTTGACTCCTATGAGCTGTTGCGAAAGCATCAAATACGAAGTAGTCGAAGAGTGGTGCTAACCTCCTGACTAAGTAGGTCTTAGCCTGAACTTCAGGTACAGCCTCAATAACCTCCTCAGAAACCAACCTAAGGTTGTCTAGGAGTAAAACCTCACCAGGTTTTAAATTCTTTATCTCGTTAATAGCTGTAGGACCTATAACATCTGGTATGAATTTAACATCAATACCTAAGTACTTACTCAGTAACTCTGCATGTTTTTCAAGAGTTACGAAGTCGGGCTCACCAGGTCTACCCTGATGAGTTATTAGAACTGTTGAGGTGTTACGGTTGATTAATTCCTTCACAGTCGGTATATGAGCTTTAATCCTAGAATCATCTAATATCTCACCATTAATACCTATAGGGCAGTTAAAATCTACACGTACAAGGACTTTCTTCATGTTTAAATCAACATCAGATATGGAGGGTAACTGAGGTATACGCATCAAAACTACCGGAATATATTCATTAGTAAGGTAAATAAACTTATACTATGGCATATTTTAAGTTTTAAGTACGGTCTGAAGTTCGAGACCTTAAAATATTTAATTTACTAATGATCTTCTTAGTAAGCTCCTCCTCATCCTCAGCAACTACGTATAGTCCGTAAGGGCTGTATTCTATATCTATACATCCCCAACTATATACCTTAGTAGACGGTACCACCTTAGCTACGTAGTTATCCGTCATCCCACCCCTACTCAACGATATTAGGAATATATCATCTTTAAACTCAACAACTACTACCTCACATTCACGTTGCTTAACTGTCTTAACCCTCACAGCCCCTAAGTCCTTCAACATAGGTTCTAATGAAATCTTCAACACCTACACCAACTTAAACATTAATTTAAAGTATTAATACTTAATTCTGCATTACATCAATTTGAATGGGTTGTTAAAGTGGTTGTAGATGTTGAATACCTGAAGTATTGGTTGGTAAGGTATGGTGAGTTAGTCACTATGGTTGTTAGAGTACTTAGAGAATGTAGTGGTTTATGTTGTGAGTTATCGTTGAGGTACTTAACAATGTTGTTAGGTCTGGATATAGTTAAGTTATGTAGGTATTTAAATTACGGGTTAATTGATGTATGTCTTGAGGAACTCGGTAGCGTATGTAGTGAGTATAGCGGTAGGGTAAATACTTTAGTAGGTATTAGTAGGAGGTTAAGTGAGGGTGAGTTCGTATTATTTGATGAACTAACTAATTTACTTGGTGTTGACGGTGGTTATATCTCAGGTATATACCTATGCCTCTCAAGGATTATAACTCAGAAATTAAGTGTTGGTGAAGAACTCAAGTATTAAGTCCTTATAGACCTTAGCACCTAATTCTAACTCCTCAATACTTACCTCCTCATGGTCTGTATGTGCTAGTTCAGACCTACCGGGACCGTAACTTACTATATTATCTGTTAGACTTACTAGTAAGTTCATATCGCTAGTACCTAACTTAATAGCTGGTGATGGTTTCAACCCATTCTTAATTATAGCTCTCACTAAAGCCCTAACCACCGGTACGTTAACACTTACCCTAACAGGAGGTGTCTCATCAATTACTTCATAACTACAGTACGTACTTAACAACTCATCAATTTTAGATTTAACATCACTTAACTTCATACCTATAGGTACCCTAACATCTATAACCCCCTCACACAACTTAGGGATAACACTAAATAATTGACCACCGCTGATGTAGTTCATACCTATGCTCACATTCAATGTCTTACTTAACTCC
This sequence comes from Desulfurococcaceae archaeon, assembly GCA_020832985.1. GTDB lineage: Archaea > Thermoproteota > Thermoprotei_A > Sulfolobales > NBVN01 > CAZZLT01. The sequence continues at coordinate 47,851 of JAJHRE010000002.1, read as the reverse complement.
TTAAGTTTTAACCAAGTATTTATGAATTCCTCAATAGCTGAGATACCGCCTTCAGGATTTGATGAGTGGCCGCCGGTACCTCTACACACTAACCTCAGCTTAATACTCCCTCTATACCCGATAACAACACCGTCACATCCGGAAGGTTCCCCAATAACTATTGCTGTAGGTTTTAAACCCCTCCTAATTAATGCTTTAGCACCTGGACTCCTACCCTCCTCACCTACTAACGCAGCTACGGTTACCCTATACCTACTAGTATCTAAGTACTTAAGAGCTTCCAACGCACCTATCGTCATAGATACGAGAGGACCTTTAGCATCAACAGCACCCCTACCCCTAAATACCTTACCATCGTAACTAACCGGTAATTCACCCTCTACAGTATCTATATGACCTGCTAATAACAACCATTTACTACCGGAACCGTAGGTGAATAACGCGTTACCGACATCATCGACTTCTACTGTATTAACACCTATAGATTTTAGGAAGTCTGTATAAGCCTTAATAGCTAGTTCTTCACTACCAGTCGGGCTGTAAGTCTTAAGAAGTCTTAACATTAAGTCTTCTAGTAGTTTCCTCATTTAAACACCTACTCATAACTGATGATAAATTCTCAACATCGTCATCATTTATCAGATATGGTGGTAAGAACCTAACTACTGTTGTACCGGCCTTCAACGCTAACACACCACCAGCCTGAAGACATTCAATAACTGGCTTAGGTTCGAACCTAAGTTCAACACCTATCATTAAACCAGAACCCCTTAACTCCCTAACGATTTTGAAGTCTTTAACAATACTAGATAACTTACTCATTAACTTACTACCCATAACCCTAGCCCTACCTGGGACGTCCTCACCAGTAATCACATCAACGCCTGCCTTAACAGCTGCTAATGCTAGCGGATTACCACCAAATGTAGATCCGTGATCACCCTCACCTAACTGACTACCAATATCATCAGTTAGGAAAGCTATAGATACTGGGAAACCACCGGCTATTGCCTTACCAACCAACATTATATCACCGTAAACCCCATACATATCTGAAGCCCAAGTATATCCAGTCCTACCACAACCAGTCTGTATCTCATCAACTATTAATATAACACCCCTCTCCTGAGTAACCTCCCTCAACGTCTTCATGAATTCCTGGGTTGCTGGGTTAATACCGCCCTCACCCTGAATAGGTTCAACAATTACAGCAGCTACATCCTCACTTACAGCCTTATCTAAGGAATTGACGTCATTATATTTTAAGAATTCAACCTCAGGTACTAACGGCTTGAATGGTTCCCTATACTTAGGGTTCCAAGTAACTGATAATGCCCCGAAAGTACGTCCATGGAATGCATTAGTAAATGATATGAATTTAACCTTCTTCCTAACCTTCCTAGCAACTTTCAATGCAAAGTCTACACACTCAGAACCTGAGTTAAGGAAGTATACGTAGTTATACCTCCTAGGTACTATACGCTCTAAAGCTGTTAAGACTTCATCCCTTAAAAAACTTTCAAAAGCTGTTGATAGTGATATCATATTATCTAGTTGTTCTTTAATTGCGTTAACAATCTTAGGATGTCTATGTCCTAAGAAGGCAACTCCATGACATGTATGGCAGTCTAGGTACTTATTACCGTTGGAATCCCATACATACTGACCCTCACCCTTAACAATTTTAATACCTCTAGAACCGTAGAGGCTTAAGTATTTAAGAGGCATTAACGTCTCACCAAGCCTATAATGTATTCTAACACCTTACGTGTTAGGTCATACCCAGTAACTGCTACAGTATTCTTAAACTCAGTCACTGCATTAACTTCATTAACTACGTAGCCTTTCTCAGGATGTTCGAATATATCTATCCCGAGGAACTGACCTTCAACAGATCTAGCAGCCCTTAACGCTAAATCCTCAAGCTCAGGATCGATACGTAGTGGTACTGCCTTACCACCCCTAGCAGTGTTTGTTATCCAGTGATTACTATACCTATAAATACCTACAGGTACTTCATCACCTACTGTAAATATCCTAATATCCCTACCAGGCTTCTTAACAAATTCCTGTACATAGTATATACTGTAGATCGGGTTATGCATATATGTCCTATGCTCAACTACAGTCCTCATATCCTCCTCATCATCTATCAAAGCTAGTAACCTACCCCAACTACCGTAGATAGGTTTAATCACGAATGGATAACCTAACTTCTCAGAGACCTTAGGAACTACCTCATGACTAAAAGCTACGTACGTATCAGGTACTGGTACTTTATTCCTCACTAATAACGATGTAGTCCATAACTTGTCCTGACAAACCATTATCGTGTACGACTTATTAACTACGTTGATACCGTATGATTCAAACATTATCGTAGATTCTAATGAGTTGTAGAAACTCACACCCCTCTGTATAGCTATATCTACATCAGTACTTAAGGAATTACCATCACCAACTCTACCATAGTATGTCGGTATGTGGATAGGGACTATATCTACATCTAATTTCTTAGAGGTTTCTATGAATGACTTCTCCTCCCAACGGAGGATGTCGTATAGTAGAGCTACCCTTACTCTCCCCAATCCTCCCTAACACCTTCAAGAGGTCTTAACTTAATAGTTCCTCCATCATTAACTACTTCTAAAGTAACACCGCAATCATGATCTACTAACTCCCCAGGTAATGCATCGTCAGGTACTTCTACACTACCACCACATATAGGGCATTTAAGCATCATCCCTTAAACACCTAAGGAAGTCTTTATGGTGTGGAGTTTATAAAACTATCCTTAACACCTCATGAAGACCTATTTGAATGTTGTTATACGTACTTCAAACCAAGTGATGCTGAGGTAGTACGAAGATCCACTGTTAAGTTACTTAAATCTCTATATTCGCATGTAGTTTCTTTAAGTCTTCCTCAGTCTTACCTAGTTGAACCATTAACTCAGCTACTACAGCATCTAATACTACCATAGCTACTAACTCAAATAGAGTTCCTAGAGGTGCTAACGGTTCGTAAATACCTATTAACTGCCTAGTATAGTAGTCATTCTCACTACTTACTTTAGTCCTCCCAGGTATCTCAACAATAATATCTGAAAGCTTAGCTAGTGGTGAGTTTATATATGTGGTTAAAGCTATTACCTTAGCACCTACTGACTTAGCAGCTTCAGCAACAGTAATTACGGACCTAGTCCTACCAGAACCTGAGATAGCTATTAAAGCATCCCCAGCACGCAGTGGAGGTACTACGGTATCCCCGAGTACGTAGACGTTAAAACCTAAATGCATTAACCTCATAGCAAAAGCCCTACCAATAAGTCCTGACCTACCAGCACCTACGACTAATACCTTCCTACCCTCTTTATAGATCTCGATGAGGTTCTTTAAGAAGTCCTCAACCTGATACTCCTTAATGATGTTTACGGAATTCGCTATGTATGAAGCTATACTAATTACAGATTCCTTAAATACCTTTATAACATATCCCAGTAAAATACTTCATATATTAGTTTTAAAATGTTAATTACTAATTAAGTCCTTATCGGACCTACGTCAGGTAATCCCTGCCTTAGTCCTTTACCAGCATAGGGTCTAAGAGCCTCACCACCACCTCTCAACAACTTAACTAGGTTTTCAGCATGTTCTTTAGCCCTATTAACAGCTATCTCATATAGTTTAACCTCATCATCAGCTTCATCCTCATGTACAGTCACATCAATTACATGTTTATTAGTCATTAACTGAACTAGTTGTAGACCTACGCTTAGAGCAACATAACTTAACTTATCAGTTAATGTCTTACCAACCCAACCTAACGTTATAACACCATCACATCCAAACTCCTCAATTAATTTCTTAGCAGCTACTGGTATGTCCTTAATACCCGGTACTGTATAACGATGTATCTTCGCTTCAGGTAGTAACTCCTTTATAGTCTTCTCAACGATACTACCCATATCAACTCTAGCGAATGTAGTATCGACTATACCTACTCTAATCATAGTATATCACTTAAGAACCTACCGTTAGAGTATATTAGGTCTCCGTCAGCGAATACCTTACCATCTCTTAAATCCTTAATTAAGTCTAGATGAATTGCTGATTTATTAGTACCTCCAGTTGCTAAGTATGCCGAACCTAGAGCTAGGTGTATAGTCCCGCCAATCTTCTCATCAAGTAATATCTGCTTAGTAAATCTATCTATATCGTAGTTAAGACCGAAAGCAATTTCACCAACTCTTCTAGCACCCTCATCAACACTAACTATCTTCTTAAGGAATTCCTCACCTTTAATAGCTGATACGTTAATCACCTCACCACGTCTAAATACTAGTTTAACCCCCTCCATCTCAACACCCCTCCATATCACCGGGTATGTAAACACTATATAACCCTCAACACTATCCTCTATAGGTGCTGTGTAGACCTCACCACCAGGCATATTCTTCCTACCGTCATCATTAATCCACCTCCTACCCTCAACCCTTAACGTTAGGTCAACATCACTACCCAAGAACCTTAACTCACTAACCCTACTCAACACGTTAATTACCTTCTCCTGAAAACGTGATTGACTTACCCAAGCATTTATTGGGTTATTCTCATAAAGTTTTAAAGCCTTATAGATGAAGTTCTCGTATGTGATTAACGACATACCAGCTTCTTGAGCTAATGCTTTAGTTGGGTATATAGTTACTACCCATCTTAGAGAAGCTTCGAAATCCCTCTTCATGAAGACTTCATTTAAAGTCCTTAATGCTTGAGACCTAATCCTTAACCTCTCAGGGTCTATACTGACTAAGTGCTTAGCATGGGTGTATGAAATTATAGATATTGTAGCGTTTACACTCTCCTGAATAAACTTCTCAACTCTAGAAACATACTTAAGTAATCCATCACCAGCATATGAGTAGAAGATTTCATCAAGTACCTCATCAACTAAATTTAAGATAGGGTATGCACCTACTTTAACTAACTCCCTCCATAACTCCCTAACTAACGGCATAGCCTCATAAGTAGCTGAAATCCTAACCTCATCACCTTCTGAAGCCCTAATACAGTAATTAACTATTAACTTAGCTAACCTATCTAACATTATAAACACCGAGTGAGAATTTAATTAGTAGTTAAAAATATTTACATCTTCTGATTAGGAGTTCTTGTCTTATTTGCTCTCCTTCTATGTATTAACAATACAGCGATTATTATTACTATAGATATTAAATCTATCGTTAAATCAGTTGGTGCGAAGAGTAGTAATCCACTAATTATTAGTAATGACCTCTCTATGATGTTCATGTTTGTTTTGTAGTATCCTTCGATTCCCATCGCTATTGCGTATACTGCTATGAATGCTGTTGCTATGTTTTCGATGATTATTGGTAGTGGTTCTTTAATGACTAGTAGTAGTCCTGGTTTAAAGATAAGTATAAAGGGTGCTATTATTGCTGCAATACCTAATTTAGTAGCTGTAAACCCTACCTTCATAGGATCATCCTTAGCTAACGTTGCTGCCGCAAAAGCAGCTAAAGCTACAGGCGGTGTTATAGCTGATATAGTTGCATAGTAAAATATAAAGAAGTGTGCTACGAACGGATCAACACCTAACCTAGATAATGCAGGTGCTGATAATGCTGCAGTCATCACATAAGCAGCTGTAGTAGGTACACCCATACCCATAATTAACGTTAATAGTGCAACATAGAGCAGAGCTAGAACTAATATACCCATAGAAGCCTCAAGAACTATACTGCTTAACCTAAGCCCAGTACCTGAGAAGGATATAGAACCTATCACCATACCAGCAGCAGCACCTATAACTAATATGGATAAAGCATCTTCAGCTCCTTTAGCTAGTGCTTTATATATTTTCTTTGGTGTCATCCATGTTTCTCTCTTTATGAAGCTTATAGCTATTGTTATGAACATTGCTATGAATGCTGCTGTTACTGGTGACCACATAAGTACTGCAACTATATAAACAAGTACTGCCATAGGTATTAACATATAACCCCTCTCCTTAAGAACATTCTTAAGACTAGGTACTTGATCTGGTGGTAGTCCTCTTAAACCGTGTTTTAATGAGAAATAATGTACCTGTACGTAAACCCCTAAGTAGTATAGTAGTGCTGGTATTATTGCTGCAATCATTATCCTAGCGTATGGTACGTTTAGTAATTCAGCCATTACGAATGCTGCAGCACCCATTACAGGAGGCATAATCTGACCACCAGTAGATGATACAGCCTCAACAGCACCTGCAAAATATGCTGGATAACCTAAAGACTTCATAGTAGGTATAGTAACAATACCAGTACCGTAGACATTCGCTGGTGCTGAACCACTGATTGTCCCAAATAATGATGATGCAACAACAGCAATCTTAGCAGGACCACCAACCAACCTACCAACTAAAGCCTTAGCAAGATCTATAAAAAACCTACCAACACCAGCCTCAGAAAAGAAAGCACCTAAAATAGTAAAAGCTATAACATAAGTAGACATTACCTGGAGAGGTGTTGTGAAGGTCCCGTATGAGGTTAGGTAGTTGAGTTCTATGATTCTATCAAACCTCATACCTCTATGTCTGAATGGGTCGGGTATGTATGGACCTATATATAAGTATATTAAGAAGAATACCACTAACAACGTTATTACTAGACCGCTAGTCCTCCTAGTAGCTTCAATCACAGTAACCATAAATATAATACCTAGTATTAACTGCTCGGTTGTTAAAGCCGTTGCAAACCACATCCTCTCGTAAATCCATGGTGGGTGGAGGTATAGGATTATAGGTGGTATTGCAGAGACTATAGCTAGTAAGTAATCATACCAAGGGATTCTATTAACGTCTTTCTTCCTTGCTGGGTAGACTATGAAGGTTAGTGGGAGTACGAAAGCCATATTTAAAACCATGTGGAGTATTACATCATATGCTGTGAATAGTAATACGTATATGTTGTAGATAGCCATACATGCTAGGACTGTAATAACTACAGCCTCAACCCTCTTACTTAAAGTCCTTCTAGTCATAACCAAACCTAAAACTCTTGCTTAACCTAAAATTTAAATTTTTACTCATGTCGTTATAGTGATTAACTTAATAACTTCCTCAGTATTCACTAACTTAGCACTATAGAGCTTCTCCATGAACTCAAGCCCTAACTTATGGTAGTCCTCACTAAATGCTTCTACAGCGTCTTTAACGATGATTAAGTTATAACCTCTGTAGAATGCATCTACAGCGGTATGCATTACGCATATATGGGTATGTATCCCAGTAAGTATTAACGTATCAACACTTAACTCCCTAAGAAGTAGGTCTAAGTCAGTTTCGAAGAAACCGCTATACCTCCTCTTTAAGACTATGAAGTCTTTCTCAGTAGGTCTTAAATCATCTATGACTTCAGAACCTTCAGTACCTCTAACTGCGTGAGGACCCCATAGCGTAAGTTCACGATCTACACCCTTAATATGTGAGTCATTAACATATATTACTGGGATCCTGTAATCCCTAGCAATACTTACTAACTTCTTAATATTAGGTATTATGTGTAGAGCTCTCTCACACCTTAGGCTACCGTATATGAAGTCTTTAAGCATATCAATTACTAACACTGCGTATTTAGGCATAGAAACACCATACTATCTATGTGTTTCAGTAATTAAAGGTTTAGTACGTGTTTAGTAATTGTATCTTAGGTATGGGTATTGGATCTTGAGGGAGTGATTACTAAGGTATTTAGGAGTAATGCTGAGTTGGCTAGGTCCCTAGTTAAACTCATAAGTAATTATACTGAGAAGTTGGTTCAGGATTTAGGCAGTCCTATCAAGATCATGAATTTCTGTGGTACTCATGAGTGGACCACTACGTACTACGGTTTAAGGTCTTTAATGCCTGAAGGTATTGAATTAGTTGCAGGTCCTGGATGTCCAGTATGTATAACTCCTGGGGTATATGTTGATGAGTTAGTTAGACTTTCTCTAGAAGGTATTAGGATTTACACATTCGGTGACGCTTATAAACTACCTACAACTACTGGTAAGACTCCTAAGAACTTAGCTGAAGCTCAAGCATTAGGTGGTAATGTTAAGGTCGTCTATAGTTTCTTAGAGGCTGTTAAGGATGCTAAGGAGTACGGTAGGGACTCGGTATTCTTCGGTATTGGTTTTGAAACTACAGCACCTTCATACGCATTACTTATTAAGTCTGGTGAGGTACCTGAGAATCTAAAGTTATTAAGTGCTTTAAGACTTACACCACCAGTTATGAGGTATGTGATTAAGTTGTTTAGGGAGAGGGGTTTAATGCCTATTAGAGGTGTTATAGCTCCTGGACATGTATCAGCTATTGTTGGCGGTATGGCTTGGGAATTCCTACCTAAGGAGTTTAAAATACCTACAGTAGTTACTGGTTTCGAACCTATTGATGTTTTAGTAGCTGTAGCTAGGATACTTAAGATGTTAGTTGATGGTAGGCCAGGAGTTAGTATTGAGTATAGTAGGTTGGTGAGGTGGGAGGGTAATTTAACGGCTAAGAAGGTAATTGATGAGGTCTTCGAAGCCGTTAACGCTGCTTGGAGAGGTATCGGCTACGTACCTAAGAGTGGTTTAGAGTTAAGGGATGGTTATAGTAGGTATGATGCTGTTAAGGAGTTTAAGTTGAGGGTACCTAAACCTACTGACTACGTATTAACTACAGCTACTTCAAACCCCTATGAGAGGGAGTTACCTCCTGGGTGTAGGTGTGGTGAGGTCGTATTAGGTATTGAGAAACCTACTAAATGTCCGTTATTTATGAAGGTATGTAAGCCTGAATCACCTTTAGGTCCTTGTATGGTCTCCTCTGAAGGGACATGTAGGATCTGGGCTTTATATGGTGGTGTAGAGTTAGTTAGGGGGGTCTAGGATGTGTTGGGGTACTCCAGGTAGGGTTGTTGAGGTTGACGGTATGTATGCTAAGGTGAATATAGGTGGTACTATAGTAGATACTGTAGTTGGTGTTGATGGCGTTGAGGTAGGTGATTATGTTGTAGTTCATGCAGGTTTAATAGTTGGTAAGTTAAGTGAGGATGAAGTAATAAGTAACTTAGCTGCGTTAACAGAATTACAGGTAAGTAACTATGTTAGTGATGGTTTAGATGAGTCTACAGCTAGGGAGAAAGCTATTGAGGAGTTTAAGAACGTGGTTAACTCATTAGGTATTGATGTTAGGAAGTACTTAAGAATGTTAGAGAATCAGAGGAAGGATTTCGAGGTGGTTAGTGAGGAAGGTTTTAAAATACCTGATAATGCTTACGTCTACAGAGTTAGGACTACATTAGCTGATACTGACTACCTACAAGTAGTACACTACACTAACTACTTAAGATTTTGTGAGAGGGCTTGGTCAGAACTACTAGCTAATCTAGGATTCAGCTATAGTAGATTAATACATGAGTACGGGATTTTCATACCTACCACTGAAGTAAGTTATAAAGTATTAACACCCTCAAGATTAGATAACGACTTAGAACTATATGTATGGGTTGAAAACATAGGAAGTAAGTCAATCAAATGGAGATGTGTAGTGAAGAACATAACCACAGGTAAGGTAAGTGCAGACATAACACATACAACAGTATGTACAGACACAGCACTAACACAATCACTAGAAATACCTAAAGAACTAGTAGAAAAGTTGATGAAATACCTAGTAGAAAACACTTAACACCGTAATTCTAAACCGTAAGTAGCATAATATCTAAGGAATAACCTATTGAAAAGCTTAGGTAGTAGTTCTTGAACTTTATTGTTTTACTAATTCATCAAGAGTTTTGAATGAGATTAGGAGGGAATTAATGTTATGTAGTTAGGTTAATCATGCGTTACTGCTCCTACTAAATGTTTTATGTCTTTAATGTCTATTTCGTTCATGTAGTTTGATATTGAGTTTACGATTTCCTTTATTACTGTTGGTGGATTTTTAATTAATGCTGATACTACCTGTACTGCTTTTGCCCCTGCTAGTATTAGTTCTATTGCTGTTTCATGATTTAGGACACCGCCAACTCCGACTATATCACATTTTAATTCTTTATATACTTCGTAGATCACTCTAACAGCTACTGGGTGTAGTGCTTTCCCTGATAGGCCTCCAACACGTGCTGTTAGTATTGGTTTCCTACTGTATATATCTATCTTCATACCCCTTAAGGTATTTATCAGTACTAATGCGTTAGCTCCTGCACTTAATGATTTAGAAGCTACTTCAACTACGTTATCCCAAGGACCTAACTTAACCCATACAGGTATTTTAACTACTGACTTAACATTCCTTACAACCTCATAAGTCGTTTGTGGATCCCTACCTAACTCAGCACCTAACCCCTTAACATGTGGGCAGCTAAGGTTTAACTCTATAGCTGATGCCTTACCTAACTCAGCCTTAATACCTAACTCTACAAACTCATCAATACTACTACCTGCAATACTAACTACTACCGGTATACCATATCTTAAACCAACACTAACTAAGTCATTAACTACTTCAATACCTGGATTCGCTAGACCTACAGCATTTAGGTATGAGTCACAACCTAATTCAACTATTATTGGTGGTAGGTAACCCTCACGTCTATACTTAGTTAATGTCTTAGTAACAACTGCTGATGGATCACCCTCCCTAACTAACCTCTCAATCAATTCAGGCTTATCACCTAAGACTCCAGAACCGACCATTACAGGGTGCTTAAGTCTTAAACCACCTACTAAGACCTCAAGACTTACTACCAAGTACCACCACCTTAGGCTTATTAAACACACCCTCATCAAATACTAAAGTACCACCGACTACAGTCTTAACAACCTCACCAACATATCTAAAACCGTCAAGACATGACTTAAGAGCTTTAGAATACCTAGTATACGCTATACCCTCCCTACTAAAGTCTATGACGGTGAATGAAGCTCTAAAACCACTACTTAAACTACCTAAGAAGTCATCGATACCTAAGACCTTAGCAGGACCTCTACATAAGTACTTAATAAGTAACTCATAACTTATGAATCCTTTAACAAATAACGTCAGCAACACCCTACTACTAACTTCAACACCTGTAATACCTGAAGGACATAACCTCCAATCACTTAACTTCTCCTCAACAGAATGTGGTGCGTGATCACTGACTATAGCGTCGTAAACACCCTTAACCACGTTACTGAATACTAACGTCTTACTTACGAAGTCGTTAATCGGTGGGTTAACCTTACTCCAACAATCCCTAACATCATCACTACTTAATAGGAAGTAATATGGTGTTGTATCAACTGTAAAGCCTAGAGACCTACATAAGTATGGTGTTGATGGGTGTGAAGCATGTGTTATATGTATCTTAGATGCCTTATTAATACTTGATAGTATGTTAGCAACTACTAACTCACCCCATGAAGGCCTATCTAAATATCTGAGACTTAAATCACGTATTGAAGGTCTTAAAGCATACTCAGGTAATTCACCATGTACTACTACTAAGCCGTCATAAACACTTAATAAGTACTTAATAACTGCAAATCTATCTGCTAAGTCCTCAGGGTATATCTTAAAACCTACAAATAAGTTCTTAAGACTTAATAAGTCATTAACTACTCTAGCCTCACTAGGTATACCGCAGTATACTCCGTAATCCACGTAAGACTTCCTCAAAGCTTCCTCAACCCTCATCTTAAGTACCTCGGCATTATCTATACGTGGGTTTGTATTAGGCATATCACAAACCAATACATAACCTGCTGAAGCAGCTGCTGAAGAACCACTAACTATATCCTCCTTATAACTAAGTTTAAAATCCCTTAAATGTACGTGTAGATCTATAAAACCAGGCAAGGTTATTTGCCTACCCCTACATAGGTCTATAACTTCATAACCGCTGACTAACTCCCTACCATAACTAACCTTCTTAATAAACCCGTCATCACCTACATAGAGTGTTAACTCTGATACTGAACCGTTAATTAAAGTCCTTATGTAGAAGACTTTATCGATCAAGATATCAACCACCTATACCTACTAGCATCTACTAAAGTACCATCTCTACAAACTAAAAAGTCTTTTAAAGCACATGAACCGCAGAAACCTAAACCACACTTCATTAAAGACTCAGTAAGTACGTAACCCCTCAAGCTATCCCCTACTAAATTAACTACCTGGTCTAATACTGCTTTAGGTCCTGATACCAGGTAGTAGTCGTAGTTGTTAATACTTGGTAAGTACTTCTTAAGTAGGTCAATAACTGTAGCACCATCAACATCTTCAGAAACCATATCTACTTCTAAGTAATTAATTAATTCATCAGTAACTTTAGACTCATCCCTACTTACGAAGCCTGCTAATAGTTTAGAACCTTTAATCAACTCCCTATAGTACTTAACTAGGTAGAGTATTGGGGCAATACCTATACCGCCAACGATGAAGAGACCCTTACCACTAATTAAATCTTCAGTAACTCCCTTACCGTAAGGACCTCTAACACCTAAGTAACTACCTACTGGTAACTCCCTAACTAAGTAATTAGTTGTAGGCCCCCTACACTTAACGGTAATTCTTAAGATGTCGTCACTAAAATCACTAACACTCATAGGTATTTCCTCATAACCAGGTACCCAAACCATAACGAACTGACCTGGTGTTGGTTTAACAATAGGCTTAAGTAACTTTAAGTATATATGAGCTACGTCCCTACAAACAACTACCTTCTCAACTACTTTAGAAGGTATCATTTAGGACTACCTAAGTGCTTGGTTAATGTGCTGTAGAGTTCATCACTAATCACATTTAAATCCTTAAGAATCCTAAACACTTGTGAAGTCCTCATAAGCGGTATTAACGGTATACCTAAAGACTTTAAACTCTCTGTAGCACCTTCCTCACGGTCTAGGATTACTGAGAAAGCTACTACGTCAATACCCTCCTCCTTAAGTATGTTGTAAGCCCTCGTTAAAGTACCTCCAGTAGTTACTACATCATCAACTACGATAACTTTAAGACCTTTAAGATCCCCCTCAACTAACTTACTAGTACCGTGGTCCTTCCTCTCAGCTCTAACGTAACCTACAGGCTTCCTCATAAGGAATCCTAGTACTGCAGCATGAACTATACCTGCGGAAGCAATACCTACAACACCATCAAATCTTAAATCATAACTCCTTAAGGTATCTAACCATAAGTTAATGACTTTAGAGTAGAGTTCAGGGTATGACGGCAGTATCCTGAAGTCGAAGTAGTACTGACTCCTCCTACCTGAAGCTAGTATGAAGTCTCCGAACCTAATCACTCCAACCCTATATAGGTTTAAGACTATATCCTCTAACAACTCAGTAACACCTACTAACTTCTAAGTACTTAAGCTGTGATTTAATTACTTCTTCAGAAGCTTTAACAAAGTCTTGAGATGAGGTTATAGCTCTACCAACAATCTCTAAGTCAGCACCAGCACATATAGCTGACCCTGGTGAAGCGCCTTGAGCACCAACACCAGGTGATAGTATTAAGTATGTACGTCCTAAGTAACTCCTAACCCTCCTAATGACTTCAGGTCTAGTAGCTGGTGCTATAACACCTGTAGGTCTTAAACCTTCAACAACACTTAATACCTTATCAATGACTAAGTCATAGATCTCAGTACTACCTAGGTGTGACATAGACGTAACTATATATAAGTCAACACCTAACTCATCACAAACACTCTTTAAACCGTCTAAACCACCCTTAAGACCTACAAATCCGTGAGCTATGACTCCGTTAAAACCTACCCTACATACCACCTTAGTAGTTAAACTCATAACGACGTCGATATCAGCTAATTTCAAATCAGCTATATAGTAAGTATCTCTGAAATCAGTTATAACAGACCTAATACTATCTAAGCCGTAACTCAATATATAGGGTAGACCTAACTTAAACCCTGAGACAACATCTTTAGTCTTCATAACTAACTCCTTAAACCTACTCAGAGTTATTAGTGGGTCATCAACAGCTACTATAACCCTACCCCTACCACTCCTAATCAGATCTAATAACCTACTCAACAAACCCGCTCAGAATAACGTAACCTAAACTTATAAAAATTTTTCTAAGTAAGTAGGTTTGAGGGCGATGAACTCCAGCATAGCTTCTAGGTTTAAGGGTAGGGATGTGATCTCAGTACTTGACTTTAGTAAGGAGGATATCGAATACTTATTCAAACTTACAGACCACTACTTAAGTAATGGTTATAAGGAAGTACTCCGTGGTAAGGTAATGGCTGTAGCATTCTTCGAACCAAGTACTAGGACTAGACTATCTTTTGAAGCAGCTATGAGTAGGTTGGGTGGTTCTGTAATAGGGTTCTCTAGTGAGGAGGGTACATCAGTAGCTAAGGGTGAGAAATTCATAGATACTATCAGGATGTTAGACTCCTACGCGGATGTGATAGTTGTTAGGCATAGGTATGAAGGGAGTGCTAAATTAGCTGCTGAAGTTGCTGAACACCCAGTGATTAACGCTGGTGATGGTAGGAATGAACATCCTACACAGGCGTTGTTAGACCTATACACTATATATAGGCTTAGAGGTGATGTGAGTAGCTTGGTTATAGGGCTTATAGGAGATTTAAAGTATGCTAGGGTTGTGAACTCCTTCCTATACATACTAACTATATTTAAGCCTAAGAAGGTCTACTTAATATCACACCCACTTCTCAGGTTGAGAGAGGATGTGAGGAGGTTTGTAGAGTCTAGGAATGTTAAGGTTGAGGAGGTTTTCGATATTAATGAGGTATTGAGTGAGTTAGACGTACTCTACGTAACTAGGATTCAGAAGGAGAGGTTCCCAGACCCTCTAGAGTATGAGAAGGTTAAGAATGCGTATAGGGTGACAGCTGAAATCACTAAGAGGTGTAAGGATGATTTAATAATACTACACCCACTACCTAGGGTTGATGAGTTGGATAGGTCTTTAGATAATACTAAGCATGCAGTATACTTTAAACAAGCATCCTTCGGAGTACCTTTAAGAGCAGCCCTCCTCACACTAATACTAGGAGGTGTTGAGGGTGTCTATACGTGAGTTAATAGTTAGTAAGATTAAGGACGGTACCGTAATAGATCATATACCGGCTGGTAAGGCATTCGAGGTACTTAAGGTCTTAGGACTTACTGGTAAGGAAGGTATTAGAATAGCTGTAGTAGTTAATGTTGAGTCAAGTAAGTTAGGTAGGAAGGACATAGTTAAGATTGAGAATAGATTCTTAAGTAAGGAGGAGACAGATATAGTAGCTCTGATAGCACCTACAGCAACTATAAACATAGTTAGGAATTTCGAAGTAGTTGAGAAGAGGAAGGTATCAATACCTAAGTACATATCAAAACTGATTAAATGTCCTAATAAGACCTGCATCACTAGACATGAAGGTATTGAAACTACGTTCGAAACTTTAGATAGTAGTTTAAGGGTTAGATGTATATACTGCGGTATTGAGTTATCATACTCTGAGTTTATAGACTTAATACTTAAGGAATTATCTAAGAGTTAGTGATGTGGAAGGAATTAGTAGGTCTGGAAAGTATACGTAAGTTACTTACATACCCATACGATGTTAAGGATATTAGTGATTTCAGAGTTGAGAGGTTAAGGTCTTTAGGTGTTAGAGGGGTATATAACTACGGCTCTGTAGCAGTTAACGGTTTTAAGGTCTTAGGTAAGGGGCATGCATCAATAGTTTTACTAGTAAGTCATGAATCATTAGGTGATGTAGTAGTTAAGGTCAGGAGATTAGATTCTAAGAGGAAGTCCCTAACTAATGAAGGCTACATAATGAGTTTAGTGAAGTATGATGTAGTACCTAAGGTCTACTACTACGATGATGACTTCATAATGATGGAGTACCTAGACGGTACTTTACTAGGTGATTACATTAGGCTACATAGTACTGAGGAAGTTATTAAGGTATTTCTTAAGGTTTTCGAAGCATCTCATAAACTAGACTTAAGTTCTGTAGACCACTTAGAACTCTCAAAACCTCATAAGCATGTAATGGTTTTAAGAGACGGTAATGTGAAGTTCTTAGACTTTGAAAGTGCTAGGATATCTGAAACACCCTGTAACTTATGTAGGGTTTACTCAGCATACATACACCTAATTAAACGTAAAGACTTAACACATGTTAGAGGACTTCTTAAAACCTATAAATTAGGTAGGAAGGATCTGTTTAAAGATATTGTAGAGTTAATACTAAAGGTTTAGTTGACGATCCGCCCCACCTCCAAAGGTCTGGGTTTAATAAAGAGGTGGGGTTTAAGTAAGGTTTATAAAGGTGTACTAAACACCATTAAAGGTGTAATGTGTGGTGAAAATAGTTTTAAGTCTCATTATGATATCCCTACTACTCCTATCGCTAGCGGTTGTAGTTCTCCATGGTGAGAAACCTACTGTAGTAGCGACGACTACTGTATTAGCATCTATAGTTGAGGATTTAGCAGGTGATAAAGTAGTTGTTGAGTATATATCATTACCATCGCTCTGCCCAGCACATTACGATGTTAAACCTAGTGATGCTGAGAAAATTAAGTATGCATCCATAGTACTTTCACACGGTATTGAGCCATGGATTGATAAGTTAGTAAATGCTAGTGGGTCTAGAGCTCAAGTATTTAAGGGAGTTTGTACTTCGTGGAGTACTCCTGAGGATTTAAGGAAATGTTATGTTGAAGTTGCAGATATACTTAAGAAGTACTTAGGTGTACCGGTTGATGAGGGTTTGAATAAGTCTTTAAATACTATAGACTATATAGCTAGTTGGTTGAGGGATTTCTCTAAGGAGAATGGGTTTATAGGTACTCCAGTAGTGGTTATGAGGTGGCAGAGGTCATTCATTAACTACTTAGGTTTTAATATCGTGGCATCGTTTGGACCTCCGGAAACAGTAACTCTTAAAGAGTATAGTGAGGTCATAACTAATGCTACTAAAGCACATGCACTCCTAGTAATTGATAACCTACCTAGTGGTGTGGACTTAGGTATGAAGATTGCTAGGGAGGTAGGAGCTATTGAGGTAGCTATTCATAACTTCCCTAAGGCAGCACCTGAGATAATGAATGTAACTGATATGTGGGTATATAATGTTAAGTTAATATCAAATGCTTTAAAAACTGCTAATACTACCAAGACTATCGAAGCATTAAGTACTCAAGTCTCAGAGCTTAAGAGAGGTAATGACCTCCTAACCATGTACTTAAGTATCTCAGTAATAACGAATGTAATATTGTTGGTAGGTCTGATAGTAGCTATCGTTAAGTTGAGAGGTGTTAAGAAGTGAGTTGGGGTTTATCATTAGATGAAGCTATTAGATTCCACGGTCATTTAGGTCCTTGGTTAGTAATTGGTTATAGAGCTGGTGTATTAGCTAAGAGTAAGTTAGAGCCTAAGGACTTCCACGATATCCAATGTATCGTTAGAGTACCTAATAGAATACCCTACTCCTGTAGTATTGATGGTGTGCAGACATCAGCTTGCTGTACTTTAGGTAAGGGGAATATAGTTGTTGAAGATTGTGAAGGCTTTGAATTCATATTCGTTAATAAGGTTAGTAAGGAGGTATTAAGACTTAAGTTGAGGAGGGAGGTACTAGATAGGTTATTAAGTTTTAAGTCTATTGAGGAAGCTGTAGATTATGTTAAGGGGCTTAAGGATTGGGAGTTATTCGAATTGAGTTGAAGGATGTACACGTAACTTATCAAGACCCTGAAAGACCTGCTTTAAAAGGTATTAACCTACTCATAGGTGAGAATAAACTAATAGTTATTACAGGACCTAACGGTTCTGGTAAGACTACATTACTTGAGACTTGCTTAGGTCTACTCAAGCCTTTTAAAGGTATTGTTAAGTTATTAGGTATACATACAACTGATAGTAAAATATACAGTATTAGGAAGTTATGTAGTTATTTACCTCAGAACTTCATGAGAAGTCCTCATGAATCATACACTGTTAAACAAGTCATTACTATGGGCTTACTCTCAATTAAGAGTTTCCCGAACACATTAACTAATGACGATCTTGCTAAGGTTAAAAACATAGCTAAGTTATTAGGTATTGATGAATTACTTAATGAGCCTGTAGGTAAACTTAGTGGTGGTCAGCAACAAAGAGTTTTCCTAGCTAGAACTCTTATTAGAGAACCACTAATGCTATTTTTGGATGAGCCGTTCTCAAGCCTAGATCCTAGTGGTAGGGAGGAGGTCACAGCGTTAATTAATGACTACATACGTGAGAAAAATGCTACAGCTTTAATAGTTTCACATATCGTTGATAAGAGTTTAGAGAAGGTAGCTGATGCAGTACTAACCATATCTAACGGTGAGTTAATAAGTGTTTTAGGTAATCCATATTAAGGTATAGTCATGATAGAGTTAGTAGTAGTTTCATCAGTAGTTGGTGGGTTCATATTAGCTTTAGTAGGTTATTACATATCGAGGTTAGGCTTAAGCACAGTAACTTTCTCAGCCGCGCATGCTGCATTAGCTGGTTTAGCACTATCAACTATCCTAAATATGGACTCATACATCTTACCGATAATATTGACTTTATCTCTGGGATTAGTGTTAGGTGTTGCATTGACTAGAGTTAGCAGTGAGGTTATGAATAACTTATCAATGATGTTCTTCACATTCTTTAATAGTATAACACTTTTAGCTATATACTTAAGTAATGCTGTAGTCCTAGCTACTACTAGGGTTGGCGGTCTCTTATGGGGTAGTCCTCTAGCGGTCACTATAGATAGGTTTACGTATATGGTAGTCCTCACAGGTATATTCATAACATACCTCATATTGTTTAAGTCTAAGTTAGATGCTATAGTATTCGATAAGAAGTTAGCTGAAGCTGAAGGTATTAACACTAAATTACATTCTACGGTAGTTATAGTCTTTATGTGTTTTGCTATAGTATTGATGTTGGAAGTTGTTGGTGGTTTCCTAGTATTCTCATTAATCTACGTACCGTACATAGCCTCAGTAATCATGACTTCTAGAGCTGATTTACAGTTAGTAATTTCATGTTTATTCGGGATGATATTAACACCTGTAGGTGTTTTCCTAAGTTTTCTATACGACATACCTATAGGTTCAGCAATAGCTCTAACGATATCGTTAACAACTATAGCTACTTACGTGATTAAGAGTTCCATAAGATATTTTAGGAATTTACGTGGTTTGAGTTAGTTCTTTACCTAGTGTAGGTTGTTTTGAGAATATGTTCATGTATAACTTCTTAATATCCTCCTTCAGTAGGTGTAGGTATACTTGAGTTGTCTTAATATCCTTATGCCCTAAAATCGCTTGGAGTGCTGGTAGTGCTAACCCCTTCTTAAGCGCTTCTGTTGCAAATGTATGTCTAAGTATGTGTGGTCTTACCTTCTTAGGGTCTAAACCAGCCCTCTTAGCTAATGTCTTCAACCTCTTATAAAGTCCTGAATATGTTAGTGGTATTAACCTACCGTCACTACTGTTGAAACCCTCTAAATACTTACTTAATACTCTCTCAGTTAGAGGGCCTATGAACACTACCCTCTCCTCACCATACTTACCAGACCTAACGTAAATCTCCCTACCCTCTAAATCTATATCGTCTATAGTTAATGATAGTAATTCTTGAGCTCTAAGGCCTGTCTCAATGAGGAGGCAGATTATCAGTAGGTCTAATAAATCCCTAGAAGCATTTAATAACTTAACTACCTCATTATCAGATAATGTAGTTATAGACCTCCTACGAGGTGCTTTAACAATACTTACCTCATCCTTCAAACCTAACCACTTAAGAAATGACCTAACATAGAGTGAGTAGTAATGGAGAGTTAGTTGCCTAGCCTTAACATCATCCTTAACACTCCTATCAAAACCCTCCCTCAACCTACTCAACCTCCACTTAATTACGTCATTAACTGTAACCTCCTTAACGAAACCCTTACCGCAGAACTTGATGAAGTCTGAAATACCGGCTCTATAAGCCTTAATAGTTTTTTCAGAAGCTCCTGAAGACCTTAAAGCCATTAAGAACTCCTCAAGAGCATCCCATAAACTAAGCTCTGAGATGTTAGTAGGTGGTGGAGGTAGTTGATACTTAGTCAATATCATCCCTAAACCTAACTAGGTTGAGAATATAATTTAAAGACCTCTGCTATAAACCACTCTTGAAGACCTTCATAAAGTTTTTAAGTACTGAAGTACTTACCTCCTCAAAACTCATACATTTGATCTTAGCTATTTCATGGAGTGTTTCTAAGACCATAGTAGGTACTAACCTCATACCTCTATATGTGTAGGGGCCGTCACTCTCAGTTAGTATTATCTCTATAGGTGCCTTCATAACTACTTCACGATGTTTTAACTGTATCTTTACCGCTGGGTTTATAGTTATGTAGTATCCTAAGGATTCCACATCTTTGAGTAGTTCTGTAGGTCCTGTATACCAGTGTATTATAGCTGTACGTATGTCATACTTAACGAGTAGTTTAATCGCTTCATCCCAAGTACCTGCAGCATGTACATTAACACCTAACCCATGATCACGGGCTACTTCTAGGAAGTATTTAAACACCTCTAACTGTTTATCATATGTTTCTGGGACGAATCTCTTATCAATACCTACCTCACCTAAGAACCTAACCTTATCGACTAACTCACTTAAAGACTTTAACTCCTTACTAATATCTACTTTACCTACATTCCAAGGGTGTAGACCTACTGAAGGTGTTACATTCCCACACTTACTAACTATGTCTAAGGTCCTTAGAGAACTTAGGTAATCGTCTGAGACAGCATTAATTAGTAAGTCGTCCTTACAGTAATTAATCAACTCATCATCTGTGAATTCATGTAGGTGGCAGTGTGCATCAACTAATTTAAACGTATTCACACCTCAGGTAATATTCATTACCATTAATACTTATTAACTATTAATTTAATTCTCTAATGGTGTTAAGTTTTGGTTAAAGTTGTTAAGAGGGATGGTAGGGAGGAGGAGTTCATCCCTGAGAAGATTGTTGTAAGTGTCTTAAAGACTGGAGCTCCAGTAGATATCGCTAGGAAGATCTGTAAGGTTATTGAGGGTAGGATTTATGAGAAGGACTTAGAGAAGATTGATGCTAAGGAATTAACTAAGTGGATCTTAGAGTTGTTGAAGAAGTATAATGAGGAATGGTATAGGGCTTGGATAGTATTTGATAAGTACATTAAGAGAAGGGAGACTGAGAAGGAATTAAGTTAAATATTATTTTTCCCTCCTCAATTAATTATTAGGGTGGTTTATTGAGTGAAGACCTACTAAATTATGTGGTAGATTATTCGAGGAGTTTAGGTGTTAAGTATTCTGAAGCTAGATATCAACTAGATAAGTACTTCACTATAATTTTAAGGAATGGTAAGTTAGTAACCCTAGGTACTTCTATTAATGATGGTGTAGGTATTAGGTTAGTATATGATAATGTGTTGACGTTCTCAGCAACTAATAAGTTAGGTAGGGATGAGTTAGTAGGTATTGTTAGGGATGCTGTTAGTAGGGCTAGAGCAACAACCCACCTAGTTAAGACACCTACTAGATTCAGTGATGACGTCGTCAGTAGAGGTTCTTATGAAGTAATACCTACTAAGGACTTCAACTCCTTAGACATTAGTGAGAAGGTTAAGTTGTTGGCTGAGTTACATGAGGTCATAGTCAGTAGTGTTAAGGAGGTTAAAGTACCTACTACCTACTGTGAGTATGTCGAGCATATACAGGAGAAGTTAATAGTTAATAGTGATGGTGGTTTTGTGAGGGGTAGGGTACCTAGGTTACTAATTATATTGAATTTAGTCCTACACCACCCACAGAAAGGCAGTATTCAGAGGATTATAGAGTTCGGTGCTTCAGGAGGTTTAGAATTAATTGATGAGTGGGACTTATTCAAGGTTGTTGAGGAGGAGGTTAAGAATTTAGAGAAGAGTTTAGTTGAAGGTGTTGAACCACCTAAGGAACCTGTAGACGTTGTGTTAGGTCCTGAGGTTGTAGGTATTATAGTTCATGAGTCTGCAGGACATCCTATGGAGGCTGACAGGATCTTAGGTAGGGAGTCAGCACAGGCTGGAGAGTCATACGTGAAGCCTGAATACGTAGGTAGCTATAGGATTGGTAGTGAGTATGTCACAGTTGTTGAAGACCCTACAATACCTAGGAGTTACGGTTACTACGAATACGATGATGAGTGTATTAAGGCTAGACCTAGGTACTTATATAAGGAAGGTATAATATATGAACCACTACATAATAGGCAGACAGCCTACGTATTCGGGACTAGAAGTAATGGTTCTTCGAGAGCTATGGACTACGCTAGCGAACCACTGATAAGGATGTCTAACACATACTTTAAACCGGGTGATATGGAGTTCGAAGAACTTATTGAGGATATAGGGTTGGGTGTTTATATTAAGTCCTACATGGAGTGGAATATAGATGATATTAGATGGAATCAGAGGTACGTAGGTTTAGAGTCTTACTTAATAGTTAATGGTGAGTTAAGAGGTTATGTCAGGAACCCAGTACTGGAGTTAACAACTGCTGGACTCTATAGTAAGGTAGTTGGTGTTGATAAGAACTTAAGATTCTACCCAGGGACTTGTGGTAAGGGTGACCCACCACAAGGTGTTCCAGTATGGTTTGGAGGTCCTAATATTAGGTTATCTAAGGTTAGGTTAGGTGTTACTGTATGAGTAGTGAACTACTAGATACTGCAGGTACGTTACTGAGGAAGTTACGTAGTAGTTATGATGAGTTAGCAGTTATGATTAACGGTATAGATTCAGTTATGGTTAAAATAGTAAATAATAACGTAGCCCTTAAGTACTCTAGAAAGTCCTACAACGTGGGGTTATACCTAGTTAAGGGTAGGAAGGTATTAATTCTAGAGTCCTCAACATCAGATTTAAATCAACTCTCTAGGGCTGCTGACGATATCAGTAAGTATGTACATATTATCGAGGAGTCTGAGTTATATGCTCCATTACCTGAACCTAGACAGGTTAAGCCGTTAGGTAATTTAGTGGATGGTAATGTGGTTAAGTATATGGGTGAACCAGCTAAACTATGTGAAGTACTGATAAACTCAGCAGTTAATGAGGGTGTTGAAAGGGTTTCAGGTATTTTAAGCTTAGGTGTGAGGTCTAAGGCATTAGTAAGTAGTAATGGGTTTGAAGGTTTTGAAGTAGGTAGTGAGGTGTCTACATACTTGAGGGTGTTTAAAGGTGATTACTCAGGTCATTGGGCTTACGGGAGTAGGTTCTTAGACCTTAAGAGTATTGAGGATGTAGGTAGGACTGCAGCTCAGTACGCATCATATGCTAAGGGCTTTATAGACATACCCCCAGGTAGGTATGACGTCATACTATCACCGTTAGTAGTCGGTAACCTCATGGAGTTAGTAGTCAGTATGACGTCAGCATTTAACGTATTAGCTGGTTTCTCAATGTTTATTAGTAAGTCATTAGGTGATGTAGTAGCTACTGATAAGTTAACATTAGCTGATGTGCCTAGAGATATAGAGTTAAGTGGTTCGACATCTTTCGATGATGAAGGTGTTGAGACTTACAATAAAGAGTTAATAAGTAGGGGTTCCTTAAAGACTTTACTACATAATAGTAAGACGGCTAGGAAGTTTAACACGGTGTCCACTGGGAATGCTGGCTGGATAACACCTAGGCCTTGGAATATAGCGGTAGCTCCAGGTGATTCAGATGTTGATGAGATGGTTAGGGAGGTTAGGAATGGATTACTAATAAGTAATAACTGGTATACTAGACTTCAGAATTATGTTGAGGGTGCTTTCTCAACAGTTAGTAGGGATGCTGTATTAGTTATACGTGATGGTGAGGTAGTAGGTAATGCTAGGAGGGTTAGGATTGCTGATAACTTAAGTAGGTTGTTAAGTAATATATGGTTAGTCGGCCGTAAATGCTATTTGATTAAGTGGTGGGAGGTTGAAGTACCTTCTAAAGTACCCTACATACTCGTTAAGGATTTAAACATCACTAAACCTTTCGAGTAGTTTAGATAGCTTCTTCAACCCTACTATACTCACCAATCTCCTCCTCACAAGTATCAACCTCCTCCCAACCCTTAGGACATCCCTCACCTACTCTTATAGGTTTAGTAAGTCTAGTCAGTAGTACTACTCTAGAAGCTATACTATGAGAGACTATCTTATACCCAACCTCATCAGATAACTTCTTAGCGAATTCCATAACTTCATTAAATGAAGGCATATTCTCCCTACCTAACCTGCCTACAGAACCACCTACATGCATATACGCTTTAGTCTCTATATACGTAGGCTGGGCTAACTCCAACAACTTCTTAAACTTCTTAACAGCTTCATAACTCATGTTAAACCCCTTAACCAAAGTAATCCTAATAACTGTTGGTGATGTGAAGCTCGGAAGTATTTCTAAAGTCTTCAGTGTTAATTCCCAAGCATTAGGTATTAACGGTCTGTTGAAGTAGTTATACGTCTCACGGTCGTAAGCTTCTATAGATATGTATAGTTGACTCGGTTCCTCCTCAAGACTTGCTAGTATGTCAGGTCTAACACCCCTACTCACTAAGAATGTAGTTAGACCCCTACGGTGGAATTCCTCAATAAGTTCTGATAGTCTCGGATATAGTGTTGGCTCACCAGTTAAGCTGATCGCTACGTGTTTAGGGTTTAGAGCTTCTCTAAACATTTCTTCAGAAGTCCTCCTCCTATAACCACTTACGATCCTCCTATGTTCTAAGATAGCCATCTCAGCTATGAATTCAGGATCATCTACATGTGGTAACGTGGTTAACCCCTCACTACTAAGTCCTAGGTCTTGAGGCCTTACACGCCAGCAGTGTAGGCAGTTATTCCAACACCAAAGTACTGAAGGTGACATCTGAATACATCTATGTGATGCTATACCGTAGAACCTACACTTATAGCAGAATCTACCGTAGACTAAGGCGTTATGAACCCATAAACACTTCTTAACAGCGCTATGAGCACCTATTAAGTGGTACTTCTGATTCTTCAACCTCTCAATACATTCCGTATACGGATCTCTTAATACCTGCATTAACACCGGGAAAGTGTTGTTTAGAAATTTATAAGTTGATTAGTGCTTATTAGATAGGTTAAACATTATGAAGTCTGTAGTTGTATGTCACGGTGATTGTGACGGTGTTATAAGTGCTTATCTATACATAAAGCATTTCTTAATAGGTGAGTACCCAAGTAATACTGAGTTAATATTTACTCAGCCGTGGAGAGCTCATATAGATTTAAGGAAGGTACCTCAGGAAGTTAGTGAGTTAGTAATGCTTGATATAGCGCTTAATAAGGAAGTAGTTAATATGTTATTACCGTTAACACGTAAGTCTAGGGTTGTTGTGATAGACCATCACGTTAGTAGTGAGTTATTCGTGGATAGTTTAAGTAAGTCAGGTGTTAAGGTGGTTTGGAGTAAAGCTACTTCAACACCTAGGTTAATGGCTAACGTGTTGAAGCTGATCGTTAATCCTTATGAGGACCTACTCGTGAGGGTAGCTGACGTATGTGAAGGTGTTGAAGGTGATGAGGAGATTAGTAAGGTCGCTGATGTGATTAAATTATCGATTGCTAGGGACCCTGGAGATACTAACTTTCTTAACTACTTAATAAAGTCCATGCTTAAGGGTTTAAACATATCAACCCTAGATGAGGTTGTGAAGAGGGCTTCAATAGCTAAGTGGTTACTTAATAAGTTACTTAGACTTATGAAGGAGAGGTCCGTAGTAGTTGGTGATTACGTAGTAACTACTTTAACATCGCCTGAGTCTAGGATCTACGCAGGTATTCTAGGCATAGCATCTACTGAATTCGCTAAGAATGTTAAGTCTGACGTGATATTGATTAGGGAGGAGGAGGGGAAGGTTGTAGTGACTGTGAGGTCTTTTAAGAGGAATGCCCTAAACATATGTAAGTTAATATCTGAGAAGCTTGGTGGGAGGTATGGAGGTCATGTTGAGGCTGCATCAGCAACACTAACTAATATCAGTTTAGAGAAGGTTCAGTTAGGTGTTTTAGAAGTGATTAAGGATGTTCGAAGACGTAATACTGTCTAGAGTCGATTGGTCAGTACTTCAGGAAGTTATTAAGAAGTACTTTAAAGTCGGTACCATAGTTATGCTTTGTCAATGCGAGGTTTTTTATGAGGGTAGGGCATCATCTAGAGCTTCTGAAGCTCGTAGGTTAGTGATTATTAAGGAGGATGGGACATTACTAATTCATGAAGGTGTTGGTGTAGAACCTATTAACTGGCAGCCTAACGCATTAATAACATCTAAAGCCTATGAAGACCATTTCGAGTTAGTAGCTGTTAGGAGTAGGCCTAAGGAGGTAGTTAAGGTCTTTATTAAGGATAAACCTGACGTGATTATATGTAAGTTAGGTAGTGGTAAGTTCTCCATCAGAGGTACTGAGGAAGACTTAATAAACTACATAGCTCAAAACCCGTCAGTAATTGAGGAAGGTGCTAAATTAGTTGCTAGGGAGTTCACAACACCTCACGGTAGGGTTGACGTGATATTGAGGAGTTCTAATGATGAGTTAATAATTGTTGAGTGTAAGAGGGGGGTAGCAGATTTAGATGCTGTTCATCAATTAATTAGGTATGTAGAGTATTATAGTGAGTTAGGGATTAAAGTTAGAGGGGTTATAGCGTCACCATCAATTACGCCTCAAGCACTTAAACTACTTCAGAAGAATAACTTAGGCTACGTTAAGCTCCAATTTACTTAAGATTAGTGTAGCGATAATCAACTTAATTAATTAAATTTATTTTTGGGTTAATTATTATGGGTGGTTTGATGGATGGAGAACTTAATAGGTTTTTCAATCCGAGGTCTGTAGCTGTTATTGGAGCTTCTAGAGAGCCTACTAAAATTGGTTATCTGATAGTATATAACTTACTTCGAGGTTTTAAGGGTAAGGTATATCCGGTAAATCCTAGTGCTGATAGTATCTTAGGTATTAAGGCTTACTCATCAGTAACTGCTATCCCTGATGATGTAGACTTAGCAGTTATTTCAGTACCTGCATCATCAGTACCTTCAGTTCTTGAGGAATGTGGTTTGAAGGGTATTAAGAACGTAATTATAATTAGTGCTGGGTTTAAAGAGTTAGGTACTCATGAAGGTGTTGAGAGGGAGGTGAAGGTTGTTGAGATTGCTAGGAAGTACGGTATTAGGGTTGTAGGGCCTAACTGTATGGGTGTTTACGTACCTAAGAGTGGTGTTAATACTACATTCTTAAACCCTGAACGTATAGACTTCCCAAAACATGGTAATATAGCATTTATATCTCAGTCAGGTGCTTTCGGTATTGCAGTACTTGATTGGGCTGCTATGAGGGGTGTAGGTATTAGTAAGTTCGTGAGTTTAGGTAATAAATGCGATGTAGATGAGTCAGACATACTTAATTACTTAGTTGATGACCCAGATACTCAAGTAATTACTATATATACTGAAGGTGTTGATGATGGTAGGAAGTTCTTAAGGACTTTAAAGAATGTAACACCTGTGAAGCCTGTGGTTATTCTTAAGGCTGGTAGGACTGAGGAGGGTAGTAGGGCTATAGCATCACATACAGGTAGTTTAGCAGGTAGTGATGCAGTATATGATGCAGTGTTTAAGCAGGCAGGTGCTATTAGAGCTTTAGGTATGGAGGAGTTATTCGATATAGCTATAGCTTTATCACTTCAACCACCAGCTAAGGGTAGTAGGGTAGCTATATTAACTGTAGGTGGTGGTTCAGGTGTTATGGCTACAGACGCTGTAGTTAGTTTAGGTTTAGAAGTACCTAAGCTATCAGATCTAACTGTTAGTAAGCTTAGGAAGGTATTACTACCGATAGCAAGTCCGTACAACCCAGTAGATGTTACAGGTTCGACAAGGGATGAACACTTCATAGATTCTTTAGAGATACTTATGAAGAGTGGTGAGGTGGATATAATTATCTTAATCCCATACTTTATGGCTCCAGCGATATCTAAGGAATTCACAGATAAGTTGCTGAGGAAGGTTAGGGAAGTAAGTAAGGAGTTAGACATACCACTACCTATCGTAGGTGCAGTTACTGGAGGACGTTACACTATGAAGATGTCTACAGTACTTGAGGAGGGCGGTATCCCTATGTACCCATCAGTTGAGAGGGCCGCTAAAGCAGCTTGGGCACTATACAAATATGGAGAATGGTTGAAAAGGAACAACACGTTTGAAGAATACATAAACAGGTTAATCAAATGTAGGAGTCTTCAGTAATGATACTGAAAAACCAATACTTCAAATTTAAGCATTACTATTGATTACTCCCCCTAATTAATTTCCTTAACTCACTCCTAATACCATCAAGAATCAACGACAAGGCTGTTGCAGAACTGACGATAAGTTTAAATATCTGTAAATTCTTGTAAATACTTGGTATAATACGTTGAGTGAGCGTTATCTTAGTACTAGGGAGTTTGCGAAGCTTTTAGGTGTTTCAAGGGTTACTGTGATTAAGTGGATTAAGAGTGGTAGGATTGTTGCTTACAGTGTCCATGGTAAGTGGAGGATTCCTTATAGTGAGGTTGAGAGGGTTCTTGGAGGTGTTGAGAGGATTAGGCGTGTAGCTATATATGCTAGAGTCTCCTCGAATACTCAGAGAGATGATTTGGAGAGACAGGTTGAGGCTTTGAAGCTCTGGGTCTATAAGAACCTCCCAAACGCTGAATACGTTGTTGTCACGGATATTGCTAGTGGTTTGAGTGAGGATAGGAGGGGGTTGAGGAAGCTTATTGAGATGGCTAAAAGGAAAGAGGTACAGGCAGTAGTGATTGCATACAGAGATAGATTAACTAGGTTTGGATTCGAGTATCTTAAGACTTTATTCAATACCTTTGGTGTAGATGTTTACGTGGCTTTTCAGGAGGAGCCGAAAGACTATGTTCAAGAACTTGTTGAGGACTTCTTAGAGATAGTAACATCATTCGCATCTAGGATCTACGGTAAGAGGTCTAAGAAGTATAAGGAGGTGGTGAACTGCGTTGGAGAAGTTGTTAAAGACTCTAACTAGAGCTGTAGTTCTTGAGTGTTATGTTGATAGGTTTGTTAGAAGAGCTCTTAGGGAGATTGAGGGTGTTTATAGGGAGATGCTTGTTGAGATGGTTGAGTATGCTGTTAAGTATAAGGCATCTCAAGAGACACTACATAATGTCTTCTACGAGAAGTTTAGGGAGAGGTATCCTTGGCTACCGACTAGAGTGATTAAGGGTGCTTATAGAGATGCTGTTAGGAGGGCTAAGAGCTTTAGAGAGCGTGTGAAGAAGGGTAAGGTGCACAAGGATAAACCAGAAGTTAAGAGAGTAACAATAACATACTCAGATTCACAGGACTGGAGACTAGAAGACGGAATCATTAAGCTGAGGACTCACAGGGGTTGGGTAGAGCTCCACTACAGAAATCATAAACAACTTCATAGATACCTCTGTAGTGGTTGGAGACTAGCTAGTGAGTTGAGGTTTAAGATTCTAGGTAAGAAAGTAATTGCATACCTAACCTTCACTAGAGAGTTTGATGTTAATTATGATCCTAAGAACGTTATAGCTGTAGATGTTAATGAGAACAACGTTACTGTTGCTGTATTTAAGGACGGCTCTCTCACAGATATCTACAGAGTTGAGACTGGTCTTGGGAGAATTGTTGTTGCCTACTCTGAGAGGAGGAAGAGGATAACACAAGGTAAGTCAACAAAGACTAGAGAGGTCAGGAGGAAGCTTAGGAGGCTTAGAGAGAGGGAGAGGAAGCAGGATGTGTTGAGGAAGACAGCTAAGCTCATAGAGAAGTTAGCTATTGAAAACAGAGCTGTTATAGTGGTTGGTAATATTAATGAGAAGGCTAAGGAGAGGATGGAGGAGGATGCTAACAGTAAATTAAGGCATAGAATTCACCAATGGAGCGTTAGGAAGTTAGTTGAGTTACTCGATGAGAAGCCCATACATGTAGTGAAGGTCTCTGAGAGGGGGACATCATCTAAAGACCCATTCACAGGTAGGAGGGTTAGGAGGTTTAAGCCCCTGATGATCCGCACTGCGGTGAAGGGACTCAAGAGAGTGAAGATATTAAAGATAATTCTTAGGATAGCAAAAGTGAGTGGGAGAGTCCTCGAGAGAGACGTCGTAGGAGCAGTAAACATCGGGTTGAAGTACCTAAACACAGATGGGAGCCTCGTGGCGTTAGGCTCGACTGGGGCCCATGGGGTGTGGGTGAAGCTAATGAACCTACACCGAGGCCCAACCCCGCAAACCTATCTAAAACTATTCACAAATATTGAAAGCGGGGAAACGCCTGAGGTCCTAGGACTCATTAGAGACCCTACTGAGAGAGCTACTTGGATGGATAGCTTAGCTATTGCTGCGGCTGCATTCGCTAGGTATAAAGCAGGTATGTCAGTTTCTCAAATAGCTGAGGAGTTAGGTAGGTCTGAAGCAGCAATTAGGAATCACTTAAGTGAGAAGACTAAGGCAGGTAAGTTGGTTAGTGAGACTTATGAGAAGTTAAGACGTAGTGAGTTAAAACTAGTAATTCCGTTCATTAAAACACCAGTAGCTCCACCATCAGAAGAAGTTAAAGTACTTCGTGAAGAAGTAGAGAAACTTAAGGAAAGTAAGAAGGCACTTGAGGAAAAGTTAAAGCAGATACAGCAGGAGTTAGAGGTTAAGACTAAGGAGATAGAGACATTACAATCAAAATTAAATGAACTAGTAAGTCAGGTTAAGGACGTTAAGGACTTAGCATTAAGGATAGTTGATACGGTAGATAAGCTCCTTAAGTAGTAAGGATTATTAATTTTCATATTCTCCGTAAGGTTAAGTATATAATATCATTAATGTTTCGCTATGGTTTCTATGATGATTATGATCCCTACTAACGCTAGGATCCATGGCCAGAATATATCAAGATAGAAAAGTATTGCTAAACCTATTAGGAATATCCCTCCACATATACCATGAATTAAACGTTTATATCTCTCATCAGACATACTCTACACATCCTACTACATATTTAATGAATTTTAAATATTAAGTATTGATGCACTCTTAAAATTATTAACTCATCATTAATTCAGCGGGACAGCGGTATGCGGTATACTGAATTCCATCTACTTAATTCTGAAATATCAATACTTATAAGCTCTGCTAACTTAAAGATATTCTATAATGAGATTTAATTTCAACATTCTTTAAGAGATAATAACGTCTTTAACATATTATATTAAGTGGTGGGTGTTACGGCGTTTCCCCGCTAGCGGTACTTGACGGTATTTGTAAATATCTGTAATCCTGTTAGCGGGGTTGGGCCTCGGTGTAGGTTCATTAGCTTCACCCACACTCCATGGGCCCCAGTCGAGCCTAACGTCATGAGACTCCCATCTGAGGGTATGGATTCATCACTACTCAGTATACCTCACCGCAGTGCGGATCATAGGGTCCAAGTAATTATGAATTCCTAAATATTTAAATATTACTCTAAGAACCAGATATCTACAGGTATTCACAGATGTCTAAACTTACAATCAGTTCTGCAACAGCCTCAGATACTAGTGTGTTGTTTGATGAGTACGGCGATAAATATGATTTATGGTATGAGAAGTATTACCATGCGTGGATTTCTGAACTTGAGCTTGTGAGGAGGTTTAAATGCAGTGGTAGGTCTTTAGAAGTCGGTATCGGATCTGGTAGGTTTGGTCCCTACATAGGTGTAGCTGTTGGTTTAGATCCATCTCTAAAACTCCTTAAGAAGGTTAGAGGTGTTGATAAGGTGTTAGGGTATGGTGAGTACCTACCATTTAGGGATGATTCATTTGAATGTACGTACATAATCTTCACACTATGCTTTGTTAGAGACCCAGACGGAGTCGTTAGGGAAGCTTTAAGAGTATCAAGTAGAGTCATAACATGTATAGTTCCTAGGAATTCATTCCTAGGTCAGAAGTACTTAAAAGAAGCTGAGGGAGGACATATATTCTACTCAAAAGCGAGGTTCTACACTATAGAGGAGATTATCAGTATGTTCTCTAAATACGGTGCAGTACCGAGGAAGGTCTTAGGGACATTAACAGACTACCCTGAAAACATTAAGTACATTGATAAAGTATATGAAGTAGCGTCACTAGATGAAGTTAGTAAGTACGGACTAGTATGTGTAGAGTTCGTAAGGACTTGAGTTCTAGTAGGTTTCCACAGCTTAATTACCGACTTCAAAGTTCTCTAAAAACTATATCGTAGGATACGTTAGCTTAAGCGTTGATGCATGGTATATAAGTCATGGAAGAAACATATTACTAGTTGTTAGAGTAAGGGTTAGAGTGTTGTTGAGGTAAATCAAAAATAAATAACTAGTTAGTTAATGGTGATGCTGAGGTTTATGTAGGCATGTTAATGATTCTCCAGGTGATGTTAGGGGGAGCATACCGTCTAGTAAGTACTAGTTGGCCTCCTTATTGAGTGTTTAATTCATAGGTATTTTAGAATAGCTCTAGTCATTACTGTATCCGAGATCCTGTACTCCCCATTTACTTTCTCTATAAATCCTGCTTTAATGAGTTTCTTTAGTAATTCGTTAAAGTTTTTATCATCTATTTCAACACCTTCAAGTATTTCTAAAGACTTCTTTACCTCACTCCACCTACACCTACCCTCAGCAATAGCCTTAAGTATAGCTCTATACCTCCTCTCACTTCTTGACCTAGTTAAGAATCTCTTTACCTCTTCAGCTTCTTGTCTAGCCGCAATATCAAGTACTTCATCTAGGGTCTTTACCCCATGTATGTAGTTCCAGCCAAAGTATATTAACCATCCAACAATACCGTCAAGAACATTAACAGCGTTCTCAACTACCTCTTTACTGACATCCTCACCAACTTCTTTAAATCCTCTTAAGAGGAGGTCTACAGATTCTTCCCTTGATAACCTGTTAATACGGACTTCCGCAATAGCTCTTCCGTAAAGAGGTGATGTAGGGTCATCAACTCTTAACATATCGTAGAGTAGCCCTACTTGAGAACCTGATAAAATAACAACTATATTTGTTAAGTGGTCGTAAGTATAAGCTATGAGTTTTGTAAAGTCTATATTTATGGGTTGAAGTTCTTGGAGTTCGTCAAGGACTAACGCTACTCTAAGACCTTCTTCATAAGCAAACCTATTCAACTTCTCAAGGATTGTGATGATATCTACCCTCTCCCTCCTACTCCACTTGAGAGATACTTGAGCGACTGTGAGGTCTATCTCCACACCTCTAACATTCCTTAAATATTCCAGGAATTTACCAGCTCTACCTCTATATCTAGAAATGAACTCATTTAAAGCTCTTGAAAACTCCTCTACAAAACTCCTAAAACTAACTCCATAACTAGAAAGAGAGACCCTCCTACAGTCAATGAATATGTGAGGAACATTCCATTCATTTAAGAAAGTTAGTATTAAGCTAGTCTTACCAACCCTCCTAGGACCTAAAACAGTTATAACCCTACTACTTAAGTAAAACTTATGAAGTTGTTTAAGCTCCTCCTCGAAGTTATAGAAATCCTTCTTACACCTCTTAGGAGCTAAATCTAAGAGCACTGGCACTACCACCAGTAACTAGCTTTACTGCCAGTAAATAAACCTTAATCGAAGTAAATTACGGATATGAGGAATTTAAATACGGTAAGCTCAATACAAATTACAGCAATTGCTTAATCGATCGAGTAAGGTTTTATAATAGATGTAATAAATTTTGAACTTACTAAGAGTGTGTAGGGGTTTATTGATTAGAGTTACTGGCGGGATTTGAAGTCGTGACTTCCGGCTTACGAGGTCCGATCATATACTTCATATCATCGTACGTTTTATGTTCGTTTATATCAGATAAGAACACCTATTGAGAATATGTGTTAAGATCATTCATTGACTGTTTATCTATAACTCTGTGAAGTTGTTTATGGTTGGGGGTTGATCATAGACTCTGCTGCAGCTATTACTACTTCAATAAGGAGATTTTATATGTTCTAGCTCTTTAAAAGCACCTTAACTAATTCTCCTAGTGCTGACTAACCTCCTCCTGCCCTAAAGAGGTGAGGCTTTCGGTGTATTCTGTAGTAGTAGAAGGGTTGTTTTCTTAAGCTTCCCCGTAATGGGGTCTACTTCAAGGCCTAGGGATTCTAGGACTGTTAAGCCTATGAGCGCTACATCAATTTCATCAGAGACTAGTATGCGTGTAGGGGTCTCCTCACCCATGATCTCGATAAAACCGTAGCGAACCTCAAACTCTGTAACACCCTTAGCAGTCTTCACGGTTGCCTTACCTACTACAGGCAGCCCAAGCTCATCAGCAACCCTCCTAGGAACAACACTAAGAGTAGCCCCTGTATCGACAAGAGCCTTAATAGAAGCACTCCTACCCGTGCTAGGACTTCTGACAACAGCTTCAACCCAAACATAACCCACTACAGATCACCTACAGAGATATGAGTTGGTAGACGTAAAAATCTATCTATTCATTAACACTACTGACTCCTCCCCACTCTAGTGTAGATTATTCATCAGCTCCCCACATCTATCCATGTTTACATCTGTCATCTGCGAGGACGCTCAGGAATAATCTTCCCATCTAGATTAAGGTTTCCCCTCATTACCTAGAACAGCTATTACAACTCTACACTCTCTGAAGGCTTCCTAAAGCTCTGACGAGCACTGCCCTAATACATTGAGAAACTACACCAAATAATCTATTCCTCAATTACGTAGAGTTCTCGTAAGTTATATGCTTCAGCTCGATGGACAGAATCAATGATTTTCACCACTGTATGTCTGATATTCATCACATACGATGTGAAATCAATCTATTTAAAAGGGATAGAAGTTTAGTTTCTTCACTGTTCAATTGTTTGGAGCCGCCGGCGGGATTTGAACCCGCGACTTCCGGCTTACGAGGCCGGCGCTCTACCCGCTGAGCTACGGCGGCTCCTAGAGATATTTTGTGATGTGGGTTTTAAGGATTATGCGAGCATATTTTCTTAAATCTCTGTGCGTCTTGTAGCATGTATACGTTGTTGAATAGTATGTATGTTTCCCTACATTTGAACTTCTTAGCTAGTGTACATAGTCTTCTTAAGTCATCATCTGTGTATTTATACTTATAGTTTACTTCTCCATTAAGTCCGTGGAGTCTAAAGTAGTTTACATCCTTAACGATTACAGGCTCGTGTTTCAGTATATCTACTACATGTATAACACTCTTAAACCTACTCACTACCTCAGCTATCTTATCAGGTTTCTCTAACCAATCTCCCCTAGGTTCCCAACCAATTACGAACTCATTAGTATCTACTGTTGAGAAGAAGTCTATAGTGTTTCTAAAGTTAGTATCTGAGTAGTTGAAACTTGGTGGTGTTTGAATCACTACTACCTTAGCCTTAAGTACTTTAACACCCTCAACAACTAATTCCCAAGCTTTGAAGACCTCCTTAGTAGGTCTTAAGAATCCGTATGAATCCCTTAGTGATTGGTCGGGGATGAATTTAGACTTCTTCCAAGTTGGTGAGTCTAACGGGTGTGTAATAGCTTGCCAACACTTCATGGTGAATATGAAGTCTTCAGGTGCTTCAAGTCTTAAACTCCTTAATCTCTCAATATCTGGTGGGTTGTAGAATGTTTCCTGAAGTTCAACTACGTTGAACATCGCGTAGTACTTACTCCTAGCTGTTGGGAAACCACAACAACCTACGTAAAACACTTAACACACCAATACATTAATTAATTATTAAATTACTTAAGACTTCTGAGTTCATACTTAACCTCCTTACCAAGCTCTAAAACTGCGTAGTAACCTCTAAGTAGAGGTCCTGGATTAATTATTAACGTACTACCTACCTTATCAACACCTCTACCCTCATGAATATGTCCACAGATTACAAGTACTGGCTTATGAAGTTCTATAAACTCCCTCAACGCTTGAGAACCTACGTGTAAGCCGTTGAAGGTTAAATCAACTTTAGTGTTATAGGGTGGTGTGTGGGTGAGTATGATTAACTCCTTACTAATGCTACCTAACTTAACGCTCAACTCATCTATTAATGACTTAAAATGTTCGTCGCTAAACTCGAAAACTGTATGGAATGGTGAGTATAGACCACCACTGAAACCTACAACTAAGTAGTTGTTTAACTCCTTAAAACTCCCGTGAAGTACTGTAACTTCGTTAATACTTGATAACCTATTCAGTAAGTCTGGGTTATCCATATTACCTAAGACTGTATAGACCTTAACACCTCTCTCCCTAACAACACCTACCAAAGTATTTACTACCCTATCAACACTACCGCTATAATCTGATAAATCGCCAGCTATTAATACCGTATCATAATCTTCTCTACTCATAACTTCTTTAAGCCCTCTCCAATTACCGTGGATATCAGATAATGCTAGGACCTTCATAGTAGGTCACTAAATAGTGAATTCGTAACCACAGAAAGGACATTTAATATAGTTACAACTACCTGTGATTGTTAGTAAGTTACATGACTTACATGAGTAAGCTCTAGCATATAACGTATCAAACTTCCTCCCGCAGTTAGGGCATCTAACTAACACTTAACACACCTAAGAATAGGGATTCGTTGAGAGTTAAAAATAGTAACTAAACATTATCTTGGGGATTATCTTGAGGGTTAGTGAGGTTTTGAGGGAGTCATTAGTTAGTGAAGGTGTTGAATATTACTTCACAGTATATGCTGAACACACGTTAAGATTCATAATTGATACTGAGTTAGTAGGTAAGCCGAAATCAATTAACACAGCATATGAACCCGGAGCTGGTTTCATGGGTGTTGTATACTCTAGAGTTAGTGGTAAGGTAGGGGTTTGTGTATTTACTGGAGGTCCTGGTGTTTTAGGTGCTGTAAACCCTATAGCTATGGCTTACGTCGAGTCAGACCCATTAGTAGTTATCGCAACTACACCGCCTAGGGGTATAGTTTATAAGAACTGTCTACATGCATTCCCGAACGATACAGATCAGTTGGAGGTCTTTAGAAGTATAACTAAGAGGCAGTTTAGAATCACTACTCCTAATCATGTAGGACAGATAATATCTAAAGCATTTAATACTGCTTTATCCGGGCGTCCAGGTCCTGTATATGTTGAGATACCTGCTGACTTATTCGATGAAGTTGTTGATGGGTTTACATACCTTAAACTACCTATATCTAGACCTACACCACCTGATGAAGTAGTTACTGAAGTCATTAAGTTATTGATGAATTCTAAGAGACCTGTAATACTTGCTGGTAGGGGTGTGACTATATCAGGTGCTGAGTCTGAGTTACTAGCGGTTGCTGAGTTATTTGATGCCCCGATATGTACTACTATAATGGGTAAGGGTATAATACCACCTACACATCCACTATACGGTGGTATAGCGGCAGGTAATCTAGGTGATGTAGTTGCTGAGGAATTACTAAGTAATGCTGATTTAGTATTAGCTATAGGTGTTAGATTCAGTCAGATGGGTACTGGTAGGTATTCCATGAAGATCAGCGGTAATTTAATACATGTGAATGTATCAGCTGATGAGTTCGGTAGGGTATTCAAACCATTACTAGCTATTGAAGCAGATGCTAAGGAATTCCTAACCAAGTTGTTAATGATTGCTAGACGTGAGGGTATTAAGAGATTTAGTAGGGGTAGTAGTGAGCTGTTGAGTAGGTTGTGGAGGGAGGTTAAATCATCAGTAAATGTTGAAGCTGTTAGTAAGGGTGATATGATTGAGTCTTGGGAAGTTATTAAGGTTTTAAGAGAGGTATTCGATGAAGATACAGTATTCGTAGGTGATGTAGGGGCTCATAGGATTGAGACATTCACAATGCCTATATATAAGCCTAGGACATACATAGTAACAACTAGTTACGTCTCTATGGGTATGGGTGTCCCCGGAGCTATAGCTGCTAAACTAGCTAAGAAGGATTCGAAAGTTGTTGGGGTTGTAGGTGATGGTGGGTTCTTAATGACTGGGTTAGAAGTAGTAACTGCTGTTAGGTATAACATACCTGTAGTTATAATAGTGTTTAACGACTCAGCATATAAGGTATTAAGGATTTATGAGAGGGTTAGTTACGGTACTGACATCACGTATAAATTACCTAACATAAACTTCTGTGAGTTAGCTAAGTCCTTAGGAGCTCACGGTATTAGGATTGAGAGGAGGGATGAGCTTAGGAGAGGTATTGAGGAGGCTGTAAGCCTAGCTAAGGATAAACCAGTAATAGTTGATGTAGTAATCAGTCCTGAGTCAATACCGTTACCTATGCGTAGGTTGTATAAGGCTAACTACATCAGTGAGATTAAGAAATAATAACTTAAGTATTTATGCATAATTGGTGAGAACGTGATCCGTGTAAGTCATGAAGTACTGAGTAAGTTCTCAACCGAGGTTTTAACTAAGGTTGGTGTTCCTAGAGAGTATGCTGAGGTAGTATCAGATCAGTTAATACTTGCTAATTTAAGAGGTGTTGATTCCCACGGGATTATCAGGTTACCAGTATATGTTAGAGGTATTCTCGAAGGTGATATCAACCCCAACCCTAAGATTAAGGTGTTGAGGGAGGGTACCTCATACTTATTAGTTGATGGTGATAACGGTATCGGTCAGGTAGTAGCTCTAAAAACTACTGAATTAGTTATTAAGAAGGCTAGAGATTCAGGAGTCTGCGTGGCAGGTATTAGGAATTTAAAACATATAGGTATGCTTGCATACTACGTATTAAAAATTGTTGATAACGGTATGGTTGGTTTAGTAACTGCTAACGCATCACCTAATATAGCACCACTAGGTTGTAAGAAGCCTATAACAGGTACTAACCCACTAGCTATAGGGTTCCCAGTAAGTGGTAGACCACCTATAATATTAGATATGGCGATGAGTGTAGTTGCTAGGGGTAAGATACTAGTAGCTGCTCATAAAGGTGAGAGAATACCTGAGGGTTGGGCTATGAATAAGGAGGGTAGGATGACTACAGACCCTAAAGAAGCTATTGAAGGTATACTCCTACCGTTCGGAGGTTATAAGGGTTTCGGACTAGCTGTAGCTATAGACATCCTCTGCGGTATTGTATTAGGAGGTGGTTATAGTTTGAAGATGAGGAGGAGTTTCTATAGTCAAGGAGGTGTAGTTATAGGTGCTGTGGATGTAGGGGTCTTCAGACCTTATAATGAGTACTTAATGGA
Source organism: Desulfurococcaceae archaeon (assembly GCA_020832985.1). Lineage (GTDB taxonomy): Archaea > Thermoproteota > Thermoprotei_A > Sulfolobales > NBVN01 > CAZZLT01. Next base: position 8,501 of record JAJHRE010000002.1, on the reverse strand, counting down.
GATTGAGGAGTATATTAAGGAGGTTAAAGCAACACCTACAGCTGATGGTTCAGAGGTATTACTACCTGGTGAGCCTGAATACAGGAATTACCTAGATAGGGTTAAGAATGGAATACCTATAGATGATGAAACCCTGAAGGAGTTGAAGGAATTATCTGTTAAGTACGGTGTTGAACTCCCAATTTAAACCTTCTCAATAATTATTTTCTCCCTAAACCTAACCTTAGAGAATACTTCAGGATCCCCTAAAACCCTACCTACTACGTTCACAGGACTTGCAGGTCTTATCTCATCTCTATGCCTACTTGCAGGTGTAGGTCCCCAGAATATACATAAGCTATTACCTGGGGGCCAGTAAGCTATAGCCCCCTTCTCAACAACTTCGAAGGAGTTCTCCTCATCTACGAATACAGGTATTGGGAAGTATATTTCAGAACCCCAAATACTTGCTACACCCTCTATCGGGAGGGCTTTAACAACCTCATTAAATGTTTTAGGACTGTACTCATCAGTAAGTTCAGCTAGTACTTCACCAATAGATTTAGACTTAATCCTAACTCTAACCTTCAACCAACCACCAAAGTAGTGTTTAGAGTGGTTAAATAAGGTTTTTACTCAGTAATCACTACTGTTTTAGGTGTTAGTATGTTGGTTGAGGTTGGGTTAGGTAGTGATTCATTAGTTATTGACTTACCTGAAGATGTCTTAAACGTATTACCGTTTAAGTCAGAGTTAATTAGGTGGAAGGAGGAGTTATACTTCACAACACCTTATATGCTTAAGACTGAAGGTGTTGTAGGTACTTCATATGTAGTTCCTGGTAAGGTGTATTACTGGCCTCCAGGTAAGGCATTCTGTATATTCTACGGGTTTAGCGAGCCATACTCTGAAGTGTTCTTACTAGGTGATTATGTAGGGCCTCTAAGTAATTTACGTAGGTTTAAGACAGGTAGTGTTGAGGTCTTCAAACATGTAGTTGCTGATGATTTAAAAGATGTTGTGGAGGTATTAAGTAGGTTAGGTTATTCTACAGCTACACCTCTAGATAACGGTGTTAGAGTTGTAGTAGCGTCTAAGTATGTGGGAGGGGTACGTATAGCGTTCTCAGTGATTAAAGAGGATTACGGTATGTATTTAGAGAGTGACACCTTCTACGAATATAGTATGGGTTTTGAAGGTATTAGGAGTGTGTATAGGTTTAAGAGTAAGGTTAGGTCGTACTCAAACTTAGTTAGGTTTGACTTAACTGAAGATAATTACTTATGCTTAACTTCTGTAGTTAAGGATATCAGTAGTTTGGAGAGGGCTGTTAACGATTTAGAGAGGGTTTATCAGTTCATCTTTAAGGAGTTAACCATAACTTAAGGATTTAAAGTATTGTTTAGTTAAGGTTTAGGGGATTTAATGAAGTATGAGTTTCTAGGTTATGAGAACGTTGATGGTAGTGTAGGTGTTAGGAGTAAGGTGTTAGTGTTACCTACAGTCATATGTGTTAATGACGTCGTTAGTAAGTTAACATCGTTAGTTAGTAGTACTTCAGCAGCTCTACATACTTGTGGATGTACTCAATTAGGTGTTGATTACGAGATAACTTACAGGACTTTATTAGGGACTGCTTTAAACCCTAACATATTCTCAGTGTTAGTAGTTGGTTTAGGTTGTGAGAAGGTTAGAGCTAATGAATTAGCTAATGATATCGCTAGGAGTGGTAAGTGGGTTGAGGTTCTTGAGGTTCAGGAGGTAGGTTATGAGGGGGTCTTAGAGAGGGGGGTCAGTATTTTGAAGAGGATGGTTAGTGAGTCTAGTAAGAGATCTAGGAGGTCTTACGACGTATCAAACCTCGTAGTAGGTCTTGAATGCGGTGGTTCTGACTCAACATCATCTATAGCTGCTAACCCAGCTGTAGGTTACGTAAGTGATAAGTTAGTAGATTTAGGAGCTACTGTAGTGTTTGCTGAAACTCCTGAAGTTATAGGTGCTGAACACCTACTAATTAAGAGGATTAGGGATGAAGTCAATAGGGAGAAGTTGTTAAGGTATGTCTCATGGTTTGAGAATGAGATGCTTGAGTCAGGGCTAGATATTAGGGGTACGAACCCAACACCAGGTAACATAGCTGGCGGTATAACAACTCTTGAGGAGAAGTCGTTGGGGGCTATAATTAAGAGTGGTTCTAGAGTTATTGAGGAGGTTGTAGACTATGGTGAAAGACCTAAACGTAAGGGTGTTATATTCATGAATACCCCTGGTTACGATATAGAGTCAGTTACTGGTTTAGTTGCTGGTGGTTCTCATTTAATTATCTTCACTACCGGTCGTGGAACACCTACAGGCTCACCTATAGCTCCAGTAATTAAAGTTACTGGTAATCCGGAAACTTACAAGAAGTTACGTAGTATTATAGATGTTTACGTAGGTACTATAGTGGAGGGTGTTGAGACTTTAGAGGAGGCTGGTGAGAGGTTATTTAAGGAGGTTATTGATGTAGCTTCAGGTAAGTTAACTGCTTCGGAATCCTTAGGCCATAATGAATACTCTATATGGAGGGTTAAGACCTCATTCTAGTAAACAACTTCTAAACCTAACTTACTGCAGACCTCCCTAACTAACTTCCTAACTACTGACGGGACTTTACTATCTATAACTACCTTAGAAGTACCTACTACTGAGTAGGTGATAGCGTAGTTAGTAAGTCTACTTAAGACATCAACATCATCTTTAAAGTACTTTATGACGTAGTTAGGTATTATATGTCCGAAGCATTCATCACTACTTAACGCTCTTGAGGTGAATATACTTGCGTAGTGATTACCGCCTACACCAACAGTAGGTGTACAGTTTAAATCACTACTTAAGCTATTCATTACTACGTACGCAACTACTTCCTGAGCTTTCCTTAAACCCCATTCTTCCGGGGAGCTACCTAACTCTATGAATGTAGTAGGTTTCCTCAAATTGTAGGGTCCGTGATGAGTTACCTCGTAAGACACTACGAAATCATTAAGTCCTGACTCATCCCTAAACCTAATGAGGTTTAGTAGGAATTTCTTAGCTAGTGGTGGGTTTGATGGTGGGAATGAGCTGGTATTCCTGGCTAGGTTGAGGTCATGGATCGGTATACCTACGTGGTGTGTTGTGAAGGACTTAACACCTTGAGATGAAGTATGTTTAGAGATCATCACGTAATACTTAACATTAACTAAATCATCTAGGAATTCACACTCGGTGATATCTGAGTTAACCTCTAATATTATGGCGTTAAGTTCGTCAGCGGTAAACGCCTTCTCAAAACCCTTAACATTAGTTGGTGATATATGTGTTAACTCCTTCAAAACGTTAACTATACCGACACCTGCGGGGTCGTACTTACTGTAGATTAACCCGTACTCCATGTTAATACCTCAACACTAAACATATTACCCCCTAACAAATTAAATACTCAGTACTATGGCATTAAATGTTAGGGTATGTAGAGGTCTTAAAACAGATTTAAGTGTTAGGGATGTTGAGTTACTTAAGGATAAGGTCTTAGATATTGTTAACTCAGTAGGTGGGTTAGTATATATTAGGTTAAGCTATGTAGTCGGTTATGAAGTTCTAGATATCTTCAGAGGCATTTTAAGTGTTGATAAGTTAGGTGGTTACATAGCATTAAAGCTCAACTCACCACATATTTCCGAATTAATTAAGAATGTTGTGGGGAGTGTAGAGTTGGTAGTGACTGATTTAGGTGTTAAGGAGTTCGTAGTAGGTGACCTCTACCTTAAAGACACTATAACACCTACTAGTTACGCATTAACATATCATATCTTCAGGTATTATGAGGACTTCTTATTCGATGACTCTAGAATCAACATATGCTCAGTTAGTAGGGAGTTAGAGCTTATAGGGTGTTTAGTTAAGGATTCAACATACGTCTTAGACAACAACATTATTAAGTCAGTACTTAATATGTTGAAATATGTTGTTAAGGACTTAGGGAGTACTTCTAGGTTTATTACCTAGGTCTTAAGTAGTGAGTCTTAGGTAGTGATGAACTACTCGTGATTGATTATTAAGGACTTACCCTTGATGAACCTCCTTAGGTACCCCCTAAACTTACTGTAGGACTCATCACTTAACAACTTACTATAGCATTCCCTACAGACCCTAATAGCTGGTTGTAACTCTACAGAACAACTCCTACATACTAACTTACCACATATTAAGCACTTATTAATTGATAACCTCTGATGACATACCTCACATAATACCTCCCTACATATACTGCATAGACCGTCAGGGCCTAAGTGGTCTTCACATACATACCTACTACACATCCTACACCTACTAACAGCTTCCTTAACCTCACAAACCTCACAGAGCATGGATACCTAACCTTAAAATTAATTAACTCAGTAATATAATGTTATTGGGATGACCTAACGACTATCTCTGAATTATGATGTAGGTGGAGCGACTGGGACCGAATTAATTGATGGTTTAGAGTATCTTGGAAGGAATTAAGGAAATTAAAGAATTTTAATGTTTAAAAAATGTTTGGTTTTAGATCGTGAATGTAGGTATGAATACCTGGATCAACTGTATTAGACCGTATGGTAGGTAAACACATATACCTATTATAGCAAGTATCACTATTATGATGTGGGGTCTGTAAACCTTAGGTAGGTACCTTAAGTTAGTGTATAGTAGTGATATACCCCATATAGCTAGTGCGAATAGGTGTGTAGCTGCTGATGCGAAGGCTGCCAGTATAGGTAGTGAGAAGCCTGTTAGGAAGAATATACTTCCAACTATTATTAAGTATGGCCATAGATATAACCTAACTTTATTAGGTGTTAGGTTCGCTAAACGCTTGAAAGTCCCTCTCAACATATCGTAGATAGTCCACATATATACCTCATGAAGTCCGTAGTAAGTACCCCAGAAGGCGAAGAATGAACCTAACCACCATAGAATACCTGCCCAAGGACCTAGAGTCTCTGTAAGCCAGGCAACCTGAACCTCAGCGAGTCTAAGACCTGAAGGTGCTAGGTGTCTAGGTCTTAAAACCTCAATAGTCAGTATTACTGCAGGCATTGTCGTTACGAAGACCATGAAGAACGATAAACCACAGTCAAATGAAGCATGCCTTAGCCAACCTAGTAGCTTCTTCTTAGACTTCTCATCCTCAGGGATCTCTATCTTCGGTAACCCCTTCTTAAGTTCGTAGACCTTCCTAATCATCTCATCAGAGAATTTTAGGAAGGCCCACCCCTTCTCCTTAAGCATTGCTTGATAACCGACGTAGTCCTGAATACCACCACCTAAAGACCCTAAAGCAGTACCTAATAGCATTAGAGGTGTTAATGACCATATATCTGGGGCTGCAGTCTTGATCCAGTCCTCATACGGTGGTATAGGTCTTGGAATGAATAGGTTGCCGAAGAACGCACCCCAATCAGGTCTAGTAGCTAGTAGTACTGCTGCCCAGAAACCTATAAACATAGCCCATAATACTGCTAAGCTTATTTTCTCTACTGCTTTATAAGCCTTACCTAACCTAGCTGCGAATATACATAGTAATGTAGTTGCTATCACCACAGGTATCCAGAAGTAGAGGAGTGGTGCTGGCCTACCAGCCCAGATCCACAGTACTTGAGCTGATAGTGAGCTTAGTATATTCCACCACATAGGCATTACTGCTAGTATAGTGATAGCTAAGAATATGTTAAACCACCTACCTATAACTCTAGCAGTAGCTAAGGATGTCGGAATGCCTGTGAGTGTGTGCCATCTATTAGCTAAGTACTGAATAACTCCTTTAATCCAAACACCGTAGAGGAATGCCCAAACCATAACGTAACCGAATGCTGCAGCAGCTCTAGGAGTCCAAACTAACTCACCACTACCGATAGTTAGGGATGCTATGATAGCTCCAGGACCTGCTACAGTCCATAACCACTTAACGTTAAATGCTGGAGGTTCTTCAATCTGCTCTAAATATCTCTTATAATCCACCTCAACACTCACAGTTAAACCCTATACATAAGGTATAAACACCTTAATAAATTTAATGTTAGTTTTTTAATTTTATTATATATATAATTTATATATTCGTGGTTGAGTTAGTAATCCTCAGTATTGAGTAGTGGAGTTCTAACTCTTAGAATTATCTCTCTAACTTTTTGGGAATGCATCACTGGTGCATCATCACCGCTTAGGTTAGTCTATCACTTTATAGGGGTTTGCGTATGTTATGAAATAGTTATAAGGGGATACCTACATAACATTTCTTAGTGGTTTTATGGGTTATGATGTCGTGGTTGTTGGTGCTGGGTTTGCAGGTTCTTCACTAGCTTACTTCTTAAGTATGGCTGGTGTTAAGGCTTTAGTAATTGATGTTAGGGGTTGGGATGATGTTGGTGATAGGCCTTGTGGTGATGCTATAGGTAAGCATCATTTCGATGAGTTAGGTATGCCTTACCCTAAGGGTGAGGAGTTGGAGGGTTTAGTGAGGGGTATAGCTGTTTACTCACCTAGTGAGGAGTTTAGAGTTATTGTTGGTGGTGAGGGTTTTGAGGTTAATAGTGTTAAGTATGTTCAGAGATTACTTAGTGAGGCTATTAGTAGGGGTTGTGAATTCTTAGGTGGTACACATGTTAGAGGACCTATAGTTAAGGATGGTTATGTAGTTGGTGTTAGGGTATGGTCTGGAGGTGTTAAGGAGTTAAATGCTAAGGTAGTAGTAGATGCTAGTGGTAATGCTAGGTCTGTAGTTAGGTTCTTACCTAAGTCATGGCCTATCACTGAGGAGTTAGACTTTGTAGATGCTAACGTAGCTTATAGGGAGGTTAGAGTGTTGGAGGGTGAGGTTGAGGAGCCTGAGATCTTAAGGATATATGTAAACAATGATGTGGCTCCTGGAGGTTATTGGTGGTTCTTCCCATACAGCTTAATGAGGGGTTACGTTAACGTAGGTTTAGGGGTTAGAGCTGATTTAAAAGGTGTACATCCTAGAGAACAACTCTATAAGTACGTGTTATCGAGGCCTGAGTTTAGAGGGAGTAAGGTAGTTAAGGCTGGGGGTGCTTTAGTACCTACTAGGAAGCCTCTAACCTCACTTGTTTGGAACGGTATTGCAGTTATAGGTGATGCTGCATATGTAGTAAACCCGGTACATGGCGGTGGTAAGGGTTCCTCAATGATATCAGCTAAATGTGTTTCAGAAGCTATAGTTAATGCTTTAAGCATTGGTGATACCTCAGCTACTAACTTATGGGGTGCGAACGTATGTTATATGAGGAGGTATGGGTGTAAGCAGGGGGCCTTAGACCTACTTAGGTACTTCCTACAGAAGCTAAGTAATGACGACCTCGAATTCGTGATTAGTAAGGGGTTAGTTAGTGGTGATGAGTTGAATGAGATTGCTAGGAGGGGGAGGTTTGAAGTAGGTGTTATTGATAAGATTCTTAAACTAGCATCACTACTTACTAGACCGTCACTACTACTTAAGCTTAGAACACTTGTTAAGTATATGGATTTAATTAAGGAACACTACATGAACTACCCGTCAAGACCTGAAGACCTGAGTGTATGGGTTAATGAGTTAAATAATATGATTAAATCATACCATAATATGTTAAAGTAAGACTACTTTTTAATGAATGCTTCGTAAGTCCTTCTATATAATTCACTACCCTCTAACTTCTTAATTAGTTCTAAGTCCCTCCTATACTTACCAACTCTTAAGTCTTTACCATGTACTCTAACCCAATCATCTACAGCCATCATATACTTCTTCTGTACGTAATCTCTATAAACCTCATTTAAGACGTTGAATGTACAGAAAGGTATTAACCTACCGTCAGGCATTAAGTAATGTATGTTACACCTCATAACCCTCTCAACATCGTAGTTGTAGAGGTCCATGAAGTGCATCATACCTATGAATAAGAACTTATAGTGCCAAACACCTAGTGAGTGGTAATCCCTCTTAGTGAATATATCGTAGAGTAGTTTAGGTAGTAATGTCTTAATATCTTGAGGTACGTTACCCCACCTTATATACTTAGTTATTAGGTTTAGGAGTACTTTAGTACTTACTAAGAACTTACTCTTACTCTTAAGCTCTTGAGTCTTCTCCCTCAACATCTCTAAAAATCCGTTAACATCAACCATCTTAGTTATAGGTATATACTTAACTTCATTACCTTCCCTCCTAACATACACGTAAGTACCTACACCGCATTGTGGGTGGTTAGTCATTTCAAACTTGAACTTACCTTCTAAAACCTCTATAAATTCTGATATAGGTACTGTAGCTGGGACTGAGAACCAATCATCCCTACTTATCATACCGTTGGTCTGCTCCTCAATAAGTTTAACAGCATCTGCTATAGTTATCCTTAACCTCTCCCTCTCAGCCTTCTTAATCATACCTACTAAACTAACTGGTTGGAAGTTTACAGACCTAACTATATCCATGTTAATAGCTGCGAATTTAATGATATCACCTAACT